>JAWVEM010000303.1:0-5789 GCA_033856735.1 Blastocatellia bacterium
AAGATCATTCTTGGATTTCAGATCTCAAATTTCAGATCGGATGAAAAAGTGGAACCCCGGCAAGGATGCCGGTGGACCGCAGGCACGGATGCCTGCGCTCCGACAAAAGAGCGGCCAGTGTACACGATTGCTGACCAAATGGCAGTAAAGTTGTATATTGTCGCAGCCCTGGTGGCACAGACTTCAGTCTGTGATTGGCCTGAGACTATGCCAGCAACACGACCACAACCACTCAACATCATCTGCTTCGCCACCTTCTTTAAGGGCGCTGATTTCATGCGCGAATGTCAGGCGCTGGGCGGCAACGTCATTCTGATCACCAAAGAAAAAATGCTGCACGAGGATTGGCCGCGTGAGATTATTGAAAAAATATTTGCTGTCCCTAACGATGCGCCGGTTGAGCTGTTCCTTGATCTGGTGAGCCATATTGCCAAGAGCCGGAAGGTGGATCGGATCGTCGCTTTGGAAGAATTCGACGTCGTCATCGCGGCGCTGGCGCGCGAGCATCTCTGCATGCCCGGCCTGAGCAGCAGCACCGCCAAAACGTTTCGCGACAAACTTTCGATGAGCGTCAAGGCGCGCGATGCCGGACTCAAGGTCCCGGATTTTGTGGCGGCCATTAACCACGACGAAATCAAGGAATATCTGGATCGCATTCCGCCGCCCTATGTACTCAAGCCGCGTTCTGATGTCTCGGCGATTGGCATTCGCAAGCTGTCGAGTGCCGCTGAAGCCTGGGCAGCCATTGAAGAGTTGAACCAACGCGAGAGTCTGCGCGAGCGCGCCTCGTATCATTTGATTGCGCGCTTTATTCCCGGCGAAGTATTTCACGTGGATTCCCTGGTCCATCAAAACAGAGTCGTGTTCGCGGGCGTGAACAAGTACGGCCGCCCACCTTTGCAGGTGGCGCACGGCGGTGGCGCATACATTTCGCAAACCATCGCGCACGACTCTGCGGATAAGAAGATGCTTTTGAAAATCAATCGCCGCTTGATCAAGACGCTGAAGCTGGACAGCGGTGCCACGCATGCCGAGTTCATCAAGAGCGAAGCTGACGGCGAATTCTATTTCCTGGAGATTGCGGCGCGCGTGGGCGGGGCATACATAGCCGACGTTTTGGAAGCCGCTTCAGGAATAAATCTTTGGCGCGAGTGGGCGCGGCTCGAGTTTGATGCGGCTTCCGGCGCGCGGCTCAAACTCAAGCCGCGAAAAGAACATGCGGGAATTATTCTGTCTTTGGCACGCCAGGAATATCCGGACACGACCCCTTATAACGATCCCGAGATTGTCTATCGCGTTAAGAAGAAACACCACGCGGGATTAATTGTCCGCTCGCCAAGACTCGAACGCGTGAGCGAGCTGCTCGATGATTACGGGCGACGATTTGCTGAAGATTTTGTGGCGGTGCTGCCGCCAATGGACCGGCCGGAGTGAGATGCAGAGGTCTTCCCCAGGCTCGGCTGCTCTTCGCCAGGGACTAAATTCCCGGTATGCGGTAAATCTGTGTTGTTAACTCAAATCTATGGCACGGGCGCCAGCGCGCCGGAGTGAATATCGGTGACGATCTCCAGGTAGCGATCCGAATGCGTCGGGCAACTTTTCCGGATGCAGCCCGATCGCGGTTGATGACCCTTAAGCTGCGAAGTCCAGTGGGCCGGATCGTTTTACTGGCACATCGGGAACCTGTGATAAGTGTCGAGCCAGCCAAAATCAAAATGGACTCGTTCTTCTGAATTTCGAATCGTGGTCAATTCGAACATTTTCGCTTCTCGACCGCTATAGGCGTTAGTTGTCGGCGTCGACTACGTACGGAGAGACCCTCCATAGCAGGCCGTGGTTGACGTTCGGGTCGACGGTCCACGGAACAAGCGAAACCGAACCATCCGCGTGTCCTTCCAGCCGCCGAAAGTCCCGCATTGAAAAGATCACGACCGCGTTGGACTTCTGGAGTCCGGTGGGATCGTTAAAGTCCGCGGGACCGAAACCCCACTCGGCCCCTCCTAATTTGATAAGGTCGTTCAAAGGCGGGGCGCCCAGTTCGAGCGTTTGGCTCTCGTTGAGATAGTGGCGAGAAAGATGTGCGAACCCCAGACACGAGATCGTCATTTTCTCAAACCTTTCCGCACCCGTCTGACTCGAGTAGACAGCCCATGCAGTGCTCCGGCTGCCGTCAGCGCCTCGCCTCGTCGCCAGGCGAACTTCGCCCGTCGCCGGATGTCCCTGGAGCCACACCGCATCCTGGCCATCGAGCGCACATTTGAACGACAGCGACATTCCCTGCCCCGCCTTATCAAGCATGGCTGAGAGGCGCGTTCCTAACGCGTCATCTAACGAACCCGGCAAGCCATCCAGTACGGAGGCAAACTCCGCCGGAGCATCGTCGGGCAGTTGGTTGAGGCCGGAATAAATAGCCCGGTCGTAGGTATGGTAATCGAATTGTTTGAAGCTGCCGGTTTCCTCCATCTTCGCGAAATTTGGGACCAAAGCCGTGCCGCCAAACCAAAGCTCGTTAGTCAAATCCATTGTTAGAGCTTTCGTGTAACGATCCGCCCCTGGCGGTAGTTTGGACGCTTCAGTCCACGGCTGGTAAACCATGTACACCCGATCGAATGGCCGAGAATGCTCGGCGTCTTTTTCCGTTTCTACTATCCGCATCATGATCCAATCATGGTTGAGAAAACCGCCTGGATCGTTTGGATTGCCAAATATGCTGGAGTCCTCGCGCACTATCTTCTTGAAGTGGTGCAGGAATTCGTCCGGAAGATGCTTGCCGCTGGTCTTCAAACTGTCAGCGATAGCTTTTTCCACGGTCGCCTTGAACGCCGGATAAAAAGCCTTCATTAAACTGATCCCTTTGATCACTTCGTTCGTCCGCAGCCCCAGAGTCCTGGCGTGAGGGCTCTCCTGCCAGGCTTTGGCGAGAAAAATCAACCCGCGCAATTGAATCGCTACGATGCGTTTGAAAAGCGCAGCAATCGTTGGCAACTCCGCGCGGGCGAGATCGTGGCCCTTGACGACAATCTGACCGCAGTCGTAATACTGGAAGTCTCTCGGAAGCTGGTCCCGGTTCGAGAATGTAAGCTTAAACGTGTGGAGATAGTTTTCACTTGTTTCGGCATACTTCTGAATCTCGGCAGTCACTATGTCATTGAGATAATCGAAGATGCCTTTGTCGAAGTTCGTCGGCTTGACCAGCAGATCGTAGATGCGGCCCATGGCGTCCGAAACTTTTACGGCATTGTCGGCAGTCAACACATTCGAATATAAATCTGTGATCGCGTTATTCGTGGGGCTGGAGGTGGTGGAGGCAATCACGTCGGTCACCGCTGAGACATCATCCACAAACAGTTCAAACAGGCTTTGAATTGTGCGGGCATCGTTGTTGTACTCTCGCAGGACCTGGGCCAGCGCTTCCTGCCTCTGGTACTCCTGGATTTCCGACGCGATGCTCCTGATTTCGTCGAGGCTGTCGTGCAAACCACTCACTTGATCATTGAGACTCTGGCCCAGCGCGGCCAACTGCGCGCTAATTTTTCGAAAATACTGGGCGGCCGAATCATCCGACTTTGTGATGCCCAGAGAACTCAGCACCGGACCTGTGATTAGCTGATCGGCCGCGCCGCCGATCAGGCTGCCTGCTATTTGCGATCCGATGTAGATTGCGACATCAGCTTCGCTCGTTTGAGGGTTGTCTGCCATGAGTGCTCCTTTGGTTTGTTGGCCGGCGGGGCGAAAAAGCACGCTCTCAATATTACTAACTGCCCAGAAAGTCAATCTTTTTGTTCTGCCGCTTGCTGACGCAGGCTCGTTGAGAAGCTACAATCAGACAGATGACAGTCCCATTAAATTGGTACGAAAACTTTTTCCACGGCTTGTCGCTCGACCTCTGGCGCAAAGCGATCTCGCCCAAGCAAACAAAGAGTGAAGCTGACTTTCTGGTCAGAGTGCTGCAGTGTGAAAAGGGCTCGCAGTTGTTGGATGTGCCGTGCGGGAACGGAAGACTGTCGCTGGAGTTGGCCGAGCGTGGTTATCAGGTGACGGGTGTGGATATTTCGGAAGAGTTCATCGAAGAGGCAAGAGCGAGTTTCGTCTCGGATCAACCCGCTCACGCGGCTGATACTGATTCTGTTGCACAGGCTGATTTTATTCTCGAGGACATGAGTCGCCTGCAAGGCGACGCGATTTACGACGGCGCGTATTGTTTCGGGAACAGTTTTGGTTTTCTTGACTACGCCAATATGGAGTTCTTTCTCAGCGGTGTCGCTCGGGCGCTGAAGCCCGGCGCGCGTTTCATCGTCGAGACCGGAATGGCGGCCGAGTCAGTGCTGCACAAATTTGAACCACTGAGCGTGCATCAGATCGACGACATCTCGGTGACGATTAAAGAGCATTACCTGGCCGAAGAGAGTTGCATCGATACGGAATACATCTTTGAGCAAAACGGAAAGGTCGAAAGTGGCCACGCCAAACATTGGATCTACACCGTCGCAGAGATACGACGGATGTTGGAGCGAGCCGGATTTGAGATCCTGCATCTTTATGGCTCGTTGAAATGCGAACCCTATACGTTGGGCGCTGAGGATTTATTCGTGATTACTCAGCGCACCTGATATACGCCGACAGGATGCCTGCTCCCCTTTAGACCTTCCGCAACGGCCAGATATTCACGCCTATCGACTCGGCATAGTGCAACAACGGCTCGCCCACCGGTTCCTCGATCCCCAGAGACGCGACCATCGTCGATTCATATGCATCGAGAGTCGCGCTGCGCAGCGGCCACGGCTGATGAAAGATGCGCGCACGATAGAGCTGTTCGCGATGATAAGAATAGAGACAGTAGCGCTCAGTCAAGAAGAATTCGATCGAACCCGGTCGCGCTTGAGCCAGGGGCTCACCAATCGTCCAGGCGGCATCGAGTTGAGCAGATGGACCGCGAACATCTTTCCGCTCCGAGTGGTATTTGATCGACTCTCCCTGTTGCCTGAGAGACATCTCTGCATTGAAGTACGGCAGGTGATAGAACGTGCGCGCGCCCCACACCGCCAGAGCATTAGCGGCGTCCAACGAGAAGAACCAGACACCCGGCACGCCTTTGAAGTGAACATAGGTGCGCACGTTGAGTTCGTGAAAAGCGCTGGTTCCGGGAATGGGCGGCAGGAACGACGCGCGAATGCCCCACATCGTAAACGGGATCACGCCGATCCATGCCTTCCCGTCAAACGTATCGATCGAAAGTTGTGCCGGAATCAATGGCCGGAGCAGTTCAGCGTCGATCGCCCAGTGCATGAACAAAAGCTTGCCCCAGTACTGACGCATCAAGCTCGGGCCAGACGGTCGGGTCCGCAGGGCAAGACGATCTATCGAGGGTTCAGAAGGCAATGGTGGACGTTTTCACAAGGGAGCGGTGTTCGTTTTGTGATTCGTGGATCAAAGTTTTGCGCGTTGGTTGCAGAAGCCCGACCGTTAGGGAGGGCTACCCGGACAAGCGCTCCTGATCACGAAAGCCGCTGCCGTTCCTTTTGCAGAATCCTGATAGCCGAGTGAGGCGAACGTCGCCCTTGCTCACGCGCGGGCTTCTGACACTATTGCGATTCACGATCGGCAGACGATTTGCTCGGGCCCTTTGCACAGAATTCCTGCACCGGCTGAAACAGTTGCTGGCAATAGCTGTCCTTCGAGAGATCGACGCGGGAGCATTGAGCCTTACGCCATTCACCGCTCTTAATAAACTCAGTGGCTTTCGGCACATCAGCACAAAAGTTAGGCGTTGAACGACTGGCGTCGAGACA
>JAWVEM010000304.1:0-4194 GCA_033856735.1 Blastocatellia bacterium
TTAAGGCGTGGACAGCCACCTGTGCCCGCTAAATAACAGGACAAATCCTTTCTCTTGCCGCCAAAGGGATGAGCAAAATCGGACGCGAGGTCGGGTTGTATTATTAGATGCTGGCGTAAGTCTTGAGTGCCTCCAAAAACCCTTCTGCTTCTTCTAATTTCGCAGCGGCTTTTGGATTGGTCATCGCTTCCCTTTTCAACTTGTTTGATTGCTCAGAAAACCCATCAAGAGCTGCGAGCAATCGCTCTTGCAAAGCAGCGGAAAAGTATTTTTCAATTGTTCTAATTCCCTGGCGCTCGCGAACCTTAACGGCAACTTCACAAAGGAACGCCCGCAAAATTTCTTCGGGCACGATAATGTGGAGATTCAGCAACCTCGATGCAATATCCTTGATTGAGCGCATCACGGTGTGTTGCTGCTGGCGATTCGCCCTACTATTGCCGGAAAAAAGCGTATCAAGGACGGAACCGACCAACGCGTGCTGTGAAGGACTTGACCTTATTGCTTTGACGCTGCTAACTAAATTAAACGGCTTGCGCGCATCTTCCGGGTTCACGTGATCGTCTATTGCCGGGAATGCGAAGCTCGGGTTTAGTTCGAAGATCAATGCGTCTTCGTCTCCCAAATTGTAGCTCTTCAGGATTTCAATCTCTACGGCCAGGGATGCAATTTTATCAATCTCTCTTAAGACTCGGCTTCGCTCACCGTGCTTGATTCGACTAGTCATCCGAAGGAGATACGCTAGATCGGTTAACGAGATCACCAGCCTCCAATCGGGTTCGGAGTTGTGCCCGTTTTTTCGCCGCCGCATTTCTCCATCGCTAAAAAGATAGTTGATGAAGTTATAGACACTGTCCGGTAGCCGTCGGTGGCCTCCGGCGCGCTTCAGCCGCTCATCGAGCTCGCGCGGGCGCTTGAAGTAGTGCTGGTGGATTTGGTCAAAGAAAATCTCGTCACACTCAATTTCAATCACCTTCAGGTTGTCGATCGCGCTGAAAACAATGCCGCTCATCAGCTGATCAGCCTCTTTGTCTGCAACATTTAAATATCCAGACGAGATTTTAATTAAATTCGTGATTCTTTGTACGACATCCCAGCGCTCATTCTCATTGCGCCGCTTATAGGAAATCAACATCGGTTGGGCAGCCAGGGAGGCCAACGCTTGCATCGCCTGAAGTTTCACTCGCGGAGAGAATTGCAGGGTCCCTCGTTTTGAGTGCTCGTACTTTTCAACGCCGTATGCTTCACACCAATGTTCCGGAAAGACCCGTATAGTCTTTTCGAGATACCCATGAATCGTGAGCAATTTCAAAATGCCAACCAGAGCTTGATGCTGGGAGGAGGTGAGGTCAGCACCGATCACCTGGATTTTTCGCTGGATGACCTGTTCGTTGATTTCTCCCGAAAATTTGAGTGCCGGCAACCGTTCGAGAATCACTGGCTTAGCGGAAACCGTTGGCCGACCAAGTATTTGATTGGTCAGATGTTGCCCCTGCTTGATGAACATCGGAATATCCAGGCGATCCGGCCTGAGAAGACGCCGACCACGTCGCCGGGGCTTTGGCAAATCCAATTCGAGTTCGCATTGGGCGACATCGGGCGCGCAAGCTTCTACAAGTGCGTACAACACGTCTTCCCCGAGGGGCGTCGGCTGAAAAAATATTTGGATCCGGGCTTCAGAGGAGGTCCCGGTGTATAGCGCGACGCCTCGTTTCGCCAAGTCGTGAAAAGTACGCTGCTCGTAGCCGTCGAGAGCGCTGCCGTCCTCCCTGCAAGCCGCCATTGAGAGCACATCGGTCCCGCGTCGGGAAACCCGAAAAGTTCTCCAGGTTCTACCCGAAGGATCGTACTCCGTGAAAAGTTCGGAGACAAAGAACACTCTCTCTCGACTTGAGCCAAAGCGAACGAGGGTTTTGCCGTTCTGCAAGGACCCGGGTTCTCCCTCGAAAAACTCCGCGGCAATTTCCTCAAGGCAATCTCCGCGCACATAGGTTAGATCCGGAGGACTCCCCTCCCCTCCGATGGCTTCCCAACGACTTGCTCGGAGTATTTCCAGAAGCACATCCGCAGAAGAAGTTGTCGTTCCCAAAAGAGCCATAATCACGAAATCAAGCTATTTCTCCTCTGTCGGGGGTGGTGAATGTTGCGTAAAGAGCATCCAGGTTTTGGGTAAGGAAGGCACCGAATTGTGGCGCCAGCCTTTCATCGATGATCAATCTGGTTTTGGTCTTAATCCGCTCAATTCTTACAACCGGTTCGCCCCTGGGATTGCACCAAATGTCTCCGCCTCGTTTTGACGCCTCCTTTGCGGACAAGGCGTTGTAGAGCCGAGCGAACCGGGCGTCCGTGTCCCCTTTCTGATACAAGGGGTCCTCTAGAAGCCGTTCGATAATCGGAACGTATTCCTGCTTTTCCAGCATTCTCGCAAGAGCCATCCATCTGAGCCGGCCGGCCTTGGGCGCGGGACCAATCGCATAGACTACGCGCTCCGCGATCGCACCGGCCACAGCGAGAAGCCTTGTAACTTCAGGACTGCCCACGGACAATGCCGCCATGATCGTGTCTCGGCTAAAGCCGGCCGTTTCAAGATTCCGAGCGAAAAGGGCGCGTTCGATGAATGACAGATCGCGACGCTCACTGTTTTCCGTGCCCTGCGCGATGACGACCTCCTTTGATTCCATCACACGAACGACGGCACGGATCTTTTTGCCGAGTAATTTTGCTACGCGCAAACGACGGTGGCCGTAGGCGATCTGATAACGCCCGGCTATATCTGGATGCGGTCGCACCAGCACAGGAACCTGCTGCCCATGAGTTTCGATGCTGTTAACCAGATCCCGAAAGGTTTGATCGTCTCCCGGGAGTAAGATGCGGTCTGTGACAAACGAAGGTTCGACGAGTTCGGGGTCGAGCTCGACGACAGTCGCGCCGCTGTTAATCTGCTCGCGCAACTCCCGTCCGACTTCCGCGTCGGCGGATAGTCTTTGCAACGTGTCTGCCATCGTGTTCACTGCTCCGGAGCGAGTTCGCTCGTAATGGCCGCTGTCGTTACTTGTGTCAGGAGTGGACGGCAGGTTAGGTTTCTCGGGTTTTAGCAAAAGGTCTCGAATCTGTGATTTGCGATTCATGGAGATTGCCGCCCCCAGGTTTGCTTGATCAGTTCTTCGATCTCATTGTTTACCGCGTCGAGCGCTTCGAGGGCGCGATCGTAGGTTCCGCGAGCAAAATTCTCGCGCCCGACTTCATATAACGTTTGCTTGGTAAGGCCAGCGTCGGAGACAGCTGTTGATTTAACCATCGGATGGGTCAGAACTCTATCGCCGAAGAGCGAGCGGAGAAATGCTACGATCTGGGTCTGTGGACTGTCATTCGGCTCGTATCGGGTTACCAGGTAACGGAAGAAATCGAATCGCAGATCACCCCCGGCCTCCCGAACAACGTGCAATAGATCAGAGGTCATGAAGAGAAATTGACTCATGCTCGCCACATCGAGCATTTGCGGGTGCACGGTCACAAGGACCGACGTCGCGGCACAGAGAGCTCCGAGGGTTAGAAAGCCCAGTTGAGGCGGGCAATCAATGACTATGACATCATAATTGTCCGCAACTGTGGCAAAGGTTGAAGAGACGCGGGCGAAAAACAAGCCGTCGCCTAAGCCTCCTCCTTCGGCGAGAACCTTTGGTGTTGTATGTTCAAACTCCTGAAGTTCCAGGTTTGCCGGGACGATGTCTAAACCGGGGAAATAATTCTTCCGAATGACTTCGCTTAATGGGCGACGATCTGCATCGTAGCGTATGGCTCCATAAAGTGTCTCATTCTCCTCTACATCAAATTCCGGCTGATATCCGAACAGTGCTGAGAGGCTGGCTTGCGGGTCGAGATCTACCGCCAGAACCCGGTAGCCGTGCAGCGCCAAATACTGCGCAAGATGTGCAGCAGTGGTTGTTTTACCTGAGCCACCCTTGAAATTGGTGACCGCGATTACTTGGAGATGTTCGTCACCCAAACGATGCGGTACGTAGGCGCGCCCTTTAGAACCGGGGTTGGAAGTTGTTGCAAGGTGCCGCCGAAGTTCGTTTACTTGCTCGAGAGTGTACAGTCGGCGCCGGTTCGTTCCTGTGTCGGGTTTGGGCCCCTCTCCTGCTAGAGAAATCTGGCGCAGGTAAGAGTCGGAAACTCCTATAAGACGGGCGG
>JAWVEM010000305.1:0-14774 GCA_033856735.1 Blastocatellia bacterium
TGCTTGTGGGAACGGGCGGCGGACCAGAAAGCCCCCGCCTTCCAAAGTCTCAATGCTGTTTACAATTCCGGCGACTGTGCGCGTTTCACTCGCGCGAATCTCATTAGTTTTCAATGCTTCACTTGCCATCGACATATATTTCCTCCCTCTGGGCCACGATCAAATAGTGTCTAAGTTTGCTCTGCGGCTTCGAATTCTCCTCTGCGACTTTGCGAGAAACTATCAACTGGTTTCGCGCAAAGGCGCGAAGTGAAAGCTCAAGGCGCTAAGCAGAACCAAAGTCCGTCATTCCTACTCCGCTTCACTTTGTGTTGAGGCGCCGGCAGCCTCATAGCCGATCTTCTTCAAGAGGCGGATCAGAGTCTTGCGCTCCGCCCTGGTCAAAGACGCGGACGAGAGTCGTTCCATATCCGCGGCATGATCGGCGTAGGCGCGTGTGATTACCTTCCGGCCAGCCTTCGTCAAATGAACTATCCTCGCCCGCCGGTCAGTGCCGTGAGCGCGCCGTTCCACCAAACCCTTCTTCTCTAAGCGATCGACTGCAACTGTGATTGAGCCGCTGGTCAGCAGAACTTTCTTTCCGATCTCGTTAACGGGCAGCGGCCCTTTGTGCAATACGGCTTCGAGCACCGCGAAGTCGCTGCCGCACATCTCCAACTCCAGGATGCTCTTTTCGGCGTAGCCCTGAGCCGCGCGCGACGCCTTCCACAACACGAGGAAAACGTGAACTCCACTGCCGCCCGTCAACGATCCCATTTTGTGCTCGCCCATTTTTTCTATTTCTCTTGATGTCAAGATACTTCACATGGAGATAGAAGTCAAGTGGGCTCACCCGGGAACTCGAAAGGTTCTAGTTGGCCAATACGTGGACAAAATAAAGCGCAAAGGACGTAATGCGGGGCGCTGGGATTTCGCGGGGCGATTAACTTGGGATTCCGCCCTCAACTAGCGCGGCACAAGTGCCGCGTCTAAACAGATCGAGTTGTACTGTTTTTTTGTCTCTGAAAGAGTCGCGCCTTTGGGCGCGGAGCGGGAGAGTCGCCAGGGGCTTAAGCGGTTAGGAAAAGCAGAGGGGCTGCTATCTGCCCGAGAGTTGCACGATCCGCTCGGCCAACTTGCGCAGCTCGACCGGCTTAGCCATGTGCGTCTGGTATCCGGCAGCCCGGGCTTTCGACTCGTCTGCCAGGCTGGCGTAACCCGTTAGCGCTAATGCCGGTATCCTACCGCCGTTTTTCGGATCGAGCGCGCGAATCTTCCGAATCAGATCATACCCGTCCTCTCCCGGCATGCCGATATCGGAGACCAGGACGTCAGGCTGCCAGTCCTGAATCATCTTGAGGGCCGCGGACACTGAGGTCGAAGCCCTTACTTCCGCGCCGTACCGCGTTAGCGCCAGGATAATGAGGTCGTGAGTGTCCGATTGATCGTCAACCGCCAGCACCTTCACGCCCCTCAGGCTGTCGGATCCTAAGTCCGGTTCTCGTGATCTTGCCACCAGTTCCTCTTCGGCAAGGCGCGATTCAGAAACGGCGTCCGAAGCTTCAGGCCCGTCGTTTGTCACGCCCAGGATGGCGATAAGCGGAAGAGTCACAGTGAATCTCGCCCCCAGGTTTTCTCCTTCGCTTTCGGCTCGAATAGTGCCGCCGTGCATTTCGACTAAGTTGCGGACGATCGAAAGACCGAGACCCAGACCGCCATGCGTTCTCCGGGCTGAGGTATCAGCCTGCTGAAAGCGGTCAAAGATGAGCGGGAGAAAATTCGCTGGAATCCCCGATCCATTGTCGCTTACCACCACGCTCACAGATGAACCGGAACGTTCCAGTTGGACTTCGATCCGTCCTCGCTTGGGAGTGAACTTGATCGCATTAGTCAGAAGATTCCAAAACACCTGTTGCAAGCGCACTGGTTCTGCCGCGACCGGACCTGCCGTCTGATCCAGCACCGCGACGATCTCGATAGCTTTGGCGTCGGCTGCCGGTCGCACCACGTCGATCGAGGCGTCGAGTACCTCTGCGAGATAGATCGGTTTCATCTCGAGCTTCAATTTACCGCTGATGATGCCCGCGACATCCAGCAGTTCGTTAATGATCGTGACCTGCGCCCTGGCGTTGCGATCGATTGTTTCGATCGCGCGTTCGGTCTGCGGCTGGTCCAGCTTCCCGCTCTTCAGCAACTGCGTCCATCCGCGAATGGCATTCAGTGGCGTGCGCAACTCGTGCGATACCATCGCCAGAAATTCATCCTTGACGCGGTTGGCGGTCTCGGCTTCAGCCCGCGCGTTCTGCTCCCGCGTCATAAGAGTTTCAAGCTCAGCTTCCGCACGCTTGCGGCCGGAGATGTCGCGCGCAATTTTCGATGCTCCCACAATCCGGCCGCGCGCATCGATGATTGGAGAAACGGTCAAAGAGATATCCAGCAACGTGCCGTCTTTGCGCCGGCGGATCGTCTCGTAATGTTCGATGCGCTCTCCGCGGCGGATGCGCTTCAGAATCTTGGGCTCTTCATCAAGGCGCTCGACCGGGATGAGTATTGAGATCGGCTGGCCGATGGTTTCGGCTGCCGTATAGCCGAAAAGCCGTTCGGCGCCGCGGTTCCAACTGGTAATGATGCTGTTGAGGTCTTTGCTGACGATGGCGTCGTCTGAGGACTCGACAATGGCCGCGAGCGTCGACTGCACATGCTCGGAATCTTTACGCGTAGTGATGTCGATGGTCACACCCGTCATGAAGTCGGGCTCGCCGCGTTGGCCGGGGATAAAGCGGCCCTGTTCGCGCAGCCAGAGTACCTCGCCGTCATCGCGGCAAACGCGGAATTCGGCCTCATAGGCATCTCTATTCGTAATCGCGTGCCGCCACGCCGCGACGGTTGACGCCTTGTCTTCAGGATGAACGAACTGGAAACCATCCTGCATGAGTTCGCCGGACGCCAGATTTCCGAGGCCCAGAATCCGCTTGAGATTCGCATCACGCGTTGCGACCCCGGTGAGCAAGTTCACGCGCCAGGTCCCCATATTGGCGCTGGCGAGCGCCAGCCGCAGCCACGTCTCGCTCTCCCGCAGCGCTTCCTGCGCAATCAGGAGTTCGCGCTCGGCGCGCTCGCGGGCCAGTCGGATACTCCGCGCGTTCTCCAGCGCTACAGAGCGCAGCAGTTTTTCTTCGTTATCCTCGGGTTTCATTAACGGCCTTCGATTTTTTTGGCGGCGAGCGCGGTTCCCAACACACGCGCCCGAATTTTGGCAAACGCGGTGTCGCGGCTGGTGGAGGTGTCGTCGCTGAAAGGCGAGAACCCGCAGTCGTCCGTAGTTCCCAGTTGCGCGAGGGGGATGTACTCGGCAGCTTCGAGCACTCGATCGCAAACTTCCTCGGGGGTCTCAATTCGCGGGTCGATGGGGGCGACGACGCCGACGAAAATCCGATGTTCAGGTTTCAGGTAATCGCGAATGATCTTCAAGACGTGGGCGCGATCCTTCTCGCCGGCCAGCGCGATATAGAAATTCCCGACCTTTAACTCGAACAGGCTGGGCAGCAGTTCAGCATAATCAACTTCGCCACTATGGGTCGAGTCGCGGTCGGCCCCGGGACAGGTATGCACGCCGAGGCGCTCGCGCTCGGCGTCAGAAAATCGCGCCAGCGCGAGGTTGTTCAAATCAATGAAGCTGTTGAGAAGATTGCCCGACGGATCGAGCTTAACCGCCAACCGTCCTTCCGTGAAGTCGATCTGGACTTTGTAAGCGCCTTTTTCCAGACAGCGGCGGACTTCGATTTCATGCTCGCTTAAGAGATCGTCCATGAACTGCTCGCGCGAATAACCGGGTATCTCTGAAGCAGGATACATCAGGCTCAAAGCAGAGGGCGAGATTACCGCCTGTTTCACCGGTACGTGCGCGTATCGCAAAGCGAACTCCAAATAGCCGTCGGCGTATCGCTGGTAATGAAACGGCCCGGCGGTGAGCCGGTGCATGCGGCGAACATGGCCGGCAGAGAAGGGAATCTGAAAACCGTCCGGCGCGATGTTCGGCAGCCCATGGACTGAGTAAGTCCAGAAATTGTGATACTTCCACTGTTCGCCGTCGGTGATTACGGGCGAGCCGGTGGCCTCGAAGCGTTCGATGGTGTCTTTCATCGCTGCGAGATAGAGCGGTTCCAACATTTGATCCGCGTTGTCTCCTAATTCCCCGACTCTTTCAATCAGTGCGAGAGGGCGGGGGATACTTCCGATTGGCTCGGTTGGGATTGTCATAGGGGTACTTACGCCAGGCGTCGGTTTTTATACTCTGAAAATTTTAAGCACCTTGGGAGGAGTCTCCCAGTGCCGGTCCGTTTGTCGCTTCGAGAATCTGGAAACAGGGAGATGTCGTGGCAGAGAGCATACGACACGTTCCCATCAATCTCGAATCAGCTGCTTTGTTGGTACGCGGGCTATTATCTCTAATTCGGATTCAATGAACAAGAGGGGGCGAGATGCGACAGCCCGCGTGTTTTGTGGTCGAACCAAGGAGCGGGCCGCCTGGCTATTGCCGCTGGAGTCCAGTGGCAAGCGAAGCGCGACTCCGCTTTGGTTTACGCGAAAATCCGAAGCGCTGTCGACGCTGTGCTCTGCGGGCGCACTCCAAACCGCGTCTCAGGAAAAGTTCCTGATCAGCACGATGTCCCGCGTCTTGGCGCCGCGTGCAACCACCAGTCGAGCATCCGTCTCCGCGTCGTTTCGGAACCAGTCGTAATAGTAGATGACGTCTTCCGTGAAGTGAGTGATTTGCGTAGGAGCGTCGCCGTCCAGCGGTTGCTGCCAGATGTTATAGACACCGTTGCGCCGTTCAAGATAGGTGAGCGACGCGCCGTCCGGCGTCCAGCGGAGGACCTGATTATAAGGATAAGGCAGAGCGAAGGTCTGCAGCGGGGAACCACCGTCGATCGAGATTACTGCGATCTTCCATTTGTCGGCTTCGTCGGCGCGATAGGCACAGGCGACTCGCTTGCCATCAGGCGAGACGGCTGGTTTGATGGCGATGCTGTCTCGCGTCAACTGGACCAGCTCGCCGCTGGTCGTCGATATCTTCCAAAGCGTGTTGCGCTCTCTGGTCAAAGATGTGTAGACAACCCACTCGGCATCCGGGGAAATACTGGGATAACTCTCGCCGCCGCCGTCGGTCAGTTGCGCATTGTTTCCACCATCCGTGTCCATAGACCAGACATGTAAGGTGCCGCCTACGGCGGAGACGTAAGCCAGTCGGCGGCCGTCGCCGGAGGCGGAAGGAAGAAAGCCGCCACCGCCAGTCAATCGCTTTCGATCTTCACCGTCCGGGCCGATGCTCCAAAGATCCGACACGTGGTTCGTAGTCGAAGCATAAATGATGCGCCGGCCGGAAACGGCAAGGCCGTCAAAACCCTCGGTGCGTCCGGAGGTGAGCCGGCGGGGCGCGCTTGCGGCGGGCGCCAACCAGAGGTTCCCCCGCGCCTCAGTCTGCATCGTTACCAACGCGCGCGATTTCTCAGCCACGCTGATCTCTTCATAGTTATTCGGATCGTTGGTGATGCGATGCACTTCGCCGTCCGGATATGAAAGCCGCCAAATCTGAAATGAATTCGACTTTAAGAGGACCGCTGAAAAGTAGATGCTCCTGCCGTCGCCACTCCAGGCAACCGCGCACATTGCCTGCCACTGCCATCTGGTTAATTCTCTCGGCGATGCTCCGTCGAGGGGAAAGCCCAGGATGGCGAACTCCATTCCGTTGTCGCGGCTGGCGCCCGCCGCGATTAACTTTCCATCAGGCGACCACGATGCGCTGGCGAAAGAGAACTTGTCAGGGTGTTGTCGCGAAGCGATGGCGCGCTCAGCCGAGCCGTCGACGTTGGCTACTAACAACACGTCTTTGTGCTGGCCGGGAAAGCTGCGCACAAAGGCGAGTTGCGCGCCATCAGGCGAGAGCGCAATCGGCGCGTCTATGTTTACGACTACCTGGTGCGGCGTGCCGCCGCGAACCGCCACGCGATAAAGCATGCTGATGGTGCTGTTGGGCTGGGTGGTAATGAAAAAAAGATCGTCGGCGTCCGGCGAGAAGCGCAATCCCCAGCACAGTGCCGCATCAGGCGCGAGTAGCCGGCGGCGTTCGTTCGATTCCAGGTCCTGAATCCAGAGACTGTGTTTGCCCCCATCAATTGAGACGTACGCGATTAGCTTGCCATCGGCCGAGATCGCGACGTCCAGGACATGGCCGTCGTGCGTCAGCCGGACGATCTGCATGGCGCTGAAAAGATCCGGGCGGGCCGTTGCCGCGTTGTCGATGAGAGTGACTGAAGGGACGAAACGGTAACCTCGCTTGGCTACCGTTTCAATGAACCGGAACCCGTTATTATTTTCGCTGAGCGCTTTGCGCAGCATGGAGATAGTAACGGTTAGATTCGATTCTTCGACAAAAAGATCAGACCAGAGCGCGAGCATCATCTCCTTGCGAGACAATACTCGACCGCCACTTTGCACCAGAAGATCCAAAGCCTGCACGGCCTTGGGCGTGAGCGGCACGATCTCTCCAGCGCGGCGCAGGACAGATTCCGTGGTGTCTAGCTGGAACTCGCCGAACTCATATTTCATCCTGAAAACCCTGGCGTCTTTAATTTCTTTTTTAGATTTCTTTAAGGACTGCGAGCGCGCCTGACGCTATTGTAACCGTCATCGGGCGACAGGACTCAAAAGCATCTTTCCTGGCGTAATCCGCATTGTAGTTTGAAGCGCACGCCAACACCAGCGTGCAACTGAATACCGAACGAATGATCGATTCGTTCCGGTTAACCCGTAGGCCGACCCCGATGATTTTTGATCGCGCCACCCTGGCTCATCGCCGCGAAACGAAAGTCAGGAATGCGCCATAGGTAACGAATGTCTGAATTGCTAATCCCAGCACCCCCAACGATCCAAAGGAGAACGCCCTTCAATGCTGCGCGATACAAGTTTCCTTTCCCCCAAACGTCTTCGTCTGATCTTAGCGATTACCTGCCTGGTAAGTTTGATCGGTTTGATAGGTTTCCTGCTAAGTCGCAATGAAAGAATCTCAAGCGGCAACGCGCGCCACGCGGCAACGACATCCGACCAGCAAGCGCGGCTGAAGGAGTCTTACGGAAGGCTGCCGCTAAGCTTTGAGGCCAACCGCGGACAGGTCGACGCGAGCGTCAAGTATTTAGCTCGCGGATCGGGCTACAGCTTATT
Source organism: Blastocatellia bacterium (assembly GCA_033856735.1). Classification (GTDB taxonomy): domain Bacteria; phylum Acidobacteriota; class Blastocatellia; order Pyrinomonadales; family Pyrinomonadaceae; genus UBA11740. The sequence goes on from JAWVEM010000305.1 coordinate 7,201, forward strand.
TCTCACCCCACACGAGGCGGTGCTCTCTTTGAGCACCGCTTCGAGCGCTTTCCAGCTTGATGATCAAGAGACCGACCAAGGCGATAAGCGGCGCCATCACGCGAATGAAGGTGCGCCGACCGAGCGGTCCCTTCTAAGAATGATGGTCGTAGGCGGCAGTGCGCAGCCGCTGGTCACGGGCAAAGACGAGTTGCCGGGCAAGAGCAATTACTTTATCGGGAAGGATCCGCAGAAATGGCAGAAGGGAATCTCGAGCTTTGCGAAGGTTAAGTATCAGGGAATCTATTCCGGTATCGACCTGACCTATTACGGCAATCAGCAGCAACTGGAATACGACTTTGCGATTCAGCCGGGAGCCGATCCGAAACAGATCGCGCTGAGTTTCGCCGGCGCCGATCAAATCAGCGTCGATGATCGCGGCGATTTGGTGTTGACGGTCCAAGGGCGCGAGGTACGCCAGCAGAAGCCCTTCGCGTATCAGGAGGTCGACGGTGCGCGACGCGAGATTGCCAGCCGCTACTCCTTAACGAGTAAAAACGAAATTGGATTTGAGCTGGGCGAGTACGACGCAACCAGGGCGTTGGTGATCGATCCGGTGCTCGTTTACTCCACTTACTTTGGCGGCGTCGGCGCTGACGCGGCGACGGCAATTACGGTCAACAGTGCGGGCGAAGCTTTTATCACGGGCACGACGGCCTCGATAAATTTTCCGGGCACTTCGCTGCTGGGCGCATCGACCTCAAACGGAGATGCCTACGTGGCAAAGGTCAACGCCGCCGGCACTGCGATCGTTTTTGCCAGTTACTTCGGCGGCGACAATCCCGATTTTGCCAATGCGATCACTCTCGACCAAAGCGGCAACATCTACGTCGCGGGCAGTACTCAATCATTCAATTTTCCAACCGCCGGGACGCCCTATCAGGCAACGAAGAAGGGCGGATCGCAGATGAAGAAGAGCACGGACGGAGGTGCGAACTACGGCACGATTAATACGGGCCTGTCCTCCGCGAATATCAATGGCGTTGCCGTCAACCCCAGCGATCCTAATACGGCGTTCGTCACTTCCTTGGGCGGGGAAGGGCTTTACAAGACAATCGACGGCGGCGCCCATTGGGCCTCCAGTCGCGGGACGATTCCAGACTCGGGGAACAATGCGGTGGCGATTGATCCCACGAATCCCGCAAATGTTTACGTTGCCGCTTGTGGTCCGGGCGGCGTTTACCGCAGTAACGACGGCGGGGCAAGCTGGAGTGCGACCTCGGTCATTGGCGCCTGCATGAACACGATTATCACTGACGCCACCGGAACGATCTACGCTGGCGGTTTTGACGGCCAAGGTCTGCACAAAAGCACAAATGGCGGTGTCAACTGGACGACGATCCCAATTGGCGGCGCCTCCGCATCCGTAATTGCCCTCGCCGTGGCGCCCGGCACTCCGGGAGTCATCTATGCCGGACTGAACGCTGGGGGCGTGTACAAGAGCACCGACTTTGGCCAGACATGGACCGCAACCGCGCTCAACACCGGGGGCAGCTTTGACGATTCGCTCGCGGTCGATCCGGTTAACTCACAGATTGTGTACGCAGGTATAGATCAGCATCTATACGTAACGACGAATGGCGGGGCGGGCTGGAGCACGGTTGGCAATCTCGGGATTGCGTCGAATGGTTTCCCCACCGCAATCATGATCGCGCCCACTTTGCCGACTGCGACCGTTTATGTGGGCTCGACTACAAACGGCGTATTGCAAAGCACGGATAACGGAGCGACCTGGAGTCCGGCGAACGTGTCCACTGATGACATTTCGATGCTGGCTTATGCACCGACGAGTGTGTCGACGCTTTACATCGCCGCATTTTCCGGCTCCGACTCGTTCGTGACAAAATTCGATCCCACGGGCTCGTCCCTCATCTATTCGACTTATCTGGGTGGCGGCACGGCAAGCGATCGCGGCGACAAAGACGATCAAGCCAACGGAATCGTTGTGGATCCGAGCGGTAACGCTTACGTCGTCGGCGTTGCGGACACTGTTGATTTTCCAACGCAGAATCCATTGGGAGGTTTCGGCGGGCAGTCCGACGCGTTTGTCTCGAAACTGGATGCCAATGGCTCGAATCTTCTGTTCTCGACCACGCTGGGCGGCAATACTACTGATATCTGTACGAGTGTCGCGCTAAGTCCGGCAGGTGGAGTTTATCTAAGCGGCCAGACTCTGGGCGCATTCCCCACAGTTAATGCGGTGCAGGGAAGTTTCGGCGGGGGTAGCCGGGACGCGTTCGTGGTGCGCCTCAATCCAACAGGCAACTCGTACACTGTTGGCTACTCAACCTACCTTGGTGGTAATGGCTCCGATATCGCTTTTGGGATAGCGGTCGATGCTGCCGGTAATGCTTACATTGCCGGTCAAACAAACTCACCTAACTTTCCCTTGAGCAATGCGATGCAGGGCATTCGTGGCGGTCTGACGGATGCTTTCGTGACCAAGCTCGATCCGACCGGCGCGTCGCGCGTCTATTCAACCTATCTTGGTGGCGCGAATCAGGACATGGGGAGAGCCGTGGCCGTCGACGCGGCGGGTAATGCCTACGTAACCGGGATCAGCAACTCGGCAGATTTTCCCGCCACAAATCCGTTGCAGAATTTTGGCGGCGGCACTTGTAGCGGCACGCCGTGTGCGGATGCGTTTGTTACCAAAATTAATTCGGGCGGGACAGCGAAAATTTACTCGACTCTGCTCGGTGGCAGTAGTAGTGATCAGGCATTCGGCTTGGCGATTGATTCCAACAACGGCGTCTACATAGCGGGGATTACGTTCTCATCCGAGATCAAACCCAGCGCGATTCAGCCAGCCAATGCCGGCGGGAATGATGCTTTCATCACCAAGATCTCAGCGAGTTCAGGCCCTAACGCCACAGATCTGTTTGTCACTCTCGTCGACAGCAACGATCCGATCGCCGTCAACACTAATCTGACCTATACCGCCAGCGTCACCAACAATGGTGAGACAGACGTAACCGGAGTGACCCTGACGAATTCTTTGCCGGCCAGCGCGACTTTTGTGTCAGCCAGTGCGGGATGTAGTGGCACAACCACAGTAACCTGTAACCTCGCGGGTCTCGTCGCAGGGCAGAGCAAGAGTGTGACGATCGTGGTGAAGCCCACCGCGGAAGGTTTGATTACAGCGACGTCCAGCGCGACGGCCACGGAAGCCGAATCGAATACGGCGAACAACACAGCCACGCAGGACACACGCGTAACGATCGGAACTGTGTACACCGTCAACTCGAATGCTGATACCGATGATGGTTCGTGCGCGGCCGTGGGCACCGGCAACGGATGCACTTTGCGCGAGGCAATCAATGCGGCGAACGTTAACGCAAGCAAGGACACAATACTCTTCAGCATTGGCTCAGGGAGCCTGACCATCACGCCGGCTTCTTCTTTACCAAGTCTGAATAATCCGGTTTACATCGACGGCACTTCGCAGCCCGGTTTCGCGGGTCAGCCGATTATCGAAATCAGCGGCGCCAGCGCGGGAACTTGTCTCTACGTTCCGGTAAGCGGCAGTGGCAGCACCATTCGAGGCCTCGCTATCAATCGTTGTAATGGCCACGGCATTTCAATAGATGGAAGCAACGATGTCATTCAAGGAAACTACATCGGCACCAACATTGCCGGTACTGCATCGGCGCCTGTTCTTTACAGCAGCATCTTCCTGGCAGGCAGTAACAACCAAATTGGTGGGACGTCGCCTTCGTCGCGAAACGTGCTGTCCGGTAACGGTCATCAGGGCATTGCGATGACCGGATCGGGCAATACGATCCAGGGAAATTATATCGGGACCAATTCGTCGGGAACCGCGGCCATCGGGGGCGGCGCGATCTTTGTTTTCCAGGGCGCGTCGAACAACATGATTGGCGGATCGGCAGGCACTTCGGCCGGAGGTTCATGCACCGGCGCGTGCAATCTCGTCTCTGGCAACAACGGTTCGGTCTCAATCAATACCTTCAGCGGCAACGGTGCAACCAACAATACTGTGCAGGGCAACTTTATCGGCCTCAACGTCTCTGGAACAGGCACGATCCCAAACAGTGGAGGAGGCGTAACACTTTCCGGAGTCTCAGGCAATCACATCGTGGGCAATGTCATTTCGGGCAATAACGGCACCGGTCTGTCTCTTTATGAGGGCGGTTCCCCTACGCCGATCGGTTCAGCCAACAACGACGTGCGCGGAAACTTTATTGGAACCAACCCCACGGGCACAGCGGCCTTTGGAAATACCGGCAGCGGGATCGATCTCCATGGCGGCGCTCACAACAACACCATCGGCGGCACGAGCCTGGTTGACCGCAACGTCATTGCCGGCAACGCAGGTTCGGGAATTAACATTAATAACTTTAACGGCGCGGCCAACAACAACGTCGTTTACGGAAACTATATCGGCACGAACGCCGCCGGCAGTGCTCGCCTGCAGAACAATAGCGATGGCATCTCCATTGTTGGCGTTTCAGGTAACCAGATCGGCGGGACCCTGGCAGGTCAGGGCAATCTGATCTCCGGGAATAACAATCGCGGCATCACTCTCGGCACGGGCAGCCCCGGCGGAGGTCTGCCGGGCGTTGCCGCTGACGGAAATTTCGTTCAAGGCAATCTGATCGGTACCAATGCCGCCGGGACCGCAATAGTAAAAAATACCCTGGCCGGTATCAGCCTCAATGGCGCCAACAACAACTTGATCGGGGGCACCACGGGCCTCGCGCGCAATGTCATCTGTGGTAACGGCGGCAATGGCGGCATCAATCTCAGCAACAACGGCGCCGGCACAGCGGGTTCGAGCGGCAACCGAATCCAGGGCAACTTCATAGGCACCGACATCACTGGCACTATCGCGCTCGGAAACGTCAACGGGATTGCGCTCGGAGGCAACTCTTCGAACAATCAGATTGGCGGTGACGATGCGACGGACGGGACGGTTGATGGAGTGGTGCGTGCGCGCAACGTTATTTCCGGCAATCCTAACGATGGCATCAACATAGGTAACTCCAACGGCCAAGCCAACGGGAACATCATCCAGGGCAACTATATCGGTGTTAACGTGAATGGCACGGCGTCCCTTCCCAATAACTTCAACGGCATCTCAGCCAACGGGGTGAACGCCACTAAAATCGGCGGCACAACGGCCGGCGCAGGTAACCTGATTTCAGGGAACAACCAGTCGGGCGTCAACCTGAACGAGGCCAACCCCGGCTCCGGCACTCTTCCGGCTACTAACACACACATCGAAGGCAACTTCATCGGGACGAACGCAGCCGGTACGGCCGCACTGCGCAACCTTGGGTCTGGTGTGAACATCAGCGGCACGAACTCTTCGAATAACTTTGTCGGCGGTAGCACGGCGGGCGCGCGCAATTTGATCGGCGCGAGCAGTTCCAATGCGGTGAGCATTAACATACACGCCGATGGAAACTTTGTGCTCGGAAACTGGATGGGGGTTGACGTCACGGGCACAACGGCGCTCGTCAGTATCGTCAACGGCGCGAATTCTTTTGGCAATGCCAACGGTGTGGTGATCAGCGGCTCTTCAAACAATCAGATCGGCGGAGTTACCGCTGCTGAGCGTAACGTTATCGCAGGCAACGCCGGCCAGGGCGTCACTATCGTTAACGCGTTCAGCGGCTCGCTGGTTCAGTCTAGTGGTAACAAGGTCCAGGGTAATTACATTGGTTTGAATACAGCGGGCTCAGACATGGTGATTGATCCGACCGGCGGTCAAAAATTCGGAAACAGAAACGCCGGTCTTTCCATTTCCGGCGCCACCAATAATCTTATCGGCGGGACAGCACCGGGCGCCGGAAACGTGATCAGCGGCAGCTTCCAGCAGGGAATTGTGATCACGAACAGCAACAACGTGAGCGGCTCTGGCAATACGATTCAGGGCAATATCATTGGCTCAAACGTGGCCATGACGACGCCGCTAGCAAACGGGTTCGGCATCTCTCTTAACAATGGCGCGTCGAACAACACGATCGGAGGCGACGATCTGGCGGATGGTACGACCGATGGCGTGGTCAACGCCGGCAATAAGATTTTCGGAAGCACCAACGACGGCATTCAGATAACGGTCAACAACATTGGTGGTGGTGTGATTTTGGTTGCGAGTGGCAACACCATTCAGGGTAATCTGATTGGCGGCAGCAAGCTTTTGAGGAACGGCGTCAACGGCATCAATCTCAATGGCACTCTGAACAATCTCATCGGAGGAACGACCGCCGGCGCCGGCAATGTCATTTCCTGGAATGGGAACAACGGCGTGCTGGGGAACTGCACGAATTTCAGCGGCGTGATCTACTGCGCCGTGGGTAACCAGATCAGACAGAACTCGATCTTCTCAAACAACAGCATTGGCATTCGACTGAACGCCAACGGCGCCAGTGTCGCCAACAACAATCAGGCCTCGCCGGTGATCAGCTTCGTCATAACCACTGGAGCAAACACTAACGCCCAAGGCTCGCTCAGCAGCGTCGCGAATTCCCAGTTCACCCTTGAATTCTTTGCCAACGATTCATGCGATACAAATGCCGGCGGCGCCGGTGAAGGCCAGAACTATATCGGCTCGACCCAGGTGACCACTGACGGCGCGGGCAACGCGACGTTCAATATTGCTACGCTCAATCCTGTCCCCGTAGGCAAGATCATCACGGCAACGGCGACTCAGGCGACCAACGGCACTTCGCGTTTCTCGTCCTGCGTAATCGCCTCGTTGAGCACCGGGACAATTTCGGGCCGGACGGTTGATCAGAATGGCGCGCCACTCTCCGGAGCGACCGTGACTCTCAGCGGCGGTCAGAGCGCGACGGCCACCACAGACGCTGCGGGCAACTACTCGTTCCCGAACCTGCCGTCGACTGTCAGCTATACCGTCTCTGCATCACTCGCCGGCGTTACTTTCTATCCGGCCAGCTTTACATTGGCAAACCTGCCGGCCGATCGCACGGTTAACTTCACGAAAGCGATTGCGCGGTACACCATTACTGATCTCGGTGCGCTCACCCCGGGCCCGGTGAGCATTGGCTGGGACGTCAACAGCGCCGGCCAGGCCACTGGTTGGTCGAGCGCGGTAACCAGCACAAACTTCAAACCCTTCTTCTACAACAATGGAACCATAACCAATCTAACTCCGCTGGGGACCGGCACGAACGCGCTGCCCATTGCGATCAGCGATGCCGGTCGCATCGTGGGTTACTCGGAACTGACGCCACAGGGCCCCAACGGATCTTTCACCGGCCAGGTGCACGGGTTCTTCTCAGATAATGGAGGCGTGTTGAAAGAGATTGGCACGCTCGGCGGCTCGAGCAGTCAGGCCTGGGGCGTTAACGATAATGGTGCCGTCGTTGGCCAGGCGCAAGATGGCAGCGGTCAGGTACGGCCTTTCCTCTGGCGCGATTCCAACAATGATGGTTTCTGGCAAGCTAACGAAATGATCGACCTCCGCGCCATTGCCGGTACCACATTCGGGCGCGGCTTTTCGGTCAGCAACAATAATATCGTAGTTGGCAACTCGACCGACGGCGCTA
>JAWVEM010000306.1:0-4320 GCA_033856735.1 Blastocatellia bacterium
TTCCCCGCGATGCGCAATGGCGTGGCGACGCCCATGCGTGTGATGCTGCGTTACAATTTTCGCAAGCCGCCGGTTCAGAACCGTTCGCAGTAGCGAGCCCTGGACTTCAATTTCCTGCCCGCTATGGCCGGCGGTTCCGTAAACTACCCGTGTTATTATCCGTTCAGATCGCGCGCCGCGCGTGAATCCGAAACCATGCTCTATCTTTCGCAGGTACTTGGTCGGCCTATCCTCGACCTTGACGGTGAGCGTGTGGCAACGCTCCGAGACGTCATTGTGAGGCTGGGCGAAGACGAACATCCGCCGGTAGCAGGTTTTGTCGCCCGCTATCGCCGGCGCGATTTCTTTCTGCCGCGCTGGCGCATCGCACATTTCGGCGAAGACGGCGTCCGTTTGAAGTCAGATATTCTTGACCTGCGGCCCTTCATGCGCCGCGACGGCGAGGTCCTGCTGGCGCGGGACGTGCTCGACAAGCAACTGGTCGATGTGGATGGCAAGCGCGTCGTGCGCGTCAACGACGTGCAGATTATCGAGGTCGCAAATGAATGGCGTGTGACGGGCGCCGATGTCAGTTTTTTCGGCCTGTGGCGGCGACTGGCCCCCGGCCGCTTGCGCAGCGGCAAGCCCGTCGAAGTGATCGACTGGGCCGACGTGGGTTATCTCGCGACTGATGCCGCTACGGTGCAGCTAAAATCATCGCGGGGAAAACTTGCGCGTCTTCATCCCGTCGAAATCGCGCGGCTCGCCGAGGCCCTCTCCTATCAGCACGGCGCGGAAATCGTCGAATCTCTTGACGATGAGACCGCCGCTGAAACTCTCGAAGAGATGGCCGCTGCCCGCCAGGCACAGATCATCGGCGACATGGATGAAGAACGCGCTGCCGACATCCTGGAACACATGTCTCCGGACGAAGCAGCGGACGTGCTGGGCGATCTTCCTGAGGAGAAGGCGGAAGACCTGCTCAATCGAATGGAAGATGACGAGCAAAGCGAAGTTGCCGAACTCCTGCCTTATGCCGACGACAGTGCCGGCGGATTGATGACGACTGAGTTTGTAACTTTGCCGCGCGACTTGACCGTCGGCGACGCGCTGGCGCGCTTGCGCGAAATGGCCGAGACGCCCAACATGATCTACTACCTCTACGTCGTCGCCGCGGAGGATTCGTGGAAACTTGCCGGCGTGATCGCTTTGCGCAGCTTGATTCTGGCTGATTCATCGGCACCCCTCGAGCGCGTGATGCGCAGCGATATGCAAGTTGCTCATCCCGACGATCGGGCCAGCGAAGTGGCCCAGAAGATCGCCGAGTACAACCTCCTGGCGCTGCCGGTCGTTGATGAGTCGGGAGACATTCTCGGGATCGTCACTGTAGACGATGCGATTGAAATTCTGCTGCCGAAAGGCTGGCGGCAAAGACTGCCAAAGTTTCTGGGATAGGGATTGGCCCCTGACCAGATTTGAGCCACTGGTTGAAAAGAGGTTAACGGGACGGCCAGCGGTAGAGCCTGAGTGCACACTGACGGGCCTCAACGCCGAAGGCGCGAATAAGATAGGCGACCTCGAACAACATGTTTTCAGACGGAATCTTAGCCCCCAGATCCAGAAATGACTGAGGACCCTCCAAGTGCCGGATCAACGAACAGACGTACGCGATGCGGGACGCCGGCTGCTGCAGCGCGGCGCGCAAGGCGTGTCGCGGGTGCGTCGGACCGTGGCCCGGCGTCCGCGAGTCGTTCTATATCTCGCCGTCCTTGGTCCAGGTGTGATCACTGCCTGTGCGGGAAACGACGCCGGCGGGATCGCTACGTTTGCTTCAGTCGGAGCCGATTATGGTTACAAACTCATCTGGCTTCTAATTCCGCTCACCGTAAGTCTGGGCCTAGTCCAGGAGATGTGCGCCCGCATGGGCGCTGTTACGGGTAAAGGTCTCTCTGATCTAATCCGAGAGCGTTTTGGCGTGCGCTGGACGGCGTTCATCATGCTGGCCCTGCTGATCGCCAACGGCGGGGTAACGGTTTCGGAGTTTGTCGGCATCGCCGCCGCGATGGAATTGTTTGGCGTGGCCCGTTACGTTTCGGTGCCGATCGCGGCGATCGCAATCTGGTGGCTGGTGGTCAAGGGAACTTATCAACGAGTTGAGCGCGTGTTCCTCGCGATGTCCCTGGTCTTTCTCGCTTACGTCATTTCCGCTTTTCTCGCGCATCCTCCGTGGGGGACCATCGCGGGCGAACTGGTTCACCCGCATTTCGATCTTACGTCGGGATATCTTTTTACTCTGGTGGCCATAGTGGGAACAACAATCTCGCCGTACATGCAGGTTTTTATTCAGTCCTCAGTCGTAGAAAAAGGCGTACACCTCGAGAACTTTCGAATGATTAGAACAGACGTTTGGATCGGCACGGTCTTCGCGGCTTTGATCGTCTTCTTCATTGTGGTTTCGACTGCCGCGACTTTGAACGTGCACGGCGAACATGTCGACTCCGCGCAGCAGGCCGCGCGCGCCCTGCGACCGTTGGCGGGGGCTTACGCGGAAATGCTGTTTGCGATTGGACTATTCGGGGCCTCGATGCTGGCGGCGGGGGTCTTGCCGCTGGCCACGGCCTATTCAATCAGCGAGGCGTTCGGATTTGAGAAAGGGGTCTCGAGCAGCTTTCGTGAGGCGCCGATCTTCATCGGTGTTTTCACCTTCCTGGTAGCCGTGGGTGCGTTCATCGCGATGATGCCCGGCCTGCCGCTTATCCATGTGTTGATAGTGACGCAGGTCATCAACGGGATGCTCTTGCCGGTCATCTTAATCGCCATTCTGCGGCTGGTTAATAACCGCGAGTTGATGGGCACCTATGTGAATGGACGACTCTACAACGTTGCTGCCTGGCTGACCGTGATCGTAGTTTCGGCACTTTCGATCATGCTAATTCTCGTAACGCTGTTTCCAAACATTCTGTCTCGCTCGGGATGATCTGTTAGTTTGCCTGTTTCGAGAACAGAGGCCCGCAGCTTTTGGGATTTCACTCTCGCCAAGCGAGAAGTTTGATGGTAAAAGTACGTTCGCTCGCTAAGCCACCGGATTTAGGAACCGAGTCACTGCATGGCGGTTAGTCGCTCAACTCAAAAAAATAGAATTCTGGTGCTGCTTTTCACGACTGCGGTCGTGACGTTGGGCCTTTATATATTCTACCGGCTCTTCGGCGACCACCTGGAACCGGGACATCCAAAGGCGAATCTATTCAAGCTCCCGGCGCTCGTCCTTTGGGCTTTATTGGCCTACTTCGGCGTGCGGGTAGTGAACGCGGGCATCTTTGACTTCGCCTTTCGACTTCGCCGCGGTTATGAAGCGCCCTCCCTGGTGCGCAACATCTTTACGCTTGTCTCATTCACAATCCTTTTCGTCCTCGCCTTCAAATCGCTTTACAACGACGTGCAGCTCGGCGCGATTTTCACCACCTCCGCGATCTTCGGCGTCATCATCGGCCTCGCCCTGCAGGACACCCTGGGGAATTTCTTCGCCGGAATCTCGCTTCATGCCGATCGTCCGTTCCAGGTTGGCGACGTGATCGTCGTCGGCCAGCAGAAACACACCGGCGTGATCGAGAGTATTACCTGGCGCGCTATCAAGATTCGCACCTTCCAGAATCACATCGTTCTCGTCAGCAACAGCAACGCCGCCAGAGAGGCCATTGAAGTTTGTCCGCGTGAAAATTTGAACGCGCGCCTGGTTTACTTTGGCACGCTCTACACCGATTCACCCGCGAAAACAATTCACGTCGTGCGCGAAGCAGTGCGCGATGCGGATAACGTTTCGGAAAAAATTACGCCGATTGTCCGCATCAGAAACCTGGGCGACTTTTCGATCGAATGGGAGGTCAAGTACTGGCTCGAAGACTATGCCAGGTACAACGACACCGACGCCCTGGTTCGTCAGCGAGTTTGGTACGCGCTGCGCCGCAGCGGACTCACCTTCGCTTTCCCGACGCGGACGCTTCACCTCGAGCGCAAAGCCATAACCAGACCGGTGACCGCCGAAGAACAAATCGCCGACCGGCTGTCGGCCATCGATGTTTTCTCACCCCTCTCGACCGAAGAGTTGCGACAACTCGCAACCGCTACGATGGGCCACGTGTTCGCGCCCGGCGAAACCTTGATTCGCGCTGGCGAGGAAGGATCGTCCATGTTCGTGGTGAACAACGGCCGGGTCGAGGTCCAGGTACTCGACAAAGGCGGGCCTCGCACAGTCGCCGTCTTAACCGAAGGTAATTTTTTTGGTGAGATGGCGCTCTTTACCGGTGAGCCGCGCACCGCGAACGTCGTAGCGCTGGAAGAAAC
>JAWVEM010000307.1:0-13282 GCA_033856735.1 Blastocatellia bacterium
GCGGGCAGCGCGCGCGAAGCCCTGGACGTGCTGCGCGAAGCGGACTATGACGTCGTGTTGCTCGATATCATGATGCCCGATCTTTCCGGCCTCGACGCCTTGCGCAAAATTCGCCAGTTCGAAGACCCTCCTGAAGTCGTGATGCTGACCGCCGACACCTCTCTGGCCACCGGCGTCGAAGCGATGCGTCACGGCGCTTACGATTATCTGACCAAGCCCGCGACCCTCGACGAAATGGAAGCAGTCATCCGCAAGGCCGATGAAAAACGGCGTCTGCTCAAGCAGAACGCATCGCTGCGTGCGGTGGCGCGGCCCCTGGCCAGCGGCGACGAAGTGTTGCCCATTGTGCACGAGAATCCCGTCATGGCGGGGCTGGTGGCGCAGGCCGAAACCGCGGCGCGCACTGATTCAACCGTGCTGCTTACCGGCGAATCGGGGACGGGCAAAGACGTGCTGGCGCGATTCATCCATTCCAAGAGCTCGCGACAGAGCATGCCCGTAATCACCGTTAATTGCGGCGCCCTGCCTGAGACTCTTTTCGAGTCAGAATTCTTTGGCCACGAACGCGGCGCCTTTACCGGCGCCAGCCAATTGCGTCGCGGCCTGCTCGAGGCCGCCGATGGCTCGACGCTTTTTCTCGACGAGATCGGCGACATGCCGCTCATCATGCAGGTGAAGCTGCTGCACTTTCTCGAGCAGGGCCGTTTCCGTCGCGTGGGTTCGACCCGTGATCAAAACGCTGACGTACGAGTTATCGCCGCGACCAACCGCGAGCTGCCCCAAGAGGTCGAGCGCCAGCGTTTTCGCGCGGATCTTTTTTATCGGCTCAACGTCGTGTCCCTGCACGTACCGCCACTTCGTGAACGGCCCGAAGACATTCCCGCACTCATCGATTATTTTCTGGACATTTACCGGAACCGCTTCGTTCGTCCCAACCTTGATCTGTCCGCCGACGCGCGCCAGCGTTTATACACTTACGCCTGGCCCGGCAACGTGCGCGAGTTGCGCAATTGCCTCGAACGAGCCGCCGCAATTTCTCTGAGCGATACCATCGAAGTGAGCCAGATTCCCTTCCTCAACCTGGAAGCTGGCGGAGTCGCCGCCAGTAGTTCGGCCCAGGCCGCGGCCGCGACCCCGCATTCCGCGCCGGTGACTTTGGAAGAACTCGAACGCGAACACATCCTGCGCGTGCTCCACGACAGCGACGGAAATCGCGAACGGGCCGCGGCAATTCTCGGCATCTCTTCACGCACTCTCTATCGCAAACTGCGCGAATACGAAACTCAAGCCACGTCCCTCGGCCTCGCCACCGAAGGCTGAACAGGTGGAGGCTCTTCCGATCTAAATGATCGCAAGGTTAGCACCTTCCGCTAGGTCGTCCCTGACATTCTGTCAGCCCACTGACAAAACGTCAGCGGCATTGTCAGCCTTACCCTTAGTGCCGGGCTCTTGCGCAATAACTTAACTAACCTGAGCAAGTCGTAAGCCGTCTTTGCTTTAACTTAATCGTCGCGCCGTGAGTCATTGCGGCACAGTGATTGTAAAGACGAGTTCGCCTGATTGCCTCGACACACATCAGGAGATCCAGAACAAGCCGGGAATGAATTTAAGAACAAGGCAGGGGTAGAAGTTGGCGCAGTGTTCCGTCAGGAGCCTGCGCACTCGCGATCCTCCAAACGAAACGTCAGGAGACGAAAAACAAATGATGAAGTCAAAGAAAAATTTTAGTGCGCTGCTGATGGCCGTGCTCACCTTGATGGTAGCCGGTGCGGCAGGTTTTGCGCAGCGACATCTGATGCTGGCCAACGCCGCGCGCCCCGAAGTTAAGATCGAGCTTTCCGCCGCGGTCGAGCGTGACTCTGCGCTCGTGCCCCTCGACAAAGCTACCGTGGTTAAGCCGGGTGAGATCCTGGAGTGGACCATCGTGTCTGAGAACAGCGGCAATGCCGCGGCGATGGACTTCAAAACCGTCGGCCACATTCCGCGCGGCACCACCTTCGTGACCGAGAGTGCGAAGGCCGACGGCGCCAAACCCGTCTACAGTATCGACAACGGCAAGTCTTATTCGGCCCAGCCCATGATCGAAGTGAAGCAAGCCGACGGATCCGTTAAGCAAGTTCCCGCGCCGGTTTCGATGTACACAGAGATTCGCTATGAGTGGGCCGATGCTTTTGCTCAGGGCGGAAAACTTTCTGCTTCGTACAAAGTGCGCGTGAAATAACTCTGCCCCGAGTTTTAGAGGTACAAGCCTCGAGCTTGCGCCTTCCTGCACTGGGAAGGTTGAACTCTTAACCCACCCCTGCCCCAACCCAAATCTATGAGGACTGATATGAAGAACCGAATAACATTTGTGAGCCCCGGCGCGGCCCTTCGCCTGCTGATTGCTTTAGCGATCGCCTTCGCGCTTTCCACCTCAGCCACAGCACAGACGCCCGGCGGCACGACGATTTCGAACCAGGCCAGCGCGTCATACTCAGACGGCACGAATACCTACAACACCGTCTCGAATACGGTGACGGTAACTGTGTCGAACGTTTCCGGTTTGGCGATTACGCCGGACGTCGGCAGTAACCCCAGCGTAGTAGCCGGACAAACCGGGGTGATCTACAACTTTACGGTAACCAACACCGGGAACTTTAGTGACCAGGTGCATTTTCTGGCGGGTGGCGCCAGCGCCTCTCTCAGTGGAGCCAGTCCGGCCACAATCACTAACGTCGTCATTGACGTTAACAACGACGGCGCCATCGACGGGGGAGATACTTTGCTCACCGGTGGAGCCGCGGTTGATTCTGCGTTTATTGCGCAGAACGCCTCAATTCACGTTTTGGTGGAGGTGAGCGTCAACGTCGGTGCGACTTCCGGCCAAACCATTCAGGTCTTTCTGGGAGACGCAGCCACCGGTGGCCCAAGCTACGACAATCAGCCGCTAGCGGCGGTCGTGCCCTCGCATGAAGTGCGGACCGTTTCCGCGACCTCAGTCAACGGACAGCGCGAGGCTCGCGGCGACATCTCGACTTCGATCGTCAACGATGCTTTGCTCCAGGTGACGGTGTCCGTGCCCGCCGGACCAGTCAATCTCGGTGCGGACATTACGTATGGCTGGACTCTGCAAAACGTCGGTTTGCGCAACGCGACGGCCGTGACCCTCGCCGGACTGCCGGCCGTCTATATCATCGCGCCCATTCCACTCAACACGGTGTTGAAAGCAGGCCAGACCTTCCCGGCCAACACGCTCTATTCGACCACCGGTCTTGGGACTGCGCCCCTGTCGGCAGCGTGGACCACTACGCCGCCGGCGCCGCTGTCACTGACAAAGCGCATAGCTTTCCCCGTGGCCGCGCCGTTCGCCCCGGGTCCAGCGACCGCGCCTATCAATATGGTGGTAACCGTAAACACCGGCATCGACGCTTCGCTGACTATCGACGAAATTGGCGACACGTTTGGCAAGAACAGCCTGGCCACGACTGTAATTTCCGATCAGTCGGATAAGCCGGGACAAGAAGTGCCGAACAATTACGACGGCAATGCCGACTTCAACGAAGGGTACGTCGCCGGTGTCGGCCACGGTATCGAACAACGAACCACGTTGACGCAAGTTAGTTCCGTCCTCGTGGGCCCAAGCGGCGCCCCGGGCGCGATAGGGCCAACCGATTCGAATGACGATTACAGCAATAAGGCCGTCAACACCGGCATCGCCGGCGTGGCGCCTGGTGGAGTAACCACCGCCTCGGGTCAGCTCGTCTATGTCAACACGATTCAGAATACAGGCAATACGAGTGACACTTATACGATCGATGCGCCGACAGTGCCGGCCGGCTTCACCGTCGAGGTATCGACCAACGGTGGCGGCAGTTACACCACCGTGTCGGGTGGCGGATCGGTCTCGCTGGCAATTGCTTTCGCTGCCTCAGCGAACATCAACGTCCGTATCACAGAGCCGGCGGGCAAGACCGTGCTAACCGGTTTCGACTCGATCATCCGCGCAACTTCAACCGTCACCCCAGCGGCTTTCAATAAAACGATTGACCGTCTCTATACCGGCTTCGTCCGTCTGGACAAAGCGTTCACGGTAGCGAATGCGACCGGCGTCGGTGCGGCCACGGATCCGGTTCCGGGCGCGGTAATCACTTACAACATAACGTACACGAACGTTTCCTCCTCGAACGGCGACGCCAACTGCGTCAAGTTGACGGCCAGCAGTCTGGTCATCACCGAAGACGGCCTGGCTGCACCAAATAATTGGGGAACGTACACGGCCAACAGCGGCTCGCCCAGCGATTCAGGTTCGGGCACGGCCGCAACCGTCAGCGCCACCAAGTACACCGACACAGTGGCCTCAGTCGCGCCCGGTGCCTCAGCGGTGTTCACCTTCAAACGCTCGATCAACTAGGTCGACTTGCCAAGTGGCACAGACTCCAGTCTGTGAGTGGATCGTGACACAGACACTGTCAGTGTTCGCGTCTTTCACAGTCTGGAGTCTTACCACTTTTAGCAGCGTCACTTCCCCAACCCACAACGGTGAAACCTCAATTCAAAAATCTTGTACTCGTTGCGAGCTTGATAGCGATCGTGTTGAGCGCGTCCGCTGACGCACGCGTCTTCGAAGATCCCACCGGCGCCGGCATTATCATTTCCAATCGCGCCGAGGCGATTTACGAAAACGAAGCGGGCGAACGCTTCACCGCAGTCTCGCCGACCGTCACCATCACGGTGCTGGCGGTGGCGACAATCGCAGTCACGCCGGACGAAACCGCCCCGTCGGACACGATCGCGCCGCGCGATAGGGTCACGCGGGTCTTTCGCGTCTGCAACACCGGCAACAACACCGACACCTTCACGCTGACGCGGGTCGACGTGACCGCGCCCGCCGTGCTCAATTCGCTTTACTTTGACAACGACGGCAGTGGCACGCTGAGCGATGGCGATGCCCCAGCTCGGATCAACGAATCCGTTTCTCCGCAGCTCGCGCCACTTAAGTGCATCGGCGTACTCGGAGTAATTGACACGAACGACGCGCCACCGCAGAGCACGCTCACCATTAATCTCGTCGCGCGATCGAATGCGTTGAATGCCGTCAATGGCCGCGGCGAAGACACCGGCACAATCATTAACGCGGTGGGCCAGGGCGCGCGCTTGACCGACCCGGCCGATTCAAATCGTGGACCAGGCAAGTTAGTGAACGGCGTGGGCCAGGCTGTGGTCAGCACCGGAAGCCAGTTCACTTATACGATTGCTTTTCGCAATAGCGGAGACACGATCGCTCGCAACGTCGTCCTCGAGGATCAGTTGACTCCGGGAATCGAGTACGTCCCTGCGTCTCTGCAAGTGAACGATCGCGCCGTGTCTGACGCTCTTGACGGCGACGACGGTTCAGTCCAGGGCGCCAATATCAAGTTTCTTTTTGCCCGCGTAAATCCTGGTGAAGTCTTTCGCGTCGCCTTTAGGGCGCGTCTTACTGCGACTGCCATCGGCGGCACGGGGTTCGTGAACAGCGCTTCGTTCACGGGCGATAACATTCCCCCGGTCAAAACCGGAAACGCCACGGTCGTGGCCAACCCCTTCGGACTTGTGTTTGCCGGCCGAGCGGGCAGCTCAACTCCAATAGCGGGAGCGCGCGTCGAAGTTATCACCGATCAAAACGGCGAAAACTTTGTGCATTTACCAGCCGACGCCGGGTTTACTCCCAACGAAAAGAATGAAAACCCGTTCGCCAGCGATGGGCAGGGCCGCTTCAGTTTCGCGCTCAGCCCGGACGAAATCGGCAGCGCGAACACCACGGCAGATTACTTCATGAAGGTCACGGCGCAGGGCTACATCACGCGCATGGTGCAGCTCAGTCTGCGTCCGACCCAGGCGGGACTTTTCGCGCTTAGTGTTCATGCAATTGACAGCCAGCCGTTGGCCAGCGCCGGTGGATTTGATCTGGTTCGCGAAGACGTGCGGATTAACGATCTGGCAGCGCTCGTCCTGAACATCCCGATGTTCGAGCCGGCAGGCTTGCAGATTGTTAAGTCAGCCGATCGCGCGCGCGCCGAAATTGGCGACACGATCACCTACCGTGTCGAGGTTCACAACCCAACCGCCGCTAACGTAAACGATGTTGTGGTCAAGGATCTCTTGCCTCCGTCCTTTCATTATGCCAACGGATCGGCCCTGCTCACTCTCGGCGCCGGATCCGGGAAATCTATCGAACCGGAAATCCAGACTAACGAGTTGACGTTTCGCATTAGCGAGATACCTCACGGCGCGACCGCGCAGCTCTTGTATCGCGTGCGTGTGGGTGCAAATGCGCGCGAGGGCGATCAAGAGAACCTGGCGACCGCCTTTGCGGTATTCCCCTCGGGAGAACACGTTCAAAGTGGGCAAGCGCGGGCAGTCGTCTATGTGTCTGCCGGGGTCTTTTCAACGGGACAGGTCCTGGTAGGCCGCGTCTTTGTCGACACCAACGGCAACGGACAGTTTGACGAGAGCGATCGCCCCGTTCCCGGAGCGCGGCTATATTTAAGCAACGGTCAATCAGTGATCACGGATTCGGCCGGCCTCTATAATTTCCCTTCTCTTGGCGACGGTCCGCAGGCCATCTCGCTCGATCCGGTCAGCGTACCGAAACATTATGCGTTGACCGACGGCGGTCGAGTCTCGGGTAAGAGTTGGGCGCGTCTGCTGCGTACGCCCATCGGTGGCGGCGCGCTGCTGCGTCAAAATTTTATCTTGATTGATACTCACAAGCCCCAATCCGCCAGCCAGCACAATCAAGTGGGCGACGTTACCGCCCAAAGTTTAGCGACCGCGGAAAGCTCTCCTCTGCCGGAGAGCTTGATCAAACGAAACGAAACGGCGGACGCGAAGGTGACCTCAACGCCGAAGTCGACCACTAGCGCCAAAGCACCTACGCCCGAAATGACAACGCCCGGCACCTACGAAATAGCCTCGACTGAAACTGTCTCAGCAGTGGCGCCTGGTGAAGTCCACATTCTCTCGCCCGCGTCGAACTCAGTCTCGATGTCGGCAGGGCTGCAAGTCGAAGTACGCGTCGCTTTGAACTGGACGGCCAAACTGGAAATCAATGGGGCGCAGGTCTCAGACAACAATATCGGCGTGCGCAGTTTGGATCATAAGAACCAGGTGTCGACGTTTACCTTCGTCGGGCTTGGCTTAAAGCCGGGTCCGAATCGAATTCGTTGCACGGCCGTCAGTCCCAACGGCGCACCCGGCCGCGCCGAAGAAATTACCGTCGTGGGTCGCGGTCCGGCGCGCCGGCTTCAAATTGTTTCCGAAAAGTCGGAAATTCAATCCGGCGGTGGTGACTCGACCATCGTGCGCGTCAAGGCTTTCGATCAATGGGGCAACCCCGCGCTTGACGGGCAAGTAGGCGTGGAGACATCGCTCGGTCAGTTAAGGCGAGCCACAGACAAGTCGGACAAGCCCGAGGCGCAGCCGGCGTTGCTTCACACAATTTCGACATTACAGTCAGACGCGGCCAAGCCGTTGAGCAATCAATTGGATCAGCAGCAGCCAAGCCAGGCCGGCGGGCAAGTCGTGGTCCAGTTCGAGGACGGCGAGGCAGTGCTCAAGCTAACGAGTTCCGGCACACCCGGCCAGGCGCGTCTGCACGCGCAGACCGGCGAGATTGAAGCCAATGAGCAAGTGCGCATCATCTCTGAAATGCGGCCAACAATACTGGTTGGGTTCGCCGAAATGAGTTTTGGCAAGAGCATTCCTGAAGTCGGTTTGCGCGATGAGCAAGGCCAGTTCCGCCGCCGTCTGAGCTTTTTCTACAGCGGCCAGATCCCGGGAAACAACATGCTGACGCTTTCTTACGACACGCAGCGTCCCATCAATCGCACTGCCGGCCGTGACCGAATCTTCCAGCTCGATCCACTCGATCGCGTGTATCCGCTGTTTGGCGATTCCTCAACGCGATACGAAGCGGCGCAGTCGAACTCAAAACTCTATGCTCGTCTCGATCACAAACGATCATATGCGATGTTCGGCGACTTTGAAGCGGACATGGAAGCTCCGCTCGCCGGATATGCGCGCAAGCTGACGGGTGTCAAAGCGCATCTGGAAAATTCGCACGGAGACTTCATCACGGTCACTGGCGCGCGGCCGGATACTGCGTTTGCGCGCGATGTCTTTCCCGCGGGGGCACTCGGAATTCTGCAGCTTTCCAGTGGAGAGATTTTGACGGGCTCGGAAACCGTCGTGCTGGAAATACGCGATCGGCGCAACCCCGAAGTCATCATTTCGCATGAAACGCTGGCGCGCTCGGTTGACTACAACCTCGATGCGGCGACGGGCCGAATGTTCTTCATGCGTTACATTTCAACGTTCGACAGCGCCCTTAATCTGACCCAGGTAGTCGTGACTTACGAGCATCGAGCCACCAGCTTAAGCTCCGCGGTTTACACTGCGCGCGCCCACAAGAACTTCAAAGGAATCGGCCTCAAGCTTGGTCTGTCGGCCGTACTGCAACGGCAACCTGACGAAGGTAACTTTCTGCTGGGAGGCTTTGACGCCGAGAAAACTTTGCCGCGAGGTGGTTCGCTGCAAGTTGCCTGGGCGGGTAGCCAGGGCCAAATAGTGGGCGGCGGCAACGCCATCGGCACTGACAATGCGACGCATGACGGCATGGCGTATCAGCTTACGCTCGCACAACCGCTGCCCTTCTATGGCGCTACGGTTCGAGCACGACTGGTGAATGCGTCGGCTGGTTTCTTCAATCCATTCGGCGGCACCGTGACGCCGGGTTCGCGTCGCGGCGAAGTAAGTTTGGAGATGAAGCCGCGGGCAAACTCAACCTTACATTTCGGCGTTACCAGCGAACGCAATCAGACTGCGAATGTTGATAATGGCCGGCTGACTTACTCTGCCGCGTGGGACCAGATTCTGAACGAGCGCATTAAGTTTCATCTCGGCTTCGATCATCGGGCTTTCACCGACGACCTCAACGACAAGCGGACGGATTCGAATCTGATCACCGCGGGCGCGGATGTGCAAGTCACCGATAAACTCCAATTGTCGGTCAAGCGCGAACAAAACCTGAACGACGCGGATCCGACGTATCCGACGCAAACGACGTTGGGCGCTACTTATCAAATTAACGCGCTGACCAAGCTATTCTTTTCCCAGCGGCTTGCCGCGGCGCCGATAACGCCGATTGGCGATTACTCCGGCACCGGCTTTGCCGCAGTTTCCTCGCAACGCGAAACGGCTTTCGGCGTCGAGACGCGTTTTGGCAAATACACTTCGATGACGGGCCGCTATCAACTCGAAAACGGCATCAACGGCACGGACAGCTTTGCGGTGCTTGGTTTGCAGGATCGTCTCCCGCTGACAAAGGAGCTTTCACTCGAGCTGGGTTTCGAGCGGGGCTTTCATCTGACCGGTCCCAATAAGAGCTTTAACAGCGCGGCGTTCGGTTTCGGCTGGCAGCCAAACTCAGATTTTCGGGCGTCGGCGCATTACGAGTACCGCGATCGCGGCGGCGTCGGGCAAGTCATCGCCGCGGGCGCAGCCGGTAAACTGCGCGAAGGCATTACCGCGTTGGCGCGCATTCAATGGTCGCGCGGCGCGTTTGGCGGGAAGTCCAACTCGTCGCTCGAAGGTTCGGCCGCCCTTGCGATCCGTCCACTAAAGTCCGATCGCGTCGGAGTGCTCTTCAGTTACACGCATCATTCTGTGATCCAGGATGCGACCGCCGTAACCCCGACCAAAGATCGCCTCGACTCTCTTTCGGTTGACGGCTATAACCAAATGACAAAGCGCCTGGAAGTCTACGGGCGATTCGCGCTTCGCTTTAGTGCCAATGGACAGCCGCAGCTTCCTTTTGTGTCGACGCTATCATTCTTAACGCAGGCCCGCGCTCAGTATCTGGTAACGCGACGATTGGATTGGGCGTTTGAGACAAGGCTGCTGTTTCAACCCTCATCGGGCACCATGCGTTCGGTGTATGCTACGGAAGCTGGATTCTGGGTGCTTCCCGATATGCGGCTCGGCGCAGGATACAACTTTACTTCGGCGAAAGAACCAGCCGGATCCCAGGTCCTGCCCACGCGTCGCGGGTTTTACTTCACGATTTCTTCGAAGCTGTCGAACCTGTTCGATCTGTTTGGCACTTCATCAAACGGCCTGGCAGCTAGCGGAAACGATCAGCTTCACAATAACGAGAAACCCAAGGAGTGAGTTTCCACTAGTAACCGATGAGTGACCTCATGAGCAGGTCTGGTGGAACTGAAACGATGAGACGAAGAACTTCCAAAGTCTTCTGGCGCAGCCCTACCGCCCTCATTATCCGAACCAGCATGTTGCTGCTTTTTTTGGGCGTGTTGGGCGTGCAAAATGCGTACGCCGGCCTTACCGTTACGCCGACCAGCTGGAACGTTGTAGGTCTTGATAGTAATAACACCAACTCGGGTCCGGATACGTATCAAATTGGAGGGCGAGTCTGCAACACGGGCGGTACAGCCGTCACTAATATCGTCGGCAACTTCATTTGGGATAGCTCCAATGCTTACATTAATCTCAACGGAGCCAGCGCGCTCAATGTCAGTTCACTGGCAGGAGGCGCGTGCATCGACCTTTACTATTCTGTAGTCGTGACGCGCACTTCCCTGGCCTATAATGCGACTCGCCGTTACCACATCACGGTGAGCGCCACGGGCGTTTCAGCTATTTCGACGCCGACGCCCCGCGAAATTTTTGTTGAGCACTTAATCTCTCAGAATCGCAACTCGGTTCAATCAATTGTCGGCCCCACCACCGTCTATGTCGGGCAGACGTATAACTACACGGTAAACGCCAGCACGGCGACTCAGGGCTATGAGCAACTCGAGGCGTTCCTGAATTTATCGAATGTTATTTTTCAAGTCCTGTCGATCTCGTCGAGCTATTCTTCACCGGCTGGCGGGACGAACGATAAATTCTACGCCGATGCGTGCGGCTGGGACAATAATCCCCTGAGCGCGAGCTACCGAAGTTGTATTGGCCCGCAAAACTATTCCGGCGGGAAGGCGGGCGGCACCATTAGCACCACCTATACTGTAAAGGTCTTGTCGGCAGGTAACACAACGGCATCGACCCTGATTCTTGATTTCTCCGGCAGCAGTTATCATTACAACAGCGACTATGGCTTGGGCATTAATTCAATCAGCATTACCTCGCTGCCAGCTCCCGTGCCGAACGTGGCCCTTCAGAAATCCCTGACGCCAACTACCCCCTCACAAGTTATTCCCGGCGCGGACTTGCTCTACGCGATTAGCTTCACTAATTCGGGCACGGCAACGGCTTCCAATCTAATAATCATCGATCAGATCCCGGCTAATACCGACTTCAAAGTTAGTTCGGTGACGAACTCACTCGGCACAACCGGATTGACCGTAACCGTGGCCTATTCAAATAATGGGGGCAGCACGTATGCTTATACACCGGCGAGCGGGGGCGGGGGAGCATCATCAGGCTATGATCGATCGGCGACGCACATCCGTTGGACCTTCACCGGAAATCTGAGTCAGGCTTCGCCTAACAATTCAGGCAGCGTAAGTTTCACGTCAAGAATTCGGTAATTTGGGTTACGCTTGCGCCTTTCTTTTTGGCGCCGCGTAATTTAGGAATTCGAGTGAAAAAGATCCATCACATATTGCTCTTCGTTGGCGCCTCGGCTCTGGTGCTTCTCTTCTCTTCGCTGTCAGGCACGCGCGCGACCGCTGCCACGATAACTTCAGCGCAAACGGGAAGCTGGACCGTGACATCGACATGGGTCGGCGGCGTGGTCCCGGCGGCTACGGACAGCGTAGTCATTGCGGCGGGACATACGGTGACTTTACCTGCCAACAAGACCATCACCGGAGTCACAATCAACGCGTCCGGTGTGTTGGCGACCTCCACCTTTACGCTGGGAGTTTCAGGAAACCTGGTCGTGAACGGCACGCTTAGCGGGACCGGGGCAATCACTCTGAGCGGCGCCGGTACCAGCATCGATGGCACCGGATCTATTACGAACACTGCGACGCTCACCATTAATGCCGCCCACACGATTCTCTCGACGGCGAACCTTTCGTTCGCCGGCACGATCGCCATCAGCGGCGCCATCATCGTGACGAACAACGGCACCGTCACGACAGCCACTGCCGGTGGCATTACCGGTTCGGCTGGCGGATCAACCTGGACCCAGGGAACCACGGGGACTTTAAATATCACTGGACCATTACTGGCGACAGGTACGCTGACGGCGTCAGCGAACGGGAATACGGTGAACTACAACGGCGCCGCCCAGACTGTTAAGGCAACCGCCACGTATCACCACCTGACACTGAGCGGCAGTGGCGTCAAAACTCTCACTGTCACCACCACGGCAATAAATGGAAACTTAACGTTGAGTGGCACCGCCACGACAGCCACCGTTGTGGGTGTCACGATTGGCGGAAATCTCAACGTTGGAACAGGAACAACTTTCACTGCCGCGGGCTTCGCACTCACCGTAAGCGGCGCCACGAGCGTCACTGGGATCCTAACCATCTCTTCCGCTACCGGGACCAAAGCCTTTAACGGTGATGTCACGGTGAACCTCGGCGGAACTTGGAATAACACGGCGGCAAATGCATCGCTGACTTTACCTGGAAGTATTTCCAATTCCGGGACATTTAACTCTGGAACAGGTGTCCATACCCTCAGTGGAAGCGGCAAGACAATCAGCGGGACATTCTCAATTCCGAATGTCACCGTCACTGGGACCTATCAGAACAACGGAACCTTGAGCGTTACGACGGCGCTCGCCGGAGCGGGCACACTGACCAACGGCGCTGCCGGCACACTCAACATTAATTTTACCGGGGCCATGGGTCTGACGAATCTTATCGCGACGGCTGTCGGCAACACGGTCAACTATAATTTTGCCGGCACCCAAACCATCAAAGCTACGACCTATCACCATCTCATTCTCGCGGGTACCAGCGCGAAAACTGCAGGTGGCGCTCTCACCGTGAATGGTGATTTCACTATTTCCGGGACAGCGACCTTTGCCGGCGGAACATCTCTGACGCACACGTTCCTTGGGAACTGGATCGTGAACACGGCGGCTGCAACGCCGTTTTCATTCGTAACCACAAGCACGCTGAACTTCAACACACCGGCAACACCTGCCGCCACATCGTTCAGCGGCACCACAGCAGCTACGCTCGGCTTCAATACCGTGAATCTGAACAACACGAGCGGCTTCTCGTCGAGCGAAAACTTCAGTATCTCAGGCACGTTGACGGTTGCAGCCAACGTGACTTTCACGCCG
>JAWVEM010000308.1:0-18604 GCA_033856735.1 Blastocatellia bacterium
GCTGTCGGCGATGGCCCGCCCCGCGCGTCCCGGCGTGGCGGCAAACTCTGCGATGGTGGCCGCTCGTCCATTGGTCCGGTCCCACGCAATGCTCGCCGCTTCGTCACCGAGGCCATAGGTTTCAAACAGCGCCACAGCTTCGGCCTGACTAAATGCCAGCTCGGTTTCTTCGACGACACAGAGCATCTGTTTCGAACGGAGCCGCCACAAAGGCGCCGGCGGCAAACAGCGGCAGGTAATTAGCAGATGCACATCCGCCGGCAGCAGCGGCAGCAGACGGCGAAAGAAAGGAACGACCCAATCGGCGTCGTAAACCAGGTGCAGGTCCTCCATCACGATGAGCAAGGGTTCGGACTTACCCTCGGTCAATTGAAAGACGAACGCCTCAGCCAGCAGTTCCGCGCGGTCGCTCTCGACAGTTTCGGTCAGCTGTAACAACCGTTCGGTGTTCATTGACGGTCGCTGTAACCGCACAGTGGTTGAGAGATATTCGCAGAACAACCGCAGGTCGCTGTCGGCCGCGTCCACTTTGTACCAGGAGACCGGCCGCCCTGCATGCCGCGCAAAATCCGCGGCGAGCGTAGTCTTGCCGGTGCCGGCTCGCCCGTTAATAATCGTTGCGTTGCAGCGCACCACGTTTTCTGCGAGCAGCTTGAGCAAACGCAGGCGTGATACTCGCGGAAAGGCATCGGGCGCCACAATCTTCTCGTGGATGAGGTGTTCTTCGTCTTTTTTCATAATCAGCGCGCGCATCGCGGCATCTGTCCCTGTGGTGTTGGTCGCGCCCCGGACCATGAGTTCGGCACGCTCTCTTTACATGGGGAATTATCCGCGAGCCCCCTTGAGGAATTCTTGAGTTTTGATTGCAATCGGGGAATACGTTAAGAGAATTAATCGATCATTGGAGTGTGAGAGGCGGTTCACCAGCGGAGAAAAGGTGATTTATTCATGTGAATCAAACGGTGTTTCGAACCAAAGTGTCGCCCCAGAGCTGGGACCGCGGACGTGCCGTCCGCACCGCGCCGGAAACGCGAAGTCGTTGCCATCCTCTCGATAAAAAACGTATCGATTGGTTCGCGCTTCGCGCTCAGTTGCGGACGGGACGTCCGCGGTCCCAGCAAGAAGGGAGCTTACTGATTTAAACCGAACCACTATCCAAAATTATTGTCAGACACGACAGGCAGGCGTAAACTCTGCCTGCTTCCGAGACCGGAACAGAGGAGACGATCCAATGATTAAAAAATTTCTCGGTTTACTTTTCCTGTTGGGAACAGCGACGGTGTTCGCCGCCGCGCAACCAGCGAGTCCCAGTCCAACTCCGGCCCGGCCCGCGCCACCAGCGCCGCACACGAACCTGAAAGTCGGCCAGGCGGCCCCGGACTTTAACCTGCGGGCCACCGACGGCAAGACATACAAACTAAGCGACTTCAAAGGCCAGAAGAACGTGGTGCTCGCCATCTATGTACTGGCTTTTACGGGTGGTTGAACGACGGAATTAAAGGCGTATCAGGCTGATATCGCCAAATTCGAAGCCACCGACACGCAGGTTTTCGGCCTCAGTGTCGACAGCATTCCCGCCAACAAAGAGTTCGCCAAGCAAATCGGCGTCACCTTTCCCTTGTTAAGCGATTTCAAACGAACCGTAGTGAAGGATTATGGAGTCTTCAATGAAGAGCAGGGCTTCGGCAATCGCGCGACCTTCATAATCGATAAGGACGGAATCATCCAACACATCGACGAAGGCCGGGTCGCTCTGGATCCGAACAGCGCCGCCGAGGCCTGCAACATCCTGACGCACAAGAAAGCAACGCAGTAATTGGCGGAAATAGTTCAGGCTTTGACGAGCTTTCATTGGCCAGAGTGTCCCGGGCTACTCAGGACGGGGAGGATTAGCTTCGACGCGAGGTATTTCGATCCACTGAATCGCGCTGCCCGTGCGTCTGCTTTGCCGATCCCTCACGGCAACCCGCACCTGATACACACCGGGCGGCAATCTCAGCGACTGGTTCCACTTGACGAAACGAGTACCCTTGGCGAGCACTGCTTCGCGCGGAATCTCGAGTTTCTCTTTAAAACTCGAGAAGAGACCACGATCATCCAACGCGACGCCAAACACATCTACCACCGCAATCTCTTTTCCGCCCAATACCTCAAAGCCAAGCATCTCTGAATCAATTTGCATTGACAGGTTGAGCGCCGCGCCTTTGTCGCTAGTACTCCCAACTTCTGCCGAGACGGACGTCGGCAACTCGCGGCGTGGATAGAGAGATCCCAGCGTCCACAGCAATTCATTTTCCGGCGTGCTCGTTCCCGGGCGCGGCGCCTCACGGCTAATTGCCTGGGCTTTGAAATCAAAGGAGTGTCGTCTCATCCTCACGCGCAGATCAGGGCGGCCTTTGATGCTCACATCGATGCGAGCTTTTCCGGTGCGTTGATTTTCCGTGTCAGGTCGCCAAGCCAACAGATAATAGACAGAACTCTCACTCAGGGCCTGGGCAACTCCAAGGTCAAGAGAATCGGAATTAAGAAATGACCGCCCGCCGGTATCGTCGGCCAGAGTCTCGAGCGGCTCTTGCGGCATCTTGTCTTCAGCGAGGGTCCTGCCTGCCGTTCTCGAACTGAAGTCGGGATAATCATTTTTTGCGGCGTCGGCGCCGGCGCCAAGGAGATTTGCCCGCGTGTCGAGCGAATAAATAACAACGCCCGTGCGTGCTGCTTCATTCGCCAGGTGCTGTATGACATCCGGGCCATTTGACCGTTTGGTATCCACCACAAAGCCGTCTGAGACAAAGAAGACAAGCTTGCGCCCGGCGAGCGGCGCGGTAGAACGTATTAAGGCCTCCAGTCGAGAAAGGGTGTTTATTTCAGCATACTTGGATTGATCATTGATCTGGCGAACGCGGTTTCTCACAATGTTCACGGCATTGACCGGGTCGGTCTGAAACTCCTTCATCGTAGCTTCAACCAGGTACGCGAAGAGACCGCGATCGCCACGGTTAGCGACAAGATTGGCGTCAACCTCGCTGATAGAAACGTGGCTGGCTATCGTTTCGGGGTTATACCTCGAGTTGAGCCGATTGAGGGCCGCGCGCAAGACGGCCTTATTGTCAGTGAGTTGTTGCAGAAAACCTATCTGCCCGCTGGTTGACACAATCGCAACCCGATCATTGGCTGTCATCTTGTTTTCTATGAAGTGCTCTAGGACTGATCGGGCCCGAACCAAGCTGTCAGCTGCCAGATGTACATCATCCACGAAGAAGAAGATTAGCCGCCCGCGATCAGGCTCCGAGGTTGGGTTGCGATTGAACTTTGGAGGAGCCGCGGCCCCGCCGTCGCGCGCAGCGGCTACCTGTTTCTCTTCTTCGGCGCTCCCCGTTGCTACCTGTTCGAAAAGAGCCAGGGGCGCGAGCTTGGCATTGATTCGTAATTCGAACTGGTCTGGCTTCAAGCCCTCGACCAGACGGCCCCGCTTGTCCACGACAGTGACATCCGTCTGGACCAATTCTGTCTTGATCCTTACCACTTCATTCGTGGGCTCGGGTGACGAAGTAGGAGATTGCCTTTGTCCAAGCGCCTTCGGAGCAAAAACGAAGAGGCTGATGAGTAAGACGAGTGGTACTCGCGATTCGCAGTTTGTGAATATTTGCAATGTCGCCGCCTTCATTTCTCAGACGGGTCTAGGCTCGGTGATCTCTCAAATAAACGGCTACCCTTTCCCTGGGTTGCGGGCGGGCCTGTAGCCCGCCTCTCCACCCTCGCTCGGGTAATTGGGGCACCGGGCGTTACTCAAAGGTAAGACGAACAGGGCTTTCGTTTCAGAGTTTGTGATGCTCCGGCTGAGTTCTTGAGGACCAGGCCCGTTGCGGTCACCGTGCCTGTGAACTTTTCATCGCCCACCGAAAAGGACACTCTGTCGCCTTTCGCCTTGACCGGCACGAACTCAGGTTTGGGATCCTCTGCGCCCCCCTGGGCAATTTGGACGATGGCATAGTGACCGTCGCCGGCTGCTACCAGAACCACTCGCATACCCTCCAGATCACCCGAACCCTTTCCGACCGTAAAATTCTCAAATACCCCGGTTAGCGAAGGAACTGTCGTAGCACGGGGCTTCGTGGCCAAAACCGCCGGGACGATGACCAGACAAAGCACGGATGTTACCAATGCTCGCACAACTAATCTCATTTTTGGATTCTCCTGTTAGAGATGAAAACCAGATGGATTGTACATCAAGACTGGGTGTGACCTGCTCGCTATTCCGGGAACTCGGGTGCTTTCGTGGATCGTCTTACATGGCAAGCCGCAATCTCTCAAATAAGACACTGCCGAAACTTGGATACGGAACCGTCACCTAACCGAAAAGCTAATCTGCTGGCTTGAGCTGCCACCGCCTACTCGATCGGTAGCGATTACGTTCAGAATATAAGCGCCGGTCGGCAACTCAGCGAGCGCGATCTCTGACCAGTAAGGCATTTGATCCCGGCCTTTGCCAAGTTCCGGCGGTATCCGGGTGGGCGCGACGGCCATGACCTGCCGACCTCCGCGCAGAACCCGAACGGAAATCCAAACATCAGCCGAGACTCCTGGCGTGACGGCGGCGTTGTAAACGTAAGTTTGAAAACGCAGGACAGAGGTGCGCGCAAAACGATGGTCCACATCGACGCGAATTGGCTGCGGTCCGCCGGCGACGTTTGCCGGCAAAACGGCCTCGGCCGCTCGCTCGCCGAGAAACAGACTGCTCATTTGAAACGTGGTCGGCGGGAGCGCTGGTATCTCAATCCATTCCATGGCGCTCCCGGTACGATCGGTGCCCCGCTCACGCACAGCCACCCGCACCTGATAAAGCCCCGGCTTCACTTTGAGTTGTTGATTCCATACCACGGGATCTTGATTTGATTCCTTCGCGGGTTGCGGAATGACGGTGAGCACCTGTTTGAAAGTGTAGATCAACCCCCGATCGTCGATCGCTGCGCCAATTACATCAACCTCGCTTTTCGGCTGTGCCGCCTCAGGATCAAAGGTGAATGCTGCGCGCGGGACTTGCATGGCCGTCTCAAGCACCAACCCGTCAACCGTTTTCACATAGCCGATTGAAAGAGAGGTGGGCAGCGCTCGTTGTGGTTGGGCCGCGGCCAGAGTGGTTAGCAATTGAGCCTCAGGTGACAACTTCTCAGCCGAACGACCAGCGTTAACGGCAGTAGTAGTTGGGCTATAACTCCGGCGCAGGCGGACGCGCAGATCCGGTCGCCCGGGAATTGTTATTTCAAGTCTGGCCTTTGCGCTCAACTCGTTTTCTGAACTTGGGCGCCAGGCGAGCACGTAATAATCCGAAGTCTCGCGCACCGCCTGCTCGATCGCCTCATCAATGCCGGAAGAGTTGACGATGGTGCGCCCGCCAGTTTCATCCGCAAGGACATTCAGAGGTTCTCGCGGTACCGTCGACTCGCCCAGCGACACCCCCGCATGACGGCTGGTCATGTCGATATAGTCACTGCTGCTGGCATCGACCGCCGCATCGGTAAAGCTTCCACGCATATCGACTGAGTAAATTACTGCGCCACTGTGTGCGGCAACTTGCGTTACCTGATGCAGACTGTTCAGCGCGTTCGAGCCTCGCGGGTCGGCGACGAAGCCGTCGGACAGGAAGAAGATTAGTTTGCGTCCGGGCAACGCTGCCGTTGATTGCATCAGGCTTGTCATTACTCCGATCGTGTTGGACGTATCCGCCCGGCTCTGAGCCGAGATCTGTGAGACCCGGCTTTTGAGCAGGCGTTCGGCCTGGCCCGCACTGTCGTTGCCGTGAGAGCCTCTGAGCGCGCCCAGACCCATTCCGTTTTCGATTTTTACCGACTCCATGAGATAGGCAAAAAGTTGCGCGTTGTGTGCATCGGCGATCTGGCTGGCCATGTACTCGGTGATGCGAGTCTTGCCGGCATAGCCCTCCGGGTGGCGTTTGTCAGTCAACCGCGAGACTGCCGCCCGCAGCACGGCCGGGTTGTCGGTCAGCTGCTGCAGGAATCCAATCTGACCGCTGGTTGAAACAATCGCCAGCTTGTCACCGGGGTTCATTCCACTCTCAACAAAATGCAGAATGGTTTTACGAGCGCGCGTCACACTCTCCGCGCTCAGGTGCACATCGTCGACAAAGAAAAAAATCAGGCGTCCCGAAGTTGGAAAGCCGGCGGCAGTTGGGCTGGACGTGGCGACGGCGTTCGCCCGCATGGTCGCCAGTTGTGCCGTTTCATGTAGGCTGCCGGACGTGACTCGTTCAAAGACCGAGATCGAATGAGTCTGGCCATCCAGGCTCAATCTGAATTGTTCCGGTCTCAATCCGTCGACGAAATGGCCCTTCTTGTCGAAAACCATAACATCCGTCTGCACCAGCTCAGTATTGACGCGGACCACGTCGTCGCTCTGTTCCGGCTTCAAAGGTTTCTGTGCCTGGCCGGGAACATAGAACAGCATTGCAGACAAACATAACGCCATGAACCAGAAGGTTCGGCGCCATGCCGCCCGGTATAAGACGCCAGTCTTTCTGTCGTTTTGTAGCATGTCTAAGATCACTCGACCGAAAAACTTAATTCTTTGAACAGCCGCAGCCCCGCCGCCTTTGTCGCTTGCGTTACCTGAAGAATGTAAGAGGAGGCAGCCATCTTCGGTACGGAGCCGGTTGCGTTAGCAATCCGAGTTTTCGTGCCTGTGCGAATGTTACGAGTTGAGCCGATCACCTGGTCGGCTCTGTGCCCGGGCCCCTTTTGCTACCGCGCGCGGTTCCGTATCATCGCGTTGTCCTACTTCTTCCCAGCCCGCGCGAATGCCTTTTCGATTGCCTTGCGCACCCCATCGGCGGAATATTCCGTTAGGATCGCGCCGTTGATGAAGAAGGTGGGCGTGGCTTCGATGCCGTAGGTCTCGCCGTCTTGGATGTCGCGATGAATCACTGGGTCGTATTTCCCAGCCTCGAGCTCGGCATCGAACCGTTTTCGATCCAGTCCCACTTGCGTGGCGTACTTCTTCAGCGAATCCAGGTCGAGCGCGGTCTGGTTCCGAAACATCAAATCGATGTATTCCCAAAACCTGCCCTGGGCTTTGGCGGCTTCGGCGGCCTGCGCGGCGTGAAAAGCATTAGGATGAACCGTCATCAAAGGAAAATTCCGAATCACAAAGCGCACGCGACTGCCGTAGGACTTCAGGACTTCTTCCACCATCGGATACATCGCTCCACAGGCTGAACATTGGAAATCCGTAAATTCAATCACGGTGACTGCGGCATTGGCATCGCCGCGCGTCGCGCCGCCGGCAATTCCCACATTCAATAAGGGCGGGTCTGGTTCCTTTAAGAGGACTTTCAGGCGGGCCCCGGCACGCAGCTTTTCCGCCAGCGCAAGCTCGAGTTTCTCCTGCTGCTGTTGTTGTAGATAGGTAACAATGTCGCTGCGCGAGCTGGCGAGATCCGTTTTGATCTTTGCCTTGTTGTCTTCGTAGAGCTTGCTGATTTCGGCTTCCGTCGGTTGCGTTAGCTTATCGGTAATCTCTGTGCGTACGATCTCTTCGGGGCCGACTTTTCGTTTGTTGGATTCGGCGACGATCAAGAGATCGTTAATGCGACGATCGAGCGCATTCTTGCGCGCCGCATAGATTCGCATTTGCAGTTTGTAGATGTAAGCCTTGGTGCGTTCGTTGATCGTATCGACGCGCAGCGGTTCGCCGTTGACGGCGGCCAGGACGGTTCCCGGCGCGAGGTTGGGCGTATTCACATCGGCGTTCTTGTTGACGGCGTTGGTCATTTTCAAACGTCTGATGAGCGCGGCATATAACTCCTCGCGGCGCTCGCCGCGGATGAAGTTAATCAGCTCTGCGCGCACCGATTCCAGATCCGCCGTTCCGATCTGGTCGCGGTTCGCGTCATAGGCAGCCTTAATCTCAGCTTCAGTCGGCGTCGGGACGCGGGCGTTAATTTCCGTCTCGATGATCTCATCCGTAGATTTTCCTCGCTTCTTTGCTTCAGCCGCGACCAACAGTGAGTTGACGCGCGCGTCGACGGCGCGCTGCCGGGAATCTTTGGTTGCCTGGTCGGGATCGGCGTAATAGGCGCGGAGGTAAGGATCCGGATCGCGAAGAATGGCCGCGTTGACCTCAGGTTCAATGTCGCTGGCTGAAATCGTCACGTCGTTGACGACAGCGAGGGCTGCGGTCGTTGCTTCGGCTGGGGGCGCCGGCGAAGGCTGCGCCGACGCGGCAGCTTTCGCGGCTGAGTTGTCAGCCGGTTTCGTTGCAGGCGGCTTTGGCGGAGTGCGACGACGAGGCGTTTGAGCCATCGCGAAGGTGAGGATGTTAATTGATATTAATGTGGCAATAACAATTCTTCGATTCATTATGTAATCTTTCCAGTGGTTGATGACGAACGCGGTTGTGATGATATTTGATGCAGGCTTCGACCACAATCTCTCGGTTGAGAACTCACCGCCGTTTGTCTGAGCGATGCTTTCCGCGGCTTTGCCGCCTGATGTGCGGAAAGCCTCTGGCTTTCCGGCATTCGACTCAAATTGTTGCTTGAGGCTGCGCCTCGGACAGTCGCGGAGGAAGAGCGTTTCCGCACATCAAGCGGCACAGCCGCCGACTGATAGCAAACTTATCGAGCGCGATTAGCCACCCGCCAACTTTCGCACCGACTCCAGGGTGTCTATCTCATCAGCCGTCTTGTCCGGCCGCAGACGTACGATGCGCGGAAAGCGCAGGGCGTAGCCGCCCTTGTGCCGCTTTGATGGCTGCACCCGATCGAAAGTTACTTCGATCACTATGCGAGGCTCGACCACGCGCACACGGCCATGCGCGAATTCCTGGAGGGTATGAGCCTTGAACCACTCGGTCATTTCGGCGATCTCAACATCAGTTAGTCCTGAATAGGCTTTCCCGATGTTGAGCAGTTCGGCGTCATCTTCGGCGCGTCGAACGGCGAAGGTGTAATCGGAAAGTACGTGGCGGCGCTTCCCGTGTCCGAGCTCAACTGTAGTGACCACGACATCGAGCGTGGCCAGCGCGCGTTTCAGCTTGAGCCATTCACGACCGCGTCGGCCCGGCTTGTAGAACGACGCCGGATCTTTGACCATCAAGCCTTCATTCCCACGCGCCCTGGCCGCGACAAATTCCTCATCGAGCGCCGCTGAATCGCTGAACCTCTTTGCTTCAGATAGTCGTAAGGTGCCAACGTTCACCAGCTCGCTATCGCGAGTGGTTCCGTACCCGCTGGTGCTTCTGATTAGTTCTTCAAGCCGGGCCCGCCTGACCGCCAATGGATCGTTTATCAGCACGCGCCCCGCCGCATACAGAATGTCCCACGCCACAAATACCGCGGGCGTGCTGGCCAGCAATTCCTCGCTGACGGTTTTTCGACCGAGACGTTTTTGCAGATCGCTGAAGGGCAGAATCTCTGCGCCGCGCGCGGTGATGATTTCACCGTCGAGGATCACTTCAGTCGGCAGAGCGGCGAGGGGCGCGTGCAACTCGGGAAACCTGTTTGAGATTTCATCTAGCATTCTCGAAAAGATCGCCACGCGTCCGTCCTGTACGTGGGCCTGCGCGCGAATGCCGTCGAACTTATCTTCGACAAAAAATTCGCCAGGCATCGTGCGCGCGATATCGGCGAGATCGGAAGCGGGCGTTGCCAGCATGGACTTCAATGGATGAAACAGCCGCATCGCGACCTTATGTAAAACCCCGGCGCGAGCCCGGACAGCCGCTTCACCAATATCGCCCCGCAGCATGTTGGCCAATGAAACCTCGGCCAAAGGTCGTTTGAAGGCGCGGGCGATCGCGTCTTCGACCAGTCCTTCGCGCAAACCGATGCGCAGATCGCCCGAGAGCAGCTTGACCAGATACTTTGCTTCCAGCGGTGTTGCCTGCGACAAGGCCTCGGTCAGGAGCACGGTCTTGGCTTTCTTGCCGCGGGTGGCGCTCAGATGCGCCAGCAGGCTTTCGGTTTTCGCCAGCGAGAGACTCGGTTGGTTGTCGGGTTTTGCTTCAACGAAAACTTCGAACGCGACGTCGCCGCCGTCGCCCCAGCGCGCGTAAAGCGGACCCAGACTATCCGGACTAACATTGGTCGCCGCGCAAAGCGCTTCACCGATAATGCTGCCGCCAACATTCGTCGTGCGCGCGTCGTTCAGCGCGAACTGCTGGCCGGCAAAGTATCGCGCGGCGCGGGACAAATCATCGTCGTTGAGTTTTTGAAAATACTCGCCAAGCAGGGCGGCCTTGGCGAGTTTCTTAGTAGTTGCCGCGACCGCCTCCGCCGTTCCGGCGAAGGCTTCAAGCGAGTTTGGCGGAAGCGAGTCCATATGTCCCAAGGATTCTTTATCGCGCGTCTTGCAGAATTGCTGCACTTAGGAGAGTGCTCGGTACAGAACCGGGAGCGGTAACGACCGGGTTCATCATTCAACCTGCAAACTGCATGGACGTGCGCGATAACCGACTATTATGTTAGTTGAATGAAGGACCCGGTCGCTACCGCTACCGCTCCCGGTTCTGTGCCTGCGCAGATCAAACGCGCACCGCCTGTGAATCGTCCGGCGGACCGAATACTTCAGGATGAAGAATCCGCGCGAGGATCTCTACGCCGTCCACGACTCGCGGACCGGGACGGCTGAAATACGAAGTCGCGTCCGTCGCCCACACTTCACCTTTTCTCACCGCCGGTAAATCTTCCCAGCCTTCGGGCAAATTCGCGTTGGGCAATTGGCGCAAGATGTCTTCTTTGTAATAGCCGCACGGGATCAGCACGATCACTTCCGGTGCGTACGCGCGAATCTCCGCTGCGGTGGTGGTCGTGCTGGGCTGACCTGCGCGCCCAAATCCATGATCGCCGCCCGCAATAGCGACTTGTTCGGGTACCCAGTGCCCGGGCGCAAACGCTGGCTCCAGCCATTCGAGCATCAGGGTCCGCGGGTGATAGTCGACCCGCGCCGTTAGTTCTTTCACGCGATCGAGCCGGTTATTTAGATCGTCCACCAGCTTGGCTGCCGCGTCTTCGCGCCCGGTGAGTTCACCCACCATGCGAATGTTTTCAAAGATATCGCCGATCGTATTGGGCTCGAGCGAAACGACGCGCACATCGGCGTCGAACATGCGCGCGGCCCGCTCGACCGTCTTATAGCTGACCGCGCAGACATCACAGAGCTCCTGAGTCAGGATCAAATCAGGATTCAATTCGCGCAGCCTGTCTTCATCAAGGTCGTATATCGATCCGTGACCGTCCAACTGGGCCAACTGTGAACGCACCGCGTGATCGATCTCAGCGCTCGACATCGTCTCGTGAGAGATGCGGCTGGCAGTCAGCCTTGGTTTGTCGAGCACTGAAGCCGGATAGTCGCATTCGTGTGTAATGCCGACGAGGGCGTCTTCGAGGCCCAGCGCGCACACAATCTCAGTCGTCGAAGGTAAGAGAGAAACGATTCGCATCGGTATCTTTGTAGCGCAAGTTGGCAACTTGCGCCACCCGTGAGCAGGGCGGACTGCGAGTCTGCGCCGGCTGGCAGTTTGCGCTACTTCCGCTCGCTGTTCTGTACCTAGGTTGCCGTCCGCGCTACAATCTGTCTCCGGCGCCGTCGCCTCAAATCCGTCGAAAGGCACTTGCGGTGTTTCTGTTCATTCTCGATTCCGTGGGCAATTCCGAGCTGCTGCTGATTCTGGCCGCGGCCCTGATTTTCTTTGGGCCGCGTCGTCTACCGCAGCTCAGCCGACAGATCGGCAAGAGCCTGCATGAATTCCGCCGCGCCTCCGAAGATTTCAAACGCACCTGGGAACGCGAGGTGAATTTGGAGGATGTGGATAAGGGAGCCGGGCCGCATTTTGAGAATACAATTCTCGACAAGGCGACGGAACGAATTCGCGCCGCGCGCGAAGCAGCCGCGCTAGATTCCAATCCGTCAGACCCGGCCGTCGCGGTCCTCACGCCGTCGATTACTGCAGTCGACCCTGCCCTCGTGCAACCGCGCGAAACGAAGGCGCTGCCGGAAATTACACCCGCCGATCGACCGGGCGGCAAACAGGACTGGCTATGATCCAGGGAACACAGATTGAGGTCCTTGCCGCTCGACAGTAATGCCCCGCTTCCATCTAAAAAACGCAGACGAAGAGAATGAGGGCCACGAGGATGACCTCGGCGGGCAGATGTCTTTTCTTGAACATCTGGATGAGCTGCGCAAGCGCCTGATTCGATCGATTGTTTTCGTTTTCGTCGCCGCGCTGCTCCTCTGGTTCGTACACCGTCCGATCTACAATTTTCTGGCGCGGCCGGTGCAGACGGCTTTGGCCGAAGCACAACAAAACCGCCGGGTCGTCACCATCACCGGACTCAATGGCCAGGTCTCAACGGTTCCCCTCACCTCGCTGAATCCCACCGACAAGATCCGTTTCGTCTTTCCTGACGCAACGAGGTTAGGGCCGGCTGCCATTCCCGCTGGGGCATCAGTCATGGCTCGCGTCGACAAAGACAGTCAGGGCAATGTCGGCCTATACAGCGACGAGCCTCT
Organism: Blastocatellia bacterium; assembly: GCA_033856735.1. Taxonomy (GTDB): domain Bacteria; phylum Acidobacteriota; class Blastocatellia; order Pyrinomonadales; family Pyrinomonadaceae; genus UBA11740. Next base: position 12,528 of record JAWVEM010000308.1, read on the forward strand.
GGTGGTTGGCAACGAGGTCGTCCCAAAGGATGTCAGGTTGGTCGACAGTCTCTCTCGCAAGTACGAGGCGCTGCCCGACGTCAACAACATGCTGGTGGTGAACACAGCGCTGGAGCCGTTCGCCCTCTATGTAAAGGTGTCTTTGTATGCGGCCATTGGGCTTTCGGTGCCGTTCCTGCTCTGGCAAATCTGGGCCTTCGTCGCGCCGGGGCTTTATCCGCACGAACGAAAATACGTCACACCTTTTATCACTCTCTCGAGCGTCTTTTTTGTACTGGGCGCGGCCACCGCCTACTACCTGATTTTTCCTCCGGCGGCGAAATACCTGCTCGGGCTGGGCGAGGATTTCCGTCTGCTGCTCAAGGCCGACGACTATTTCGATTTCATCATTCTGTTGATGCTGGGGATGGGACTGGTCGCCCAGATGCCGGCGATAACTTATGTCCTGGCACGGATCGGCTTGGTCACGGCCGGCTGGATGCTGCGGGTTTGGCGCATGGCAGTGGTAATCATTTTGATCGTGGCCGCCGTGCTGTCGCCGACCAACGACGTGCCGAACATGTTGCTCTTCGCGGCTCCGATGTTTGTGCTCTACGCGATTTCCATCGTTGTGGCCTGGATTTGCGGGCGGGAACGAAGGAAGACCGCAAGCCATTAACCACTAAGCCAGTAAGTTACAAAGAAAGCCAATGCGTCGGGGGATGATTTAGCCCCTGCCGGGGAACTGTAGAGATCGGCGCAACGTTCAATTTCCTGTTGGTCCTGGTGTCCTTAGTGTCTTTGTGGTGTCTCGCCCCTCCTTGCTCGCAGGCAACTGCGGACGGTCTCACCTCATCTTGACTCTGGTTCGAGCCAAACTTAGAATTCATACTCAATTGAGTCCGCGTAACTATTCAAACCCAGACTAGCGCGAAATCTTGAAACTTCCGGAAGCTTTTGTTAGGAGCAATTCGCTATGCCATATCGCATAACCGGCCGCCTGGCCATCGCTGTACTCGCCCTCACTTTTGCCGTGCCCTCCATCCTGGCGCAGAAAAAGAGTAACGATAAAGGCCAGGATCCGTCGGAAAAGGCGCGCAACGTAAAGCCGGAACTCAAGAGAGCTTATAAGGATTGGCTCGATAAGGACGTCGCCTACCTCATCACCGAAGAGGAGCGCAAGGCATTTAAGAAGCTCGAAACCGACGACGAGCGCGAGCGATTCATTGAAGAGTTCTGGCGCCGCCGCGATCCCGATCCGGACACTGATGAAAACGAGTTTCGCGAGGAGTACTACGAACGTATCGCCTATGCCAACGAACATTATGCCTCGGGGATTCCCGGCTGGAAGACCGATCGCGGCCGCATCTATATCACCTGGGGCAAGCCGGACGAGATCGAAACGCATCCTTCGGGCGGCACTTATAATCGCGAGTCTTATGAGGGCGGCGGCTCAACTTCGACCTATCCGTTCGAGCGCTGGTTCTATCGTTACCTGCCCGGCGTAGGTTCGGGTGTCGAGATTGAATTTGTCGATCCGACGGGCAGCGGTGAATATCGCATAGCGCGCAACCCGGACGAAAAAGACGCCCTGCTCCACGTTCCCGGAGCCGGTCTGACGCTCGCGGAAGAGATGGGGCTCGCTGATAAAGGAGACCGCATCGCCAACGTTGGCGGTATCGGCAATCCCGGCTACCAGCGCGAATCGGACAGTCCGTTCAGCCGCTTGCAGTTACTCGCGGATCTGAGCCGTCCGCCCGCAATCAAGTTCAACGAACTGGCTTCCGCCGTCAACACGCCGGTCATCGAAGACAATCCGCTCAGCTTCGACGTGCGGGTAGACTTTTTCCGGCAGTCGGACGAGCGCGTGATTACCGCGTTTACGATTCAAACCGACAATCAGAACCTGGTGTTTCAGGACAGCGGCGGACTGCTGCAGGCACAGCTGAATATCTTCGGCAAGATTACTCACGTGTCGGGCCGCCGTGCCGGTGTCTTTGAAGATCCGGTGATCACGCGCGCGACGCAGCAGGAATTGAGCGAAGCGAAAGAGCGCAAGTCTGCCTATCAGAAAGCAGTGGCCCTGGCCCCCGGCCGTTATCGCGTAGACGTCATCGTCCGCGATATCGCATCCGGCGCTACCGGCGTCATGCACAAGGGATTTGAGGTGCCCAAATACGATCCCGCCAAGCTGTCTACTTCCACGCTGGTGTTGGCGGTGAAACTTGAAGGGCTCGGCGATCAACCTGCCGTCGGCATGTTCACGATTGGCAATGTGAAGGTCATTCCCAACGTTTCCGGCACATACCACCGCGGCTCGCCAATCGGGATCTATATGCAGATCTATAACGCGGGAATAGACCAAACCACGCTGCGGCCTTCGGTCGATGTTGAGTACGCCCTGATGAAGGACGGGAAAGAGATCGGGAAACAGTTGGAAGACTGGAAAGGCAATAGTGACTCCGGACAGCGGCTGACCCTCACGCGGCTGCTCGATTCGCGCAATTTGGCGCCCGGTGATTACTCTCTGGAAGTTCGCGTCAAGGACCGGGTCAGCGGCCAGGCCCTGATACAGTCGGCGAAATTCGCCGTCGCGCCATAACCCCATCTCCCTGGCCGGCTCTCGAATCCCGAGAGCCGGTTTCGGTTTAAGTTAATCATTCACAATGCTATCGCTCCGTCAGGAGCGAGATGTTTATAGTACCGTTGAGCTCAGTAAGCCGGATCTCCTTTAGGAGCGAAATGATCTTCCGTTCCGCTCCTAAAGGAGCTTACTCAGTCTGCAATGCTCTGGAGCTATAAACATTCGGCCCCTCTGGGGCACGGAATTGTCTATACCCTCAGCAAACCCGCAGGATTCAATAACTCGCCCAGATCGTGCTCCGGCTCTGACCTTCTCTTTGCGCCTTTGGTTTGTCTTCGCGCCTTTGCGCGAAACTGTTTTAGTTAAGTAAGGTCCACGCAATGGCGCAAAGAAAATACCCTAGGCGCTAAGCAACGCGCTGGGGTTCGCGGCCCACTTCATCCCGATGTTAGAATTCAAGCACCCAATGCAACCAATCCATCTCGCGGGTTTATCGCAGTCAGAACTGACTGAGTTTGTTGAGTCACTCGGTGAGCCGGAGTATCGTGCGCGGCAGATTTTCGCCGGGCTGCAGCAGCGCCGTCTGCTTTCGTTCGCAGAGATGACCGACCTGCCGAAAGATCTGCGCGCCAGGCTCAGCGAGCACGCTGTGGTCTCGACCCTGACGCTCGAATCGCGCTTTCTCTCGACCGATGGTACGCGGCGATACCTCTTCAAGACGGCGGATAATCTTCCGGTCGAAACAGTTTTCATTCCTGAAGACCGGCGCGACACCATCTGCTTTTCTTCGCAGTCTGGCTGTCCTTTGCAATGCACGTTTTGTTTGACGGCTCAGCTTGGTTTGCTGCGAAGTTTAACTGCCGGCGAGATTGTCGAACAGATTATCACTGCCTTGAACGATGCTTACGGTGTTTCAGTGAAGCCGCCGCGCGGCACTAACCTCGTCGGCATGGGCGCCGGTGAGCCCTTCCTTAACTTTGAAGCGTTGCTGAAGGCGATTCGCGTCATGAAAGATCCAGGCGGCCTGCACATCGTCCCGAACCGTGTCACCGTTTCGACCGCGGGCGTAGTGCCGCGTATCCGCGAGCTCGCGACGATTCCCGATCGGCCGCATCTGGCCGTCTCGCTGGCCGCGCCGACTGATGAATTACGTGATGAGCTAATGCCGATTAATAAGAAGTGGCCGCTGCGCGAGCTGCTCTCGGCCTGCCAGGAGTTCCAGAAATCTCTGAAGCCAAACGAGCGATTCACTTTTGAATATGTGATGCTCGCCGGGGTTAATGATTCGGATGGGCAGGCGCGCCAGTTGGCTAATCTCTTGAACCGATACGAGCTTAGCGCGAAGGTAAATCTGATTCCACATAATCCCGCAGAACCTTTGCCTTATCAGCCGTCGCCGCCGGAACGCGTGGAATTGTTTCGCGAGATTCTAGAGTCGAAGGGCGTACACGCATTCGTCAGAAAGCCGCGCGGGCGCGACATTCTGGCGGCGTGTGGGCAACTGGCCGCGCGGAGCTCCGTGGGCGCCGAATCCTTCCAGCCTCAGTCGTTTGGATCTCCTGGTAGGGAGCGATAAACATCTCACTCCTGACAAGCGAAGACGACCAAGGCTTTTCGATTTGCAATCGGCAAGGTAAAATCCGGGCCATATCCAGGTGAATTTCATCAAAAAGAAAATGAACATCAAGCTAATCCATAAAACTCTGATCCTGACGCTGCTGGGCGGGCTGTTGGTTGTCCCGGTTAATTTTCAGGCGGCGGCTGCTTTCGCCCCTGAGCCCCAGCCGAACATCGGCGTCAACGGTTATTACGCCAATGATAAAGCGCAACGCGGACGTGTCATACAGGCGGCTATCGTGATGGATATTCCGGGTGGTTATCACGTGAATGCCAACCGGCCGCTCGGCAAGTACGCGATTCCGACGACCTTGAAAATCGAAGCGCCGCGAGGAGTGACGGTTGGTCCCGTGGCATATCCGCGGGCGATCGTGCGCAAGCTCAAAGCCGTCAACAACGAGCCGCTGGCGGTTTACGAAGGTCGCGCTGTGCTGCGCTTCAATGTCACTGTGCCCGCGAACTATCAGGGCGGCGAAGTAGTTTTGAAAGCGCGCTTACGATATCAGAGTTGCAACGACGAAGTTTGTTTTCCGCCGAAGAGCCAGGACGTAGATATCGGGATCGGTGTCGTCGGCCCAAACGATCGCGTGCAGCGAGCCAACGGCTGGGTGTTCGGCGGACGACGCTAGTGGCGGAAACGCTTGCGGTGAAAAATTCTGGTTATCAAAGCCTGACGCGTTCAGGATTTAGCTTTTGTTCCGATTACCGACATCAATCTCCCCACGCGACCGTGAAGATGTTTCTCACGACGATAGGAAAAGAAAAGATCGTTCCGGTCCATGGTGCAGAAGGGCGCGACGTGAATTCTCTCCGGGCTGACTCCGGCGGCGATTAACTGATCGCGATTCGCTGTCTGCAGATCGATGCACGCATGGCCTGCGCGCGTGGGAGTGAACAGATGATCTGATTGCGGAAAGAGTTCTTTGAACCGCTCGATGACTTCGCGGCCGACTTCGTAACAGCACGTATTCGCCGCCGGCCCAATGGCGCATCGAAGATCTTCCGCCCGCGTGTCGTATTCGCTTTGCAGTTGCGCGATTGCTTTCACCACGATCGATGCTGAAGTCCCGCGCCAGCCGGCATGCACCGCGGCGAAGGCGCGTGTCTTCGGATCGCCAATCAGCACGGGCACGCAGTCGGCGGTTTTCACGCCCAACAGAATGTTTGGAGTATCACTGACGAGGGCGTCGCAGTAAACGTCGTCGCCAAGGACGCCGGGTTTTGGCTGCGCCTCCTGCTGGTTATGAACCACGCGCACGTCGGCGCTGTGCATCTGCCAGCACCCGGCCAGCGTCCAAACGCCGTCGAAGAGCTTGAGAAAACGACGGCGGTTTTCATTGATGTTGTCAGCATCGTCTTCGTTAAAGCCGGCCAGGTTAAGCGCGGCCTCCGGCATCGGGCTGACGCCGCCGGACCGGGTTGAAAAAGCATTGGTGAAGCCGTCTTGTTCCAGCGGCGCGCAAATCAACGCGCGCACGCCGTCGCGTTCGCGCCAATAGAAACCTGAGCTTTGCATTGCGGCGGTTTGTCGCCGCTTCAGTTCAACTTCTTCCGTGATCATTTCAATCGGTATCGACATTATCGAAGTGCGCCGCGTGCGCGAAACCATCGAGCGCACACCGCGATTCGCCGAACGTGTGTTCACTGAAGCCGAGCGGGCCTATTGTGAATCGCGCGGCGCGGTGGCCGCCCAACATTATGCCGCGCGCTTCGCCGCAAAAGAAGCGGCGCTGAAGGCTCTGCAAACCGGTTGGAGCGGCGGCATCGCCTGGCAGGACGTGGAAGTCTCGACAAAGGAATCGGGCGCGCCGGTGATCACATTTCACGGGCGGGCGCTGGAACTGTATGAACAAACCGGCGCCACCTCGGCGCATATTTCGATCTCGCACACGACTGA
>JAWVEM010000309.1:0-11196 GCA_033856735.1 Blastocatellia bacterium
TCTTTACTCAGGTATCCCGAAAAGACGGATAGGTTGGAGCAGCGGCAAGGCGGCGGGGATTCCCTCAGCGGCCTTTTTGTTTTGTGCGATAGAGGCAGGGCCGCCAATTTGTTTTCAGCTACCTCCCTCTCTACTATTTCAGGCTATTGATTGACCCGCCCTTGAACTTCTCCTTATCATTGCCCGGTGCAACCTGTTATTTCGTCGGCGCAGATGAGCGACATCGATCGAGTGACCACTGAGCGTTATGGCACTCCATCGTTAGTTCTAATGGAAAACGCCGCGGCTGCGACCGCGGATGCCATCACAGCTCACTGCGGCGTTACGGACAAACCGATCTTGGTGTTATGCGGTCCTGGAAATAACGGCGGCGACGGCGCGGCGACTGCCAGGTTACTCGCGGAGGCCGGGGCGCAGGTCGACGTTGTTTTGCTCGGCCGGGTCGGAAACACAAAGGGAGGCGCGCAGGCAAACTTTGAAAAAGTTAAGGTCCCAGCGCACGATGTCTCGCTCAGGTTTTTCGAATGCGAGTCGCCAGACGAATGGCGTAGCCTCGAGAGTTCTGAATTAGTTAAGCCCTACGCCGTAGTTGTTGATGCATTATTTGGCACCGGACTGACACGTCCGCTGGCAGGAGTCTTCGGCGAGGCCCTCAAATACTTTCGTCGAGTACATAACGGAGATGCTCGCCCCACTGTCGTCTCAATCGACATTCCGTCGGGCCTCAACGCCGATTCAGCACGGCCGATTGGTGAAGCAGTTCAGGCCGATATCACCGTCACGATGACCGCGGCGAAGCCCGCGAACGTTCTACCCCCGGCCGCCAGCTACAACGGAAGACTAATCGTCGCGGACATTGGTTCGCCGGCTGAGTTGATTCAGGAAGCAAAGACTCAACTATTTGTGACCGATGAAGAGGACGTGCGCCGTTGGTTGATCGAGACTCGTTACTTACCCGATTCGTACAAGAATACTCACGGTCATGTTCTGGTTGTCGCTGGGTCGCGCGGATTTACTGGCGCGGCCGCGCTTTGCGGAAACGCCGCGATGCGTTCGGGCGCGGGCCTCGTCACAGTCGCGACGCCCGTGTCGGCCCAACAGTTGGTTGCCGCGCAAGTAATGCCGGAAATAATGACGGCGGGTCTGGCCGAAACTGATCGAGGCGCCGTGAGCGATGACGCGATCGGGAATGTCCTGAGACTTGCGGAGCGCGCAAACGTGATCGCTATCGGCCCTGGATTGTCTTCGGAAGATGAGCGGACGCGAAACTTTGTGCGGGCGGTGGTTGAGAAACGGAGCACGCCTTTCGTTGTAGACGCCGACGCATTGAATTGCCTTGCTCCTTGGCCGGCGCGTTTGCGGGGCTCGGCTGACTTACCGGTTGTCTTAACGCCCCATCCCGGTGAAATGCTGAGGCTGATGGGCGGCAATGATAAGTCGGCGCTTGATGATAGGGTGATCGCGGCGCGCGATTTCTCTGTGGCCCACGGAGTGATCGTTGTCTTGAAAGGCGCGCGGCCGCTGATTGCCGCGCCTGATGGCCGGGTTTTTATTAATCCAACAGGTAACGCGGGTTTGGGAACGGCCGGCGCCGGCGACACTTTAACTGGGATCATCGCCGGCTTCCTGGCACAGGCCTATGGGGCTTTGAAGGGTAAAGCCAAAGCGATCGACGCCGTAATCGCCGCACTTTATCTCAGCGGCCTCGCGGGCGATCTCGCGGCCGAGGAGATCGGCAGGCGCGCTATGGTTGCTTCCGATATTCGCGAACACCTCGGCGCCGCGATCTGCGCGCTCGATCCCGAAGGCGAAATTCCATAAAGCATCGGCTTCAGTGTTTAGCTGCGGCACTTGTGCCGGTTGGGACAAGTACCACCTCTAAACGGAAAGATTGGTTTGGGTTTTCTGGACTGCTGTCATCTGATTAGAACACATGACCACGGCGATACAACGGTTAATTCCCACTGGTGAATGGATCACATCCAACGCGCAAGAGACCTTCGATCTTGGTGTTCGCATCGGTGAGCAGCTTACTGGTGGTGAGATCATTTTGCTTGACGGTCCCCTCGGCGCCGGCAAGACGGTTTTGGTGAAGGGAATCGCGCGGTCGCTGGGAGTGGACGAGGCGGACGTTACCAGTCCGTCCTTTACCCTGGTCAATCTTTATCGCGGCCGCCTCTTGCTTTACCACATCGATCTTTATCGTCTCGATGAGGGAGCGGCGGCGGCCCATGCGGTTGATCTGGATGAGATCCTCACGGATGAAAGTGCCGTCGTGATTATCGAGTGGGGCGAGCGTCTGGGGCGTTACCCCCTGCCCGCCGGAGTTGCGCGCGTAAGAATCTCGGGCGATGGCGACGAACCTCGGAAGATAGCGGTTTTAAGTGGCACAGACGTCAGTCTGTGATTCGACGTAGGTAGAACTCCAATCACAGACTAAAGTTTTTTCTCCCCCCTCCTTTGCGGAGAAGGCGCGGAGCTGGGCCTGGCGGCGTCAGGCTCGCGCCCTCCTGAAAGCGTCCCGAAGGGAGGGGAAGAGGCCGAACGTGCTACAATCACGACTCAATCAAACTTGACAAGAAATCCAGAGGAGAATTAAGAAATGCCATATCCAGAGGAAGTAATTAGACCGATGCGCGAAGAGCTGACGCGGCTTGGCGTGCAGGAACTAAGAACACCTGAAGCGGTCGACGAGACCCTGAAGAATTCGCATGGGACAGTCATGGTTGTAGTTAATTCGATCTGTGGCTGCGCCGCGGGTAAGGCGCGTCCCGGTATCGCGATGGCGCTGCAGAATGAGATCCGGCCCGACAAAGTAGCGACCGTGTTCGCCGGCGGCGATATCGAAGCGACCGAAAGAGCCCGCAGTTACTTCACCGGATATCCGCCATCATCGCCCTCAATCGGGCTTTTGAAAGACGGCCAACTGGTCTACATGATGGAGCGTTATCAGATCGAAGGCAGGGGACCGGAACAGATCGCCGGAGAACTGCGACAAGCTTTCGAGAAGCACTGCGCAGCGACCGCTGCGGCAACTAACTAGACGAGCGTTCGCCAGCTTCTACCGCGAGCGGTACATCACATCGGATATGTTTGGGGCACGGTACGCCGTGCCCCTTTCAATTGGTCGCCTTGATAGTGTCAGTCCTTCTTCGCGCCTTGGGTATTTCCTTTGCGACTTTGCGCGAACCGAACACCGAACCAATCGAATCCCACGCAGGGGCGCGAAGGAATTCCTGAATTCCAAGCCGGATGCAATAGCGTTGCGCGCTTGTTTGCCGTGTTATGATCACGTCGATGCCGTCCGATCGATCCATCTCCCTGGATACCAGAATTCTTGAGCTGTCTGAGGCCCGAATTCCTCGTTTCGGTCCCCAAAGCGCCAGCCAACTTGCCCTCGCCTTGGCCCAAGTCTCCCCCGGTAAAGATATTGCCAGCGTCTCCATCGAAGACTTGCTCAACTATCTTCCGGCACGTTACGAGGATCGTTCGAGCATGGTGGAGATTCGTCACCTCTACCACGGTGTGCAGGCTTCGCTCGATCTTACCGTGCGGATTGCGGGTGGTTTCCAGGTGCGCAATCGTCGCTCCCTGAAACAGAGTCTGTATAAGTTTGAGATCAGCGCGGTGGATCAGCAACGCTCAGGCCGGCCGGTGGTGATCTGGTGGTTCGTGTCCGGCCCGCGCGCGCATGACATCCTGAAATACAATGCCAAGCGCTTCGTCGCGGGAACGCGGTTCATTGCTTTTGGCATGTGGGAGCACGACATCCGTCGCGGCACTTACTCGCTTAGATTGAACAAGCCTGACGAATTGGAATTGATCACCGGTGGAGAGGAAGAAGAGCCAACTGGAACCGATCCGAGGCTGGCCGCGATTCACGTCGGCCGCCGCGTTCCTGTCTATCGCAAGTTAGGAGAATTTCGAACGAAGCGCCTGCGTGAGATCGTTCATGAAGTCCTGGCGCGCTTGCCGGATAAATCATTCCCCGAGACTTTGCCGCGGGATTTACTGGCGCGCCGGAAACTGAACTCGCGCGCCGCCGCCCTGCGCGACGTTCATTTTCCCGGTAACGAAGCTGCGCTGGAAGACTACGATCTGATGCGCAGTCCCGCGCATCAGCGCCTGATTTTTGAAGAGTTGTTTTGGCTGGCGCTCCGGCTCGCGGTAAAACGCGGTGAAAGGATCAACGAGACCAAGACGGTGACAATCAAGATTGACCCTCAGATGAAACTGCGCATTGGCTCGGTGCTGCCCTTCAAACTTACCGAAGCGCAGCGCAAGGTCGTCAAAGAACTTTTCAAAGACATGCGTTCCGACGCTCCCATGAATCGGCTGTTACAAGGTGACGTCGGCAGCGGCAAAACGATCGTCGCGCTAATTGCCATGCTGGCCGCGATGGAGAATGGTTATCAAACCGCTTTGATGGTTCCCACGGAAATTCTCGCCGAACAGCACGCGCGCAACATCAAGAGGATCCTGGCAAAGTCGCCTTATCGAGTCGAGTTGCTTTCCGGCTCGCTCAAGACTGCCGACAAAAAGCGTTTGCATCAGTCCATTGCCGCCGGCGAAGTCCACGCGAGTATTGGCACCCAGGCGCTGATTCAGGAAGGCGTGGTTTTTAAGAACTTAGGCCTGGTCATCATTGATGAGCAGCATCGCTTTGGCGTCATGCAGCGCGCCGCCTTGCGCGCGCGCGGAATGAATCCCGACGTGCTGGTGATGACGGCGACGCCGATTCCGCGTTCGTTGGCGATGACGGTGTATGGCGATCTGGACGTGTCGATTATCGATGAGCTGCCGCCGGGTCGCACGCCGGTGGAAACCCGGGTGTTTGGAGAAGAAGCCAGGCAGGAAGTGAAGAAACTGATTGCGCGCGAGGTGCGCGCCGGGCGCCAGGCCTATGTCGTGTATCCCCTGGTTGAAGAGTCAGAGAAGATGGATCTGCGCGATGCCACCAAACGCTATGAGTACCTGCGCGATCAAGTCTTCCCGAAATTTTCAGTTGGGCTTTTGCACGGGCGGATGAAACCGGAAGAGAAGGAAGAAGTGATGCGGCGATTCATCTCGGGCGAGACAAAGATTTTGGTTTCGACAACCGTGATCGAAGTCGGAGTCGACGTGCCGAACGCTTCCGTGATGGTGGTCGAGCACGCCGAACGCTTCGGCCTGTCGCAGTTGCACCAACTGCGCGGACGCGTCGGACGCGGCGCGGAACAGAGCTTCTGCGTTCTGCTGGCTTCGGAAAAACAGACCGAAGTTGCGCGCGAACGTCTGGGCATCATGGAAGAGACCAACGATGGTTTTAAGATCGCGGAAAAAGATTTAGAGATTCGCGGGCCCGGCGAAGTCATGGGCACGCGACAGGCGGGCCTGCCCGAATTTCGCGTCGCGAATCTGGTTCGCGACCTTGATATCCTGCAGGACGCTCGCAAGGAGGCTGAGTTCTACATCAACCACCGTAAAACTTCCCCTGAAGCTGTGAAGATGATTAAGCGAGTGCAGCGTGACGCGCGGATGAAGCTGGCGGCAGTCGGGTGACAATGCCTCAACGCTTCTTAGGTGGAGCTTTTTGTTTGGTTGCTTTCGGTTTGAGAGAACTCACGTAGCGGTAACTCAGGTCGAAATATTTCTGCAGTTCCGTCGTCTTCTTCAGTAGGGCATCCGGCACCTCGGCGTACTCTTTCATAACCGCGCCGTAGAGCTCCGGAACCTTTGTCTTGTACTTCTTCAAGAACGCTTCCCGATCTTCCGGTGCGAGCCGGATGATTAACTGGCCGTCCCTAGTCAGCAGACTAAACATGTGACCGTTCACAGACGTGTATGGCATGGTGGCGCCCTTGCGTTCTATGTTTGGATTAGTGGCCACCAACTTTTCGTAGAGCGCCAGACTTTGCTCGTATGTTTTCGCGTCGGCTTTTGCGATGACAGTATTTCCTCTCGGCCTTAGGTTCGAACGTATCCTCATCTCGTTCATTCGAGCCGCCAAAGCTTCACACTATTGTCGGCACCGCCACTCGCTATCGTCTTACCATCCGGCGAAAATGCGACTGAATTAATTCCCTTGCTGTGGCCTTGCAGGGTTTGCTTCAACGCCCCTGTTCGCAGATCCCATAGCTTGATTGTTTGGTCGTCACCACCGCTAGCGAGCAATGTCCCGTCTGTGGAAATCGCTATCCCCTGCACGCCTGCATTGTCCAGCAATGTCCGTTTCACCGTACCTGTTTGCACATCCCACAGCTTAATCGTACGGTCGAAACTTCCGCTGACAAGGGTCCTCCCATCAGGCGTGAATGCAATGGAAAAGACGCTATTATCATGGCCCGTTAGGGTTCGATCTTCGAACCGCAAGATCCCGACATATTTGTCCCATAGCTTGATCGTGTGATCGAAACTTCCGCTGGCCAGGATTCCTTGCGGAGAAAATGCCACCGCGACGACCCCATTGGTATGTCCGGTCACCGTGTCCTTTAACTCGCCGGTTTGCACGTCCCAGATCTTAATCGTGTTGTCAGAACTGCCGCTGGCAAGGATCTTCCCATTCGGAGAAAACGCGACCGACAAAACCGACTCCCTATGTTTGGCCAGGGTCCGCTGTAGAGTGCCGGTTTCTGCATTCCACAGCTTCACCGTCTGGTCCGCGCCACCAGTCGCCAGCAACTTCCCATCAGGGGAGAATACGACTACCCAGAGTGGCTCGTCGTTTCCGATCAGCGTTTGTTTCAATGCACCGCTGTCTGCGTCCCATAACTTCACTGAGCTGTCCCGGCTGCCGGTGGCCAACGTTTTCCCGTCCGGCGAGAAAGCAACCGATTGGACTTCACCATTGAATCCCGTCAACGTCTGCTTAAACACGAAACGCCCTGAGGACTGTTTTCCTGCCGCAGGAGTCGAGGGTTGAGTTTTATTGGCTGACCGCGATGATACCCAGTAATAGACTACCGACAGGAATAAGATTCCCATGAGCAAAACAAGGCCGCCGCCAGCCAACCATATAGGCGAATGCGATTTCTCTTTAACAGGAAAAGGAGGTCGCTTAACAGAAAGAGGTAGCGGCGATGTCTCGGTCGGCAAGGTTGGATTTGCCGGAATAATAAACGGCTCCGTTTTCGCGGGAGGCGAGGGCATTGTCATTTGAGGAGCGAGACGTTGAGGAACCGGCGGTTGAGGACCCGGCGCGGGCAGCGTCAACATCGCCCGATCGGTAAGCGCGTCCCGCCCTCCCAACCACACTCTATGTTCGGCCTCGCGCAAATCGCGACGCATTTCTGCTGCCGACGCATATCGCGTAGCAGGATCGCGTTGCAAGGCTTTCACCACTATCTGCCGTAGGACTTCGGGGACGAAGTCCGGCAAAGGCGGTGGATCGTTGCGCATGATCGCGCCGATAAAGGAAGGTATGTCCTGCTGATCATAAGGTAGCCGGCCGGTAAGCATCTCGTAAAAGATCACGCCGGTGGACCAGACGTCGGTCTGCTCGTTGCGCTTGCCGTCGAATGCTTCAGGAGCCATGTAGGCCAGCGTGCCGCTAACCTTTTGGCTGTGCGTGCTTGATTTGAGCAGTCGCGCGATCCCGAAGTCAGCCAGCCGCGGCGTCTCGCGCTGCAGCAGAATATTTTCCGGCTTGAGATCGCGGTGAATGATACGCCGCGCGTGCAAGTGAGCGAGGCCGGCGAGAACGCCGTCCATGATCTCGCAGGCAGCTTCCGATGAGGGCGCTTTGCCGCCATGCTGCTTGAGCCATCCTGCCAGCGAGCCATCAGGAACGTATTCGCTGACAATTACGACCTGATCGTCGTAGATGTCGGCGTCGATCAAGGGCAGCACGTTCGGATGACCACTTGCCTGAATCCAGATTGCCGCCTCCTGTTTGAAGGCCTCGAGATCAATGTCCTCGCCGCGCGGCAGTTTGAGGGCGAATTGGGTTGTAGCAATCGCGGTCCTTTTCTCCGCCAGCCACACCACTCCGAAACCTCCCAGTCCAATCCTGCTGACCAGCGTGTACGGACCCAGTTTTCTAATCGGTTCTGGCATAAAGGAATTCAATTTCGCGAGAGCTTAAATTCACAGACAGGGGCGCTGGTAATTGAGTGGGAACGAGCCCGACACAATCGCTTGCCGGACGCCGCAAAGTCGAAAGCCCGAAACGTTCTCGCGAAGACGGGGCATATTATGTCACCGAATGTTCTATGACAAGGTTCAGATACCCACGGTTGACTGGGGATTGGGCCTGATGACATTCAGGCTATACTTTCACCGTCGCCAGAAATGAGCGTCAGCTTACCGTTGATGTCCAGAAACCGAATATGCGAATAGTCGCCGGCAAATATCGCGGACGAAAGTTGAAGAGTCCATCATCGCTCGAGACGCGGCCGACTTCGGATCGTTTGCGTGAGACGCTCTTCAATATTCTCGCGCCGCGAATCAAGGGCGCGCGGTTTCTTGATTTGTGTGCCGGCTCGGGCGCGGTGGGAATCGAAGCGCTGTCCCGCGCGGCGGCGCATGCGACGTTGGTGGATCAATCACGGAGTATCTGCGCGTTGATTGAGACGAATCTTGAAGCGCTGACAATTGATGGTGATGATGTCGAAGTTGTGAACCGTGAAGCGACGGATTTCCTGCGCCGGCGTGCGAAGAAAGAAGCAGCGCCATTCGATGTGATCTTCTATGATCCGCCATACGCCACCGATTATAAAGAGTTATTGGATTTCCTTGGTGAGCACGCCGCGAGATTGCTCGCGGAAGAAGGTGTCGTTATTGTCGAGCATCACAAGAAGAAAGATTTGAAAGAGGAATTAGGTGGATTGAAGCGTTATCGCGCGTTGGAGCAGGGCGATTCGTGCCTGAGTTTTTATCACGCGACTGATGCTGGGAACGCGGACGGCCCGTCCGCACAGCGTGCGTAGCACGCTCAAGCTTTTCGCGCTGCGCGCTCAATGCGGACGGACCGTCCGCGTTCCCAGGATTAGTAGCCCGCTTAGGGTTTACAACATTTCATTCACCACAGGGACACAGAAGATCACAGAGGTTGCGCGGAGAGATGGGCACACGTATCGTTGAATAGCATTAGAAACTGATAACTAACAACTGGCCATGCTTGTTCTAGGTATCGAAACTTCCTGTGATGAAACTGCGGCGGCGATCGTGCGCGATGGCCGCGAGATTCTCTCGTCCGTAATCGCTTCGCAGATCGCCACACACACACGATTCGGGGGCGTTGTGCCGGAGCTCGCTTCACGCGAACATCTCGATAAGATCGTTCCCATCGTTGAAGAGGCATTCACGCGCGCCAACATTACGAAGGATGAAATCGACGGCATCGCAGTCACCAAGGGCCCCGGCTTGATCGGTTCGTTACTCGTCGGCGTTTCGTATGCGAAGGCGATGGCGTTTGCGCTGCATAAGCCCCTGGTGGGCGTGAATCACATCGAAGGCCATATCTATTCCGTGTGCTTCGAGAATCCGCCGGTCGAGCATCCCGCGCTGGCGCTGATCGTCTCTGGCGGGCATACAAATCTTTTCTTCGTGCCGAGCCCCGGCAAATACAAGGTCGTCAGCCGCACGCGTGACGACGCGGCCGGCGAAGCATTCGACAAAGTCGCCAAACTGCTCGGGCTGGGTTATCCCGGCGGCCCGATCATCGAGAAGCTTGCCCGGGAAGGGAACCCAAAGGCGGTCAAGTTTGCTCTCCCACGAATGGGCGACAACCGGCCGGACTTCAGCTTTAGCGGATTGAAAACCGCGGTGACGAGATACGTGCGCGAGTCCGGCCTGCAACCGGTCCAAGATGGAGAAGAGCCTTCGACGGGAATTAAAGATCTCGCTGCCAGTTTCCAAAGCACTGTAGTGCGTTCCCTCGTCACGACGATGGAACGCGTCGCGCGGGAGTACCGGCCCATGACGTTGATTGTCGCCGGCGGCGTGGCCTGCAACGGGTCTTTGCGCGAAGCCGCGCGCCAGGCCGCCGTAAAGTTAGGGCTGCCGGTTTATTTTCCGTCGCCCCATTTGTCGACCGACAACGCCGCGATGATTGCAGCGGCGGGCACGGTGAAATTAGCAGCCGGTGAGCGAGCGAGCTGGGACTTGAATGCCGACGTCATGCTGCGTTTGCAGAACATTGAGGTCGAAGATGAAGAGTTGCGCAAGCACGTGCGATATCGCTTATGAAGTCATGGAACTCAGGTGAATCTTCGGCGTGCAATCCTTTGAGATGAGTTCCTGATCAGGAGATTTAATGCTGAGAGTCGTTGCCTTTTTGACGCTTTCGCTGCTCGTGCTTGTCAGCACCAGTTCGATAGGTCACGCTCAACGGACGTCTGCGGCCCCGGCACAGACAGCGACTGAAGGTCCTAAGCTGAAGGTTTTGGCTGAGGGCGCCGTTTCCTTCATAACTCGTCCGTTCCTTGCCGTCCTGCGTGACTCTGAAACCTACGCTGAGCTGGCAAAGCTGGATCGCAATCTGCCTAAGCTCGACCCTGATTTCTTCAAGTCAAACATCGTCGTCGCCGCGTTCCTGGGCGAGCGAAACACAGGTGGTTACAGCGTGGAGATAAAACGCGAAGCGCTTGGCAGCTTTCTTGATATGGCGCGTGATGTGAAGAGCAATCTGCGAATCATTGAGCAGACGCCGGCGTGGGGCGCAATGGTTCCGCAGATGATCACATCTCCCTTGAAAGTTGTCGCGCTGGAGGTCAACCCAACAACCCCCCTCCTGCTGACGCCGGATAACCCCTGGCATCAGACGAACCGACCTTATCGCGTCACGGCTGGAACTTTCACGATGGCGGGCGGGTTCGCCGGCACGAATGATCAGTTCGGCCTTGGCGGATACCTGTGGATTATGCGCGAACGCAATCTGGCGACGTTTTTTTTTACTGTCGTTGGATTGCATCCGGACAAGGCGGCTCGTTCACCGGCGGATATCGTAGTTCACATAGGCGGCAAGCCGGCTTCTTCACTGATGGATTTCGCGACGGGCGTAGTTAACACAGACGGCCAGGTAAAGATCAATATGATGAGCGCCGACTCGTTCGTTAACCCGCCCAATAGTGGATTGAAAGCTTCGGGAAATCTTTCTGCGGCAGGCGACAAGATCTCGCTCAGTTTCAATTCACTCCCTTCGATGATTGCCGACGGATACACCGGAGCGGGAATGATTGAGGCAACCTTCGACGACTCAGCATACAAGCCATACAA
>JAWVEM010000310.1:0-2930 GCA_033856735.1 Blastocatellia bacterium
CGCGAACGCATTGCTCGTTGGCAGGATGAACTGGCCGAGAGTTTCGCCCGGGCAGGCGCCACCATCGACGAAATTCTCAAGCTGCATCCTGCCGACGAAGCGAAGTGGCGCGAACAACGCGAGACGATGCAGCTCTACTCGCAGCCGATCAGCCCGCCTGAAAGCCGCTCAGTATTTGGTGCGGGTGAAGTTCAAACGCGAGCGCACCTGGTTGATGCTCCCGCGGCTGCTTATCCGGATACAGCGCGCGCCGTCAAAGCCAATGGAGAGGTACGACTGCGCCTGGTGCTCGCCGCCGACGGCACGGTGAAAAACATCTTCCCCATGAAACCCTTGAAGCATGGATTGACCGAAGCAGCGATCGACGCCGCGCGCCTAATTAAGTTTACGCCGGCCATTCGCAATGGTCAGCCGGTTTCGCAGTTCGAGACTCTCTCGTACGAGTTCAAGAACGGCATAGGGCTAAAACCTTACACGCCCGAACACGAGTTTTATTTTTGAGCAGTTACGGTCCAGGCGAATTGCCGATGCCTCACGAACCCAACAAAAGGTTCAAGCAGTCGATCATCTCAGTGCTCGTGTTATTCGCATGCGGACTCAGTATCGGCGCGCAACAGTCTGGGACAACCGCTTCGAATGATCGCGATCGCGGCATTCGCCTTTACAATCAAAGAGACACAAAAGGGGCCATCAGCGCCCTGCGAGCTGCCGTCAAAAATGATAAAGAAGACGGCTTCGCATGGTATTACCTGGGGATGGCCCTGGTTCGCGAGGACGATCTGAAAAACGCTCGCAAAGCGTTTGAAGCCGCGGTCAAATTGAAACCGGACTTCGGTTTCGCGCACACCGGTTTGGCTTTCACGCTGATGGCCGCCGGGAAAGACGAAGAGGCCGGACGTGAAGCAAGCACAGCTATCAAACTGAGCGCTGCCGACACGGAAGCTCATTACATTTTAGGAGTGGTGCATTTGCGTTTGTGGCGTAACGTGGAAGCGCGGTCAGAAGCGGATATCACAATTGCCCAGGATCCGAAGTTTGCTCCCGCTTATCTTTTAAAATGCCAGACGGTTCTGGCACTCGAGGGGGAAGCTTCAGCGAGATCTGCAAAAGTAATTCACGTTCCCACTGACAGGCCTTTGACTGAAGACGAAATTGCACAGCGCCGGCGGCGCGCGCGTAAAACGGCCGAGTCATATGCCATTGCAGCCGACGCGCTCGAGATGTATCTGAAGCTTGCCGGTTCGGATAAGGAAACAGCGGTCTGGCGAGGGCAATTGGAAACTCTGCGGGCGTTTGCACGTGACAGCCAGGTCCCCGAGGCTCGAGTGTTTGCAGGCTGGGAAGTCACCACCAGAGTCAAAATCCTGCAAAAGACTGAGCCCGTCTACACGGAGCAGGCGCGACTGGCCGGAATCGCCGGCACGGTAATTTTGCGAGCAGTGTTTTCATCGACGGGAGTGGTGGAGCATATTTTGGTCCTCAGATCGCTGCCCGGCGGACTTACTGAACAGGCTATTCAGGCGGCTAGAAAAATAAGGTTCACGCCCGCGACCGTAAACGGCAAACCGGTGTCGATGATCATGGAACTACAGTACAACTTCGATTTCTATTAATCCTCTTCGAGTTCCACTCTCCGTTTGAGCTACACTGTTCCTGGTGAGCAGCGAAATCACATCAACCAATCCCGTCGTGAAATCCATTATCTCTCGGAAAGCGCCGGCGGCTGCTCGGCTGGCCGCTGCCCGGGGATTGCTGCCCTTATCACAAACTGATCTGCTTGAAGCGCTGGTCCACCTAAGTACCGACAATGACCCTGAAGTCGCGCGCGCCGCGCAATCGACGCTGGGAACACAGCAGCCGCACGATTTGTTGAGCGTCGCAAAATCAGACGACGCCGCGCCCGCCGTGCTCGGACATCTTGCTTCCATTTCCAACGCCGGTCCTGATTTGCACGAAGCGGTCGCCGCGAATGACAACACCCCGGACGAGGCGATCGCCATGTTGGCTCGCATCACCGCGGATGCTTCCCTGCTCGAGTTCCTCACCTTAAACCAACAGCGTCTGATTCGGACGCCGCAAATTATCGACGCGATCCTCCTGAATCCGGCGCGCACGGCGGAAGCCGAACGCCGCGCAAAGGAAACGCGACGAGAGTTTTTCGAGAAAGAAAGAGGCGCGCGCCAGATCGCCCAGGAACTGCGTGCGCGCGGAAACACCGCGGCGGCGGAATTCTTTGAATCCGCCGAGCTGGCCAACGTCACCGGTCAACTGTCGGTCGACGATGCCTGGGTGATTGCGCAACACATCGAAGTGTCAGATGCCGACATTGACGATTCGTGGCTGGCGCGCGAGTTTATCGAGGAGCTGATGACTGAGTCGCCGGAGCAGCTTGCCGCCAACGCCCAGGCGGTGATTAATGCAGAGCGGCTGGAGGGAAATGCTTCTCCAGAACGCATCTCGCTGATTCGGCGCATCATGTTTATGACCGTTAAGGACCGTGTCAAACTCGCAGTCAAGGGAGACCGCGAGGCGCGCAGTATCCTCGTTCGCGACCCGAACCGGATCGTCGCCGCGGGAGTGATACATAACCCGCGGCTGACCGATCAGGAGGTTGAAAATATCTCGACGATGCGCACAGTGCCTGAAGAAGTCCTGCGGCTGATTGGCATGAATCGCGCGTGGGCCCGCTCATATCCGATCATCCATAACCTGGCTCGGAATCCGCGGACTCCAATGGCCACCGCGGTTCACATTCTCCCGCGACTTCGGACGAAGGATTTGAAATCAGTTGCCATCAATCGCAACGTTTCGGAAGCGGTAAGGCGGCAGGCCTATCGGCTGTCTGAGATGCGCGCACCGTGAAGCGGCGGAGGCGTTTGTCACAGACCTGTTACGAATTCGTCAAATTTAACTTGACGCAGTACCTCTAA
>JAWVEM010000311.1:0-5378 GCA_033856735.1 Blastocatellia bacterium
TAAATGCAGATGACGTCCTTGCCGCGCTGGTTGATGATTGTGTCGACGGCCACGGCCGTCTTGCCGGTTTGGCGGTCGCCAATGATCAGTTCGCGCTGGCCGCGGCCAATTGGCACCATGGAATCGATAGCTTTCAGACCGGTGGGCAGAGACTCTTTCACTGGTTGGCGATCGACGACGCCGGGAGCAATCCGCTCGACCGCGTTGTACTCGTCGGTCAGGATCGGTCCGCGATCGTCGATGGGATTGCCGAGCGCGTCCATCACCCGGCCAATCAGCGCCTGGCCCACGGGCACCTGCATGATGCGGCCCGTGCGTTTGACCAGATCGCCTTCCTTGATCTTCTGAAAGTCGCCGAACAGCACTGTGCCGACTTTGTCTTCTTCCAGATTGAGCGCGAGGCCGCGCACGTCGTGCGGAAACTCGAGCAGCTCACCGGCCATGACTTTTTCGAGGCCGTGGATCTCGGCGATGCCGTCACCGACCTTGATCACGGTGCCGACCTCGCTCACGGTGACGCCGGTTTCGAAGTTCTCAATCTGCTGCCGAATGATTTCGTTGATTTCGTTTGCTTTAATAGGTTCCATGGGTCATTTCCAAAACGTTTGCCGCGAAAAGGCTCAAAAAAGCACAAAAGGGCGGGAATTATTTTCTGAGCTTTTTGCGCCTTTTTGTGGCTACTTCCTAGCCCGCCATCTTTTCCTTGATCAGTTGCAAATGATTTCTCACCGAGCCGTCATAGACGGTCGAGCCAATGCGCGTCACCAGACCGCCAATCAATTCCGGATCGGTCGTAAAGTTGATGCGAACTTTTTTGCCGGTCAAAGACGTGAGCTTTACTTGTAATTCCTGCTGCGCATTCGCCGGCACGGATCGCGCAGTGGTCACAGTGGCCGCGACCATTCCGGCCCGGAAATCCAGTAGTTCCGCAAACTTCTTATTGATCTCGCCGAGCTCCGTCAGCCGCTGATTCTGTAGCAGGACCTTCAGAAAATTCGCCGTGGTCGGCCTCGGTTTGGCGCGCTCGATCAGTTTGTTGAGCACCGCGCGCTTCTTATCCAGGGCGATGGTCGGATTGCGAAAAACTTCCGGCAGCGTGGGATTCGCCTGAAACATCTTTTCCCAAGCCAGCAGTTCTTCCTGGACCTCGCGCGCCTCGCCGCGTTCGAGCACGACATCCGCCAGCGCGGAGGCATAGCGACGTGCGACCGTCTGCACACTCATTGCGCCGGCCCCCCCAGCTCTTCAATGTTATTTGCGATCAGACGCGCGTCATCTTCCGGCTTCATTTCGCGGCGCACAATTGCTTCCGCCAGCCGCACGCTCTGCTCGGCCGTATAGCGGCGCAGCTCTTTCTTGGCAGCCTTGCCGGCGCTCTCGATTTCCCGCGTCGCCTGTTCGCTCAATTTGGTGATTTCAGTCTCGGTCGAGTGGGCGATCCGCTCGCGCTCTTCCGCAACCTCGCGCAGGGATTGCTCCTTGATGGTGGCAACTTCAGTGTCGAGGCGGGCCAGGCGATCTTCCACTTCTTTAAGTTTCGCCAGCGCAGCGTCGCGTTCCTGTTGGGCGCGGGCCAATTCAAGCTTGATGCTCTCGCGGCGAGCCCTGAAGGTCTCGCCCAGCTTTGCTTTCCTGGTCAGAACATAGACGAGCACGATCACAAAGATCGCCAGGTTGAGAAATTTCCATAGCTCAAAACCTGGATAGTTCCACCAGGGCGCGTCTTCTGCGCCGGCGAAAGCCAGCAGGGCGTTGGTAATGATCAAAGAGAGAAACATCGTTAATTCGAATCCGCGTTCGTGAGCGGTCGGCTGAGAACGCGCGAGCCGATTTCGACGGCGATGCGGCGGGCGTCGGCTTCCAAAGTGATGCGCGCCGCCTCGGCCTGCGCCTGAATTGCTTTCTTTTCCGCTGCGGTCGATGCGGCCAACTGAGCGCGCATCGCATCAAGCTCTTTCTGCCGATCCTGCATCGCCGCCGCCCGCTCATGTTCAGAGAGCGCGTACGCTTCGGTGCGCGCCGCGCGCAAGGCACGTTCGTACTCGGTTAGTTTTTCGCCGACGTTGGCCATGATCTCTTCGGCTTCGGTCAAACGGCCGCGGGTGCGTTTTTCGCGCGCTTCCAGGATGCGATTGATTGGCCTGAAGAGCGTTCTGTTCAGCACATAGACCATCACCAGAATGATCAGCACATGCAAAAACAGCGTGCCGTCGGGCACAAGTTGAATTGAGTTTTCGGCAAAGCCGAGTGGGTAGACCATTACGACTGTTCTTAGCTGGGAAATTCGTAGCGCAAGCTGTCAGCTTGCGCAGACCGGCAGTCTGCGCCAACCGCACACGTCAAAAGCCTTGAAGGCTAACACGCGATTTTGCGACGCGTCAAGGAGCGTTGCGGCCTTCCTTGACATCGCATTGCCGCGCCGCTACGCTAAGTCTTTTCCTTGAACGGAGGAATTATTCTCTATGCCGAAGCGAACCTTTCAACCTAACAATCGCCGCCGGGCCAAGACGCACGGTTTCCGCGCGCGCATGGCGACCAAGAACGGCCGCCTGGTGCTCAAGCGCCGTCGCGCCAAGGGCCGGAAGCGGCTGACACCGGCGCATTATTAAACCCATTGGTCCCGAGCTTTGATGTCGCGCCGGTGAAAGTCAGTGAGGCGTTGCCGAAGCGGCGCCGGCTGCGCGCTCGGGCCGAGTTCCAAAAAGTCTATACTGAAGGGCAACGTTATAACGGCCGGCTGCTGGCCGCTTTTTTGCGCAAGAACGACCTGGCTGAGCACCGTTTGGGCGTGACGGCTTCGACCAAGGCGATTGGGAAATCCGTCGATCGCAACCGAACCAAGCGTTTGCTGCGCGAACTTTTTCGCCGCAGCGCCGCCGACCTGAATGCTTTGCAGCAAACATACGACTGGGTTTTGAATGCGAAGCGATCTCTGCTCGAGTCTGACGAGGAACATCGCTTTCGCGAGTTTCGTAAGATTATCGCGCAAGTGACCCAGGCCGAGGGGCGCAGTGGATAGTTTTTTGTGGCACAGACTTCAGTCTGTGATTTGCTAGTTTCGGATTTCAATCACAGACTAAAGTCTGTGCCACTTAGTTAGCCGATGCGCGTCATTCTTATTTCGCTTTTGAAGTTCTACAAAGCTGTAATCTCGCCCTGGCTGCCGCCGTCTTGTCGATTTGTTCCGACTTGTTCCGAATATGCGCGTGAAGCAATTGAGCGCCACGGCGCGCTGCGCGGGAGCGGCATGGCCGTTTGGCGGCTCTTGCGCTGCCAACCGTTTAGTGCGGGAGGCTACGATCCGGTGAAGTAGTTTTGGAGTGCGGCGACTAGTCGCCGCTTTGAAAAGGCGCGACTAGCCCGCCGTACCAAAGCACTGACAAGTCAGCGCACTCCAAGAAAGTTTTCGTCATTTAGCTCGACTAGAATGCAACAGCAACAAAGATTCATTGTGGCCCTGGTCGCGTCAGCGGCGGTGCTAATTCTGTGGAATGTTCTTTTCCCGCCGGTCAAGCCGCCCCAGCCGAATGCCAACGCGAACAATTTGGCCGTAACCCAAAGTTCTCCACAACCAACGTCACAGTCGACCGCGACCACAACGCCGACGCCGGCAAAGACGGCGCAATCCCAGGCGCCATCTCCCGGACCGACACCCGACAACGTGCCGCAGCGAAAGCTCCGCGTCACAACACCCCTTTATGAAGTCACGTTTGATACGCGCGGAGCCGTCGCCACCAGTTGGATTGTCAAGAAGGTGCGGAGAAGCGACGGCACGTGGCGCGAACTCTATTCAGCCGGTTCGACAAAGAATAATCCCAAACCGCTGGAACTGATCCTGACTCCACCTGCTGGCGTAGCGGCTGAGCAACTCTTTCGCCCGTTTCAAATCGTGACCGGCGATGCGACCGCCGACGGCGTCCTGGCCGGCCGGAATTTCAAAGTCACTGGGGCGAACTCTGAATCGAGCGACGCTACGATCGATGTTCCCAGCGGGTCGCGCCAGATCGAGTTCACTGTTCATGACGAAGCTACCGGACTCGACGCCAACAAGCGGATGACTTTCTTTGCCGACCGCTATATCGCCGAGATCGAGATCAGACTCACGCGAAACAATCAGCCGGTTCCCCATGCTCAGTTGGCCATCGGCCCGAACATCGGTGACCAGGGAATCGATCACTACACTTTTTATTCGTTCGCGCCCGAAGGCGTCGCGGTGCTCGACCGGCAAGTGCGTCGCATTAACGCGCTGGAGGTCCATTCGGATCGCAAGAGCTCCGGCACAATCAACTGGATCCTCGAAGGCATCGGGATTAAGTCAGTTGTTAACAAACCGCCCGATCACGAAGCCTTCGATGGGACGGTGCAGTGGGCCGGCGTCGATGACACTTACTTTGGGATGATGGCCGTGCCGTCAAAGCCAACCTCCGGACTCGAGTACCGCACGACGCCCTACGAGTTCAAGGCCAACGGCAAGACTGAGCAGCGATTCTTAATTACCGGACTGGTTCCGGTACCCACCGACGGATCGAAAACTGAAATTTACACAGGCCCGAAAGATCACCGGCTGTTGGCCGCCGCCAGTGAAGAGATCAAGCAAATAGGTGGGCCGCAGGTCGATCTGGGCGAGGCGATCAACTTCGGCTTTCTCGGCAGCATGCGCCGTTTTCTCGCCGTGCCGATTCTTTTCGCCATCGACAGGCTGCAACGAATGACCGGCAGTTATGGCGTCGCGATCATGCTGTTTACGATCTTCATCTATTCGCTTTTCTTCCCGCTCAAGTGGCAATCG
The DNA here is from genome assembly GCA_033856735.1 of Blastocatellia bacterium. Lineage (GTDB taxonomy): Bacteria > Acidobacteriota > Blastocatellia > Pyrinomonadales > Pyrinomonadaceae > UBA11740. The sequence continues at coordinate 4,790 of JAWVEM010000311.1, forward strand.
TCGCGCAAGATGAAAAAGGCGCAAAAGTATGCGCCGCGAATGAAAGAGCTGCAAGAGAAATTGAAGTCGATGAAGTCGACCGATCCGCGCATGAAAGAGTTGCAGATGGAGCAACTGCGTTTGATGAAAGAGGCCAACCCGCTGGGCGGATGTTTGCCGCTCCTGATTCAGATGCCGTTTCTGTTTGCGCTTTACAGCGCCATCACCATCTCGATCGACTTTCGCCAGGCGAGTTTCCTGTGGATTCCCGACTTGTCCGGACCCGAGCCTTACATTATTGGGTTCATACGCATCCTGCCGCTGCTCTTTGCCAGCTCAATGATCATTTTGCAGTTGATGACGCCCGCGCCCTCGGCGGATCCCATGCAGCGGAAGATGATGGCCGTCGGCATGCCTTTGATGATGCTTTATATTTTGTGGAGCGCGCCGGCGGGACTTTTGATTTACTGGCTGGTGGGAAATATCGTGGGCTTCCTGCAACAGTTCATCATCAACCGGATGACCAAGACGGAAGACGAAGGCCCACCACCCGACGCCACGGGTTCGAAGAAAAAGCCGCCACCGAAAAAATTGAAGCCGGCCGAAGCTT
>JAWVEM010000312.1:0-4765 GCA_033856735.1 Blastocatellia bacterium
GAGTTTCGCACCGTCTGCGCCTGCGGCCCGCTGTAGGTGTACGACATCACCGGGTATTTCTTTGACGGATCAAAGTCGGGAGGCTTGATCATCATCGCTTCCATATTGAAGCCGTCGCGCGTCTTCACCTGCATGAACTCAACTTTGCCCAGCTTGTATTGCTTCAAAGCATCAACTTTGTTTTCGTCAATCGCGCGCACAAGCTTGCCCGCCGAATCGTAAACAGTCACCTGCGTCGGCGTATTCACATCGTTCCACGAATCGATGAAGTGGGACGCATTTGAGTTGAACGACGCCCGATGATTCCCTTCCGCGTTCGTGAGGCGCTTAAGACCGGAGCCGTCCAGCTTGATCGAGTATTCGTGGTTCGCGATGAAGCTGTGCTCGCTCGCGCTGAAGTAGACCGTTCCCTTCCCTTCTTCAACTTCATCAAGCGAACGCACGTCCCATTCACCGTTTGTGACTTGTTGGATGAGCTTGCCGTCGGCGCCATAGTGATAGATGTGCCGCCAGCCACTGCGATCGCTGAGCCAAAGAAAGGAGCCGTCTTTCAGATAGCGTAAGCCGTCGTCAACGACCTCGACCCAGGCTTTGCCGGTCTCGCGAAAGATGGTCGATGACTTGCCGTCATCAGGATTGGCGGAATTCAGATCCAGAAAACTCTGTTCGCGATTCTGTGCCTGATAGACGACTCTCTTGCCGTCGGGCTGCCAGCCCACCCGTACGATTAGACGATCTTCGGCCGGATATTTATAAGTATCGACCCAGCGCACGTCGCCACCGGCGGCATTGACGACGCCGAGTTTAACGATTGGATTCGGATCGCCGGCTTTCGGATACGGAGTGTCTTCGACGTTCTGATCGTAAGGGATGTGATCGACTACCACGAAAGTGGGAACCGGCCGCTCGTCAATCTGGAGAAATGCGATACGCGTCGAATCCGGGCTCCACCAGTACGCGCCAAAGTTGCCGCGCCCATAAAGCTCCTCCTGATAGACCCAATCCAAGCGGCCATTCAAAAGCTTCGGATTACCGTCGCGCGTCAATGCCCGCTCGCGACGCTGGCTGCCGACGTCTTCGACGTAAAGATTATTGTCGCGAATAAAGCTGATCATGCGACCATCGGGACTGAACGCTTCGCCAACTTCTTCTTCAGGGTTGCTGGTCAAACGCACCGCGCGGTCACTGCCGAACTCATAGTAGAACAGGTCGCCGGCGTGGTTGATTAGCACCGCGGTCTCCGCTGGATTCATCTGGTAACTGGCTTGGTTGGCAAGACGATGCGCGACTTCCTTATTAAACCCCGGCAAGGCTGCGAATGACGTCTCCATTTTCGCGCTGTCATAGAACGGTTCCGACTTGCCCGTAATGGCATTGACCTTGAGCAATCGCGGTGAAGCGGTCCGATCTTTACTGGCGACGATGTAGTGCACACCGTCTTTCAACCAGCGGGGACTGGCCGGAGTGCCGCTGAAATTGACTCGCTTGGCCGGATCAAAAATGTCGTCGATTGTGAGCAGCTTGTCCTGCGCCAGGGCCGCGGAAGCATAGAACAAAACGAAAATCAGAACGGCAAAATGATAGAAAGATTTGCGCACAACAGTCTCCTCTGGATTGAGTCGGTATCTTATTTTGCTTCGCGCGGGATGAGTTTCTTGATTAGTGGCGTCAGCGCCAACAGTAGCAACCCGGAAAAAACGAGGGCGCCAGTTGTCCCGATGAAAAGAATCGGCATCTGATCGAGCTTCTTGGGATCGACTTTACCCCCGACTAGTCCCGCGATCAGATTTCCGACGGAACTGGCGAGAAACCAGATGCCCATCATCTGGCCGACGTACTTGCGAGGAGCGAGTTTAGTCATTGACGAGAGACCGACGGGGCTCAAGCAAAGTTCTCCCACAGTTTGGAAGAAGTAACTGAACGTGAGCCACAGAAAGGAAACTTTGATTAGTCCGCCACCCTTAACCACGATGTTGGCGGCAAAGATCATAATGGCGAACCCCACCCCGGCGCACAAAAGCCCGATCGCGAATTTGGCCGGGCTGGACAGATCGATACCCCGCTTACCCATCGAAAGCCAAAGCGCCGCGAATACCGGCGCGAGCAGAATTATGAAGGCCGAGTTAACTGATTGAAACCAAGTCGCGGGGATTTCCCAACCCAACAGCGTACGGTTAGTAAAGTCTTTGGCAAATAAATTGAGCGACGTAGGCGCCTGCTCAAAAGCGGCCCAGAATATCGCCGCGAAAACGAACAGGATGAAAATGACTCCCACCCTTTTCTTTTCATCGCTGGTGAGTCCGCCAAAGATGAACAATGCTCCGAAGTAGAGTACGGCCACACCGACCAGGACGTACGTCATCTTCTGGCCAACTGCCTGCGGGTTAATCTGGATTACGCCCATCGCCGCGATTACTACAACAACGGCCAGCGCTCCTAGTCCTATGGCCAGCGCGAGTTTGATCGTGAGATCCTGCCGACGCTGCACCGCAGGGTCTGGATGACGCGAGGGTTGCAGGCCAAGATCGCCCAACGTCTTCTTTGAACGGGCCGCGAACCAGGCCAAACCGATTAGCATGCCGACGCCGGCGGCACCGAAGCCAAAGTGCCAGCCGACCTTCTCGCCGAGGAAACCCGTCACCAGTTGTCCCAGGAAGGCGCCGGTATTAATGCCCATGTAGAAGATTGAGAAGCCGGCATCGCGGCGGGCGCCGCCTTCGGGGTAAAGGTCGCCGACTATTGCCGAGATATTCGGCTTGAGCAAGCCGGTGCCCAAAACGATTAGTATCAGGCCGAGAAAAAACGGAACCCTGCTCTGTGCTAAGGATGAAAGACTGATGCAAATGTGGCCGGCTGAGATCAGCACGGCGCCGATCATGATGGCGCGGCGCAAGCCCAGGAGCCGATCGGCAACCCACCCACCCGGGAGCGACGCCAGGTAAACGCTGGCTGCGTAGATACCGACGATGGCCGACGCCTGATCGCGATCAATGTTAAAGCCACCGTCGAGGATCGCTGCCGACATGAACAGAACGAGCAGCGGCCGCAAACCATAAAAACTGAACCGCTCCCACATCTCGGTAAAGAAGAGCGTGGATAGCCCGCGGGGATGGCCGAAAAAACTACGGTCGGCAATGGCCAGTTGTCGTTCGTTGGTCGGCATGTCCATTGGTTCACTCATAAGAAAATGATCTCCGATCCATCAAGTGCCTTCATCAGCCAATTCTAATTTCGAAGTGAAACGCAGGAGAGTTGTGAGCATTCAGCCAGAACGGGCGTTAGCTGTCAAGACTGAGCGCTTGACGTATCGAAACAGCGTAAAGGGGTAGTCTTGACATGGGCTGCTGACAGAGGCTATAAACTCTCTTGAAAAACGTGGTGAGTTAAGGCGACTTGCGGCCACGTAAAACAAACGGCTAAACAGCTCGGAAGTTCGCAAAGAACGAACCGAAACACTTCAGATGGATTGAAGTCCCGCGTTGTTTGGCGCGGGATTTTTTATTTTTGGTAGTGGTGCTTTGTACCTGGTACTTTGTTTTTAGTTTTATGTGGCGCCCTAGGACAATGGCTAACCAGGCCCGGCGCGCGGTAGAAATCAAAATGCAAAGCTCAAATACTGAGCACGGCAGATAGAAAATGCGGACCTTCAGAGAACTGTTAGACGAGGACGGCATTCACGTCTTTGACGGCGCGATGGGCACGATGCTCTATGAACGCGGCGTGTACATCAACCGCTGCTACGATGAGTTGAACCTGACCCTGCCTGACCTGGTGCGCGGCATTCACGCCGATTATGTGCGCGCCGGCGCCGATATCCTCGAGACAAATACATTCGGCGCAACCGCCCCCAAGCTGGCGCAGTACGGTCTGGAAGCCAGCCTCCGCCAAATCAACATTGCCGCCGCCCACCTCGCGCGCGAAGCCGCGGGGGATAAAGCCTATGTCGCCGGCGCGATTGGCCCGCTGGGTTTGCGCATCGAACCTTTAGGACCAACTTCGTTTGACGAAGCCAGGGACCTTTTCAAAGAGCAGGCCGGCGCTTTGCTCGAAGGCGGCGTCGACCTCTTCGTCCTGGAAACATTTTCCGATCTTTCCGAGATTCAACAGGCCATTCGCGGCATACGCGAATTATGCGACTTGCCGATCATCGCGCAGATTGCCCTGTATACGGACGGCAACACGGCCTACGGAACCACACCGGAAGTTTTCACCGAACAACTGGATCAATACGGGGCGGACGTGATCGGCCTGAACTGTGGCGTCGGCCCCGCCATCATTCTCGCGGCACTCGAGAAGATGCGCGCTGTTACATCAAAGAAGCTTGCCGCGCAGCCCAACGCCGGCCTGCCGCGCGACGTACAGGGACGACAGTTCTACATGTGCTCGCCCGAGTACATGTCAAAATTTGCCAAGCGCTTCATCCAGGCCGGCGCTAAATTCATCGGCGGGTGTTGCGGGACCACGCCTGCTCATATCAAGTTCATCAGCGATGCAGTCCGGGCCGCGTCGCCACGCGCCCAGAGAGTCTTCACTTCCGGAAACCTGCCGACAATAGTCGACGAGCAGACCCCGCCGCCGGATGTAGAGGTCATGCCGGCCGAACTACGCTCGGCGTGGTCACGCAAAATAACTCTGGGAGAATTCGTCACCTCAGTTGAGGTGCTGCCGCCGAAGGGTTGTGATACTCAAAAAACTCTCGATTCAATCAGGCTCTTGAAAGACGCCGGCGTCGACGGGGTGAACATTCCCGATGGCGCCCGCGCGC
>JAWVEM010000313.1:0-6786 GCA_033856735.1 Blastocatellia bacterium
GTGTCGCAGTTGAGCTATGAAAACATCACCGGCAACTTCGACGATTTCATCGCGATTCTGAAGACGGTCCCCGCCTATGCGCCAAACGAGGCCGCTCTAACAACTGCCGGCTTGACCGCGTTGGCTAGCGACCTCAAAGCGAAGAATGACGCCGTCAACTCGACCTTTGCACCGGTCAGCGCCGCGCGCGGCCGGCGCGATCAGTTGCTGTACCTGAACGAAGACTGTGTCGTGAACACCGCCCTGCTGATCAAAGCCTACGTCCGCGCCGCCCTCGGACCAGATAGCCAGCTTTTCAAGCAAATCAAGGGGTTGGAGTTCAAGCGGTCAAAGAAATAGCGGCGCGGGTGCCATCTCCGCTGACGCGGGAGTTAGATCCCACGACGCGGGTGCTATATCGCAGAACGCGGACGTTATCGGTCGTGGCGCGGGTCGGATGTCGCATGAAGCGCGCGACATATCGGGTATTATATCGCACAGCAGAAGTCGGGTGTCGCACCTGCGGACGTCCGATAACGCCACTCGCGTAGGTTGGGCTTCAAATGAAGAATCCTCGGATCTCACTTTCTTTCAAGCGGGTGCGGTTAACAGCAATCGTTGTACGAAAAGTCAAACCATAAGGAGACACATGTCACGGCTCCGGAGTGCGGCAATAGCACGGCGCGGTGAGATTGTGGTGAGCGAAGCCGTCTTCAATATTGGTTGACACTGCACCAAGCCTTGAATGACCGTCAAGGGGAGGGCGGGGAACTCAAACGTTATATTCGCAATGAGCGCCAGCGCTGGGAATGAGACTCTTTCGGATAATCACCCCGGAGGCACCAACATGATCTACAAAATCTTCTTGAAACTAATGAGCAGGCACTTGTGGTTCCATCTGTTGGTGCCGCTCATTGTTGGTGTAGGCGTCGAGATCTTGATTGCGTGGGCGCCATGGCACCAACCTCCTTCGGGAATTAGCCTCCACGAATACCTGATCTCGCCGGAGCGCATCGGGTTATACGCGGGTATCTTTGTAACCTACCTCTTGATTGCCGGGTGGCTGGTTAATAAAGAAGCCAAACCTCGGATGACTCGCGCAACTCTGACCATACTGGATGACACACTTAAGGATGCGACCACGTTCTTTGCGACTTGTACCATTCCACTGAGGGGCTGGTTTGAGCCATACACCCAGCAGTATTTTTCGCATATCGTGAGACGGAGACTTGCCGAGCCAGAGTTTGTACAGGAACGCGTCTTACTATTCTTAAGAGAAGGTGATCTAAAGAAAGCCAGAGAACAATACCTCGATGGGCTCTACGCAAATCCGCTAGCTGAAATTCACCGCAACTATGGAATTGATTTAGGCTTTTTAAGGCGAGCCGAGATTAATGAGGTTTTGGCAAAGGACGCAATCGACAAGGTCAAGCTAGGCTGCTATCCACGATGGATCGCTTGGTGGCCGACAGCCGCGCAATGGCACCTGTCCAGGAAGAGAAGAATTCGAGGTCTTGATTTTGCTCTTATCACTCACGTGGATGTTACCACCCATCAGAAAGTGATCACTGTATATTTGTTTTCCAAGAAACACGAAATAATCGTTCTGGATAAGGTTAAAGGACCAGACAAAGTCAAACCTTACGAAGACCTGATAGAAGCCATCAGGGCAAAAGTGTTTGAGGGCGGCCGCCTCGATCGAAATCATGATTTCAGCCAATATGTGGGGTAACAAGGGCGGGTCAGGCCTGCGATTTTTTGCGACTTCGGATTCTGATAGTCCGGGTTGCCGGGCGCTGAGAATTGCACAGATCACGGGCCTGACCCCAGTCTGAAAAAGCGCGTTGATGAAAAGTCAGCGTCGAACTCACGGATGAAGAAAACAGAGGTGTCAGAATGTTCTTTCGTCTCGTCTGGCGGCTAACACGCCGAAACTTTGGACTTCATTATTTTTGGCCGTTCGCAATCGCCATCGGCGTTGAGAGCCTTCTTGCCTATCGTCACGCAGAGTGGCACGGATTCTGGAATTACTGGTTCAGTCTCGGTCACCTAGCCGGATTAGCGAGTGTATATTTAAGCTTCGTGTGGGTTATCGCCATTTACGTTAAGAAAGCCAGCGACGTCCGTTCGACAGTGATACAAACTCTGGATGACATTCTGCCCGATGCGACAAGGTACCTAGGCATTGGAACAATTCCATTAAAAAGCTGGTTTGATCCTGATTCTCAAGTCTATCTAGCTACCATCATTGCATATCAACACCTCGCTAGTAAGCTGAAACATGAGCGAGTCTTACTTTTTTACAGCGACTATGAGATGCAAGCACTCAAGGCGTCTTATCTTGATGAGCATCATGCCCGGTCTCTGCTGGCCATCCATAAAAAATTCGATATTACGCTTGGCTTTTTGGGACCGGTCAATCTACTGCGCATTCTTAAATCGCTTTCTGAGGAATCTAAAAGATCTCTGGGTTGCTACCGCAGATTCTCTCGCTTGCTACCATCGAGCTGTCGTAAACGAAGGCGGCCTGCTCTCCTGCCTTTCGCTTTGATAGAGATGAAAGACGGCCCACCGAGGTTCTTAAAGTTCAAGAAGGATGAGACGGTCTTGCGATTGGACGAGATCTCCGAATCAAAGACGATCGCAGCGTGCGCCGAGCTGGTTTCGGCCATTGAAACATTAATCTATGTGCCTGGTACGAACCATACAAAACTAAAGCATGAATTTGATTTCCACGATCTTCTCTGTCCTTGAGCCAGGCTCAGTCAGGAAGTGTCGGGCATTTTGCGAGACCTGCGATGATTTGGGACGTTATCGTAATTGGAGTCGGTGGCATGGGCAGCGCAGCCGCATATCATCTGGCGCGGCGGTGCAAGGTTCTGGCGATCGAGCAGAACAATATCCCGCATGACCTCGGATCGTCACACGGCGTCAACAGGATAATCCGGCTGGCTTACGCGGAAGACCCACGTTACGTACCTATGGTAAGGCATGCTTACCGCCTGTGGCGCGATCTCGAACAACGGATCGGAGAGCAGCTCCTGTTTATTACAGGCGGCATTGATGCCGGCGCTTTAACCAGTTCGATCGTGAGTGGCAGTATGGAGTCGTGCGCGATGCATGGACTCGAACATGAGATCTTAAGTTCGGCACAGCTACGCAGCCGGTTTCCAGGTTTTCGTTTGCCGAAGACAATGGTTGCTGTTTATCAACCGGAAGGTGGATTTGTACTTTCGGAGCGGTCTATCGTGGCGCACGTTTCTTTGGCCTTGGATTTGGGTGCTGAGATTCATGCTCGCGAGCAAGTGCTTGATTGGAAAGTCCAAAAAGGGAAAGTGACGGTGCGTACTAACCGCAGTTCATACCGTTCCCAACGCTTAGTGATCACTGCCGGACCGTGGGCTGCCGATAGCGTCAAACAACTTAAAGGTATCGTGAAGCCAGAGAGACAAGTGCTCCTTTGGGTCCAGCCAAAGCGACCGGATCTTTTCAGGATGGGAGCGTTTCCGGTGTTCTATATGCAGGGCAGCGAAGGAAAATTTTATGGGTTACCCGTCTATGGAATTCCCGGATTCAAAATCGGAAAGTATAACCATTTGAAGCAACAAGTAGATCCAAACCGAATGGATCGGGAATGTCATCCTAGAGACGAAAAGGTGCTGCGAGAAGCGATTCGCAAGTATTTTCCTGATGCGGATGGACCCACAATCGCGATGAAGACATGTTTGTTTTCGAATACCGAGGACGAGAATTTTATCCTAGATTTGCATCCGGATTTCCCGGAGGTGTCCATCGCGGCTGGCTTTTCGGGGCACGGCTTCAAGTTTTGTCCAGTAGTCGGCGAAATCATGGCAGACCTCGCTTTAGACGGCGGTTCCGAGTCCTTCGATCTCGGTCTCTTTAGGTTGAAACGGCTGCTTCACTAGAGTGTGTCGGCGCTTTTCGGATCGGGCTGCGATTTAGTTTTGGCTGCGAGAAGAAATTGTTTCGACAGCGACTGTACAAGTTTTGTCGTTTCAATGCTGACGTAGCCACTTGCCCGATCAGCCGTATTCGAGATCATCGGCGCGGTTGGGGTCGTTGGTGATGCCGCTGCGTTTGTCGGTGCTGACTTGATACTGATCGATAATCCATTAGAGTGCGGAGCGATTGCCCATCACGCGCAAGATGCGCTTACCACTTTCGTCGCCCGTCCGTCCCGATCTACTGCTCGTCAGTTACGCGGATGAAGTCGCCGCTCGGGTTGAATTGATCCAAGCCTTCGTTCGCGCCCGCGTCGATGATCGACCCGATTGAAGGATGAAATGCATGGACTTCCGGCGCTGGAATCTCAGACGAGGCAGTGCATGGCGGCACCAGCGGCGTGCATGGCGGCGTCATCGGCGCGGGCTCGATGAATGACGCCGGCGGCGGTGGTTGTTGCGAAATGTGCAGATCACGTTCCTCGTACTTCATCCCGTGCGGGAATTCCTTGCGTACTTTCTCCGCAATCTCGCCCAGATCAATGAAGCAATCCGCGACGTCGATCAGTTTGGGCGCGGTGTTTGAACGGAAGCCCACGACTTCAACGCGGCAACCTTTGTACGCTACGGAATTCACGGCGTAGACAAAGTCCTCATCGCCCGAAACCAACACCGCTGTATCGTAGCGGCCGGCCAAAGAGAGCATGTCGACCGCAATTTCAACGTCGAGGTTCGCCTTGCGTGTTCCGTCATAGAAGGTTTTGAGTTCCTTCTGCACGACCCGAAAACCGTTGCGCCTCATCCACAACAGGAATCCCTGTTGACGTTCAGCGCCGGCATCCACGCCGGTGTAAAAGAAAGCCCGAAACAAACGACCATCGCCGAGTAGCACGCGCAGCAGCTTGTTGTAGTCGATGTCGATGTTGTGAAAACGAGCCGCATGAAACAGATTATTCCCATCGATAAAAATTGCCACTTTCCCGCGATGGCCGAACTGCAGCGAAATATTGTTCGTCGAATCGAAGTGGTTCAAAGTAATAGCTCCGTAAAAGTTTTGTAATAGTGCCAACTAGAATGCGGCTCATTTGTGCTCGCGGTCAAGTTAAGCTATAGGCCGCGACGAACTGCATCGTATAATCCCTTTCAGTGAGCGACACAGGGAGAACCAGATTGACCGACGCCAACCATGCCCTTTCAGTTTCCGACGCCGCTGCCGACGCCAGGCCGCAGAGCTTTGCGCTCACTGAGATGGTCGCCTGTGAAATTTGTCAGCGGAGAAACCCGCCGACCCGCGCGAATTGTCTTTACTGTGCGGCAACCCTGCCAGCCACGGATAACGCTGGCCTGCCTGAACCAGAGCGAGCGTCGGCCGCTGAGTTAAACCTGACGCTGGATGTTGATTCGGGTTTCTATGTAGTTCTGGCGGCTCATCAAACCGGGGCGATAGATGAATCGTCCCTGGTCGAGATTGCCGGACTGTTGAACTTGAGCCCTGCTGAGGTAGAAAGCGCCATGAACCTGGGCGGTCCGGCGCCTCTGTTATGTGCAGACACGATCGAGCAGGCGACGCTACTCACCAGCAAACTGCAAGCGCTGGGGATCGCGGCGGACATTATTCGCGCGGACACATTGAACCTTGACCTCCCAACTAGAATAATTCGGAGACTTGAATTCTCTGACGCGGGCCTAACTGCGGCGCTGCTCAGCGGCGGAAGGGTTTCGGTAGCCTGGAGCGATTTGATCTTAATTGTCAGCGGGCACTTATTGATTAATCGGAAAGAACGGAAGGAGCGTCAGCGGCGCGGCCGTTCAAAACCCGTGGACGGTCGCGAATTGTTTGCAGATGAGCCACTGATCGATCTCTACATGAGGTCTGGCGATCCGGGCTGGCGCATCTCTCCAGGTGGTTTCGATTTTTCTTGTCTGGGATTCTGAGAAGGCGATGACAGCTTTTGAAAATCTCGCGACCCTCATCAAGCTGCTGCGGGTGCGCGCGCCGCACGTCGAGGTTGACGACGCGTACCATCGTCTACGACCGGTGCTGGCGAATGTTTGGCCGCTCGAATCTCAAACCAAAAAAGGCGAACGGAGGCGTAGCGGCGTTGGCAAAGTGGACGTGGAAACGATCACGACCACCGATAACGAAGTTCAATTCCAAAGCTACTCGCGGTTGCTTCAACGGATCAAGATGCGCGAGCTGGAAGGCGATCGATGAAGAAGAAGCCCTCAGGTCGCTCGAGCTCAGCAAACCAGGAAATACTTTACGGAGTTAATCCGCTGCTGGAAGCCCTGCGCGCGGGCAATCGCGTTCCTTCCGAGATCGTGGTGGCCGAAGGCGCGCACGATGCGCGGCTGCACGAGCTGATCGAGCTGGCGCAAACGCGAAACGTTAACGTTCAGCGCGCCCCACGATCCAGTATCGATCGGGCGGTTGGGAACACTCACCACCAGGGCGTCATGGCTCGCGTCGCGGCGGCGCGTTATGCCGACTCCGACGATTTGCTGTCGACAATCGCGGCGCGAGTAGCCAGCCAGCCTGAACCATTGGTCATCGTGCTCGATGGTGTGGAAGACCCGCGGAACCTGGGAGCGATCTTGCGAACTGCGGAGTGCGCCGGCGTGGATGGAGTCTTTGTCCCTGAGCGTCGTGCCGCCGGGTTGACCGAAGCGGTTGCCAAGTCGGCGGCCGGCGCCGTCGAGTATGTGCCCATCTCGCGCGCGACAAATCTTTCTCGTTTGATTGAGAAGTTGAAAGAGCGTAACGTCTGGGTCGTTGGCACTGACGCCGCCGCGGAGATGAATTACACGGACTGGGATTGGACGCGCCCGTCAGCCGTGGTGCTGG
>JAWVEM010000314.1:0-4862 GCA_033856735.1 Blastocatellia bacterium
GTGTCGCAGTTGAGCTATGAAAACATCACCGGCAACTTCGACGATTTCATCGCGATTCTGAAGACGGTCCCCGCCTATGCGCCAAACGAGGCCGCTCTAACAACTGCCGGCTTGACCGCGTTGGCTAACGACCTCAAAGCGAAGAATGACGCCGTCAACTCGACCTTCGCACCGGTCAGCGCCGCGCGCGGCCGGCGCGATCAGTTGCTGTACCTGAACGAAGACTGTGTCGTGAACACCGCCCTGCTGATCAAAGCCTACGTCCGCGCCGCCCTCGGGCCAGATAGCCAGCTTTTCAAGCAAATCAAAGGGTTGGAGTTCAAACGGCAGAAAAAATAGCGACGCGCGTCCCCTCTCCGACGGCGCGGGTGTCATGTCGCACAGTCCGGGGTCCGATATCCCACGACGCAGGTGCCAAATCGCACGACGCGGGTGCCATATCGCATGGCGTGAGTGTCACGTCGCATGGCGCGCGTTGGATATCGCACGACACGGGTTCAATGTTGTACGACGCCATCATTAGGTCGCATGACGCCAGCACCATGTCGCAGAAGACGAGCGCCATGTTGCCCGGAGCCGGGTGGATGTTTCACAAATCGTCATTAACCAATAGGAGGCCAAGAATGATTTCCCTGCTTAAACGAACGAACCCTGCCTGGGGTTTAGCAATTGTGTTGCTTTCTCTCGGCTTGGTGGGCGCGTGTAGAACCCCAAAGCCTGACGCGAGGGAAGAGCTCGTGCGCTCGCTGAAAGGCGCAAGTGTGGACGGTTACTATTTTGCCACCAGCGAGGACGAGACCCAGATGGTAACGTCGCTGGACAATAGCGCCATGCGTAACCCGATCAAACTCGCGAGCGGTTCCATGGTTCTCCGATATACAAGGGTAAGAGACAAAAAGGCGAACACCACTAGGATCTATAAAACAGAGATCGCCAGGAACGGCGCCGTGATAACAATTCTCGTGACGGACATCGCTTCCGGCGAGGTGGCAATGAAAAAGGACTTGGCCGCTGACAAGAATGGCACCGGGAATGGCGCCGGGAACGACTGTACTCAGACCGCTAAGAAGGTCTTCAACTCAGAGCCTGAGTGCGCGAATGATTTCTTCTCCGATTGTACGCGCGGAGGCTTCGTCCAATGTGAAGCAAATCGCACCTGTGAACCGCAGATTTCCGGGTTTGACTGTTGTTTCAAAAACGGTTCGGGCGTGGCCGTTACGGTGATCGTCTGGCCTACCAGGCTCTGCCTAACCAGACCCTACCTTCCAGGCGATGAGCAAAGGTTGGTGCTGACCCAGTAACGAGCGAAATACACCGTGTGTTTTGCCGGGCGGTTGCGCCAGTGCGTCGCGACCGCTCCGGGTCCCGTGCCCTCAACCGGTTATCATTTCGAGGTACTCCTAAATCTAAACCGTACCGAGGAAATTGCTATGTCCCACATTTTCCGATTGCTCCTTCTGTTATTGGCAGCGGCCGGCGCGGTCACACCCATTTACGCTCAGATTAACGGCGAGTGGAAAATGGGTGCTCACTCGTTTTTAGGTGAAGTTTTGCCGGCACCCGCGCAGGACGCATTCGTCTCGTTTCGTAGACCGGACGGCCTGATCCTTTCACAGGGCAACCTGTATTTCACGTCACACGATGCCGCCGGGGCCACTGTGTGGAGGACAAGTCAGACCTCAATCCCCGGACAGGAAACCGTCCTCTATTGGGAGCCGGGCGCGATATTTGGCGACATCGTCTTTGCGCAGGTTGACGGTGTACCTTTTGGCTACTTCTTCGCGCAGACACCAAAGAACTTTAAGGGCTTCACGATCAAGCGCGTCCCCTTGACGGGAGGAACAGCCACCGTTCTCGCGAACATAGGGGATGAAATGGACATCGAAAACAGCCATCGCAATCTCGTTACGGACGGCGCGAGTCTTTACTGGCAGGACGGCTCAGCGATACGGAAAATGCCAATCCGAGGCGGCGCCATCCTCAAGCTCGACCCGGTGCACCCCAACACTCCTACCGCAGGCATCGAACTACAGAACGGGAGCCTTATCGTCTACGCCTCAATTGAGAACATTCGCTTCGTGCCAACGAGCGGCACCAACACCCCTCCTGAATCCAGGACGATCGCCGTTGCAGCGAGCCGTGTTACAGCGCTCCACGCCGTGTCCAATGGTACTTACTGGGGCGACCAGGGTCCCGACAGCGGCAGCCTTCACTTGCGGGTCGCGGGCGTGAACACGACGCTGCCGGGGCCCGGCGGGATCGTGAGTTCGATTTCGACGAAGGGACCTGCGGCTGGTGGTTCCCAGGCGTGGACGGTATGCAGCGGCGAGTCATGTCGGCTGCGGTTAGTGTTCCCTAGCTTGAACTCGTCAATGATAATCGGCGGCGGGGCCTTCGGAGTGACTGTTACACCGTCCGGAAACGTCTTTTGGGGTGACGCTGCCGGCGTGCACCGGAAAGTATTCTGAGCGGGATGCCGAAAGTCCATGTCGACGGCGCGCGTCGCCCGACGCGGGCGTCACTCGCACGACCGAAGTCCGAACTCGCGACTCCGAACTTGGCACTCACGCCAGACGATTTTCGCTCGTGGCGGTTTTATCTGACAAACGTGGCCGTGAGAGGTTATTTCAGGTAACAGAGGCAACATTATGGCGGCGCGCTTTTTCATGATTCAAAAGCGTGAGCGGGTTGCAAGAAGAATGGTCTTTGTCGGAATGTTCGGCGTGGTTTCTTTCGGAATTGGACGAAGCTACGGATGAGTTCAACGCTCGCCGATCTCTATGGACGTTGACGTGATGCCGCATCAACCATCTCATCACATCTCCGTGGTTAGTCAATCCTGGCGCGTGGGGCCAATCTGTAATCGTGACGATCGCGCTTATGAGCCGCGTGCCGCTTTTCTTCATGCGCGTCCTGCTACTGCTCGTCGGTTACGCGAATGAAGTCGCTGCCGGGAGTAAACCGGTCCAGTCCGTCAACCGTACCGGCGTCGATGATCGACCCGATTGAAGGATGAAATGCATGGACTTCCGGCGCCGCAATTTCAGGCGACGCAGTGCACGGCGGAGCCAGCGGCTCAGGCTCGATGAACGACGCCGGCGGAGGCGGTTGGTGCGATATGTGCAGGTCGCGTTCTTCGTACTTCATGCCATGGGCAAATTCCTTGCGTACTTTCTCAGCAATCTCGCCCAGATCAATAAAGCAATCCGCGACGTCGATGAGTTTGGGCGCGGTGTTTGAACGGAAGCCCACGACTTCGACGCGGCAACCTTTGTACGCTACGGAATTCACGGCGTAGACAAAGTCTTCATCGCCCGAAACCAGCACTGCCGTATCGTAGCGGCCAGCCAAAGAGAGCATATCGACGGCGATTTCAACGTCGAGGTTCGCCTTGCGTGTTCCGTCATAGAAGGTCTTGAGTTCCTTCTGCACGACACGAAAACCGTTACGCCTCATCCACAACAGGAATCCCTGTTGACGTTCAGCGCCGGCATCCACGCCGGTGTAAAAGAAAGCCCGAAATAAACGACCATCGCCGAGTAGCACGCGCAGCAGCTTGTTGTAATCGATGTCGATGTTATGAAAACGAGCCGCATGAAAAAGGTTATTCCCATCGATAAAAATTGCCACTTTCCCGCGATGCCCGAACTGCAGCGAAATATTGTTCGTCGAATCGAAGTGGTTCAAAGTAATAGCTCCGTAAAAGTTTTGTAATTAGTGCCAACTAGAATGCGGCTCATTTGTGCTCGCGGTCAAGTTAAGCTATAGACCGCGACGAACTGCATCGTATAATCCCTTTCAGTGACCGACACAGGGAGAACCAGATTGACCGACGCCAACCATGCCCCTTCCGTTTCCGACGCCGGTGCAGACGCCAGGCCGCAGAGCTTTGCGCTCGCTGAGATGGTCGCCTGTGAAATTTGTCAGCGGAGAAACCCGCCGACCCGCGCGAATTGTCTTTACTGTGCGGCAATCCTGCCGGCCCCGGATAATGCTGGCGTGCCTGAACCAGAGCGAGCGTCGGCGGCTGCGGCAAAGCCGACGCTGGATGTTGATTCGGGTTTCTATGTTGTTCTGGCGGCTCATCAAACCGGGGCGATAGATGAATCGTCCCTGGTCGAGATTGCCGGATTGCTGAACCTCGCCACTGCTGAGGTAAAAAGCGCCGTGAACCTGGGCGGTCCGGCGCCTCTGTTACGTGCAGCCAGGTTCGGAGAGGCGACGCAACTCAACGCCAAACTGCAAGCGTTGGGAATTGAAGCGGATATTATTCCCGCGGACGCATTGAACCTTGAACTACCAACTCAAAAAATTCGCGCGCTTGAATTCTCTGACGCAGACCTGGCCGCGACGCTCCTCACCGGGGGAAAGGCTTCGGTGCCCTGGAGCGACTTGATCTTAATTGTCAGCGGGCACTTACTGATTAATCGGAAAGAACGGAAGGAGCGTCAGCGGCGTGGCCGTTCAAAACCCGTGGACGGTCGCGAGTTGTTTTCAGATGAGTCACTGATCGATCTCTACATGAGGTCTGGCGATCCGGGCTGGCGCATCTCTCCCGGTGGTTTCGATTTTTCTTGTCTGGGATCTGAGAAGGCGTTGACGGCTTTTGAAAATCTCGTAACACTCATCGAGCTGCTGAAGATGCGCGCGCCGCACGTCGAGGTTGACGACGCGTACCATCGTCTACGACCGGTGCTGGCGAATGTTTGGCCGCTCGAATCTCAAACCAAAAAAGGCGAACGGCGGCGTAGCGGTGTTGGCAAAGTGGACGTGGAAACGATCACGACCACCGATAACGAAGTTCAATTCCAAAGCTACTCGCGGTTGCTTCAACGGATCAAGATGCGCGAGCTGGAAGGCGA
>JAWVEM010000315.1:0-3440 GCA_033856735.1 Blastocatellia bacterium
CCCGGCGGACTCAACGCGATGTCGCTGACGTCATCAAAATTCCCATATTGAATTTGATAGCGCGTCGCGAACGGCTCGGCCCAGGCGAGGCGCATCGCATTGATAGGCACGGCTTTTTCGAACTCGATCACAATCCACTGCGGATGAACTGAATTGCTTTCAGCCGTGAACGCTCGGTCCAGATAAGGATTGCTCTTCCAAAAAGTCTGCGGGTCGCCATCGTCGAGCCGCGAATAGCCATCGTCGTTGGCCTGGTCGATCGTGTTGCCCCTGCGCGGCAGACGGTAACCGTACGAGAGCTCGATCGGTGCGGCCGTCTTTTCGTCAGACGTCCAGTATCCCTGCCGATTGTTTGCGTCGCTCCAACTGCCCCGGGGATTCCAATGCCATGCATCGTTGGCCAGTTCCGTGCGCAGACGGTAACTCAGAGATTTCAATCCGGCCGACAACATCGCCTGAATGTTTGGCGGCGTGAGTTGCAGATCGATGACCCCCTTGTCATGGCCGTCCACCGCTGCGCCGAGTGAGTGCGAGGGAATGAAACGGTTTGCCGGGTGGCCGGGTGTGAAATTGACGGTGACCGTCGCAGTACGACTTTGGTTTTGGCGCTGACCCAGGACTGCGCCGGGTTGAAGCGCCACTGTGGCGCAGCATAGGAGCATGACAAGCGTCAGACGGAACGCGCGGAAAAATTCCTTATTTAGAGGGCTGACTTGTCCGCCCGAGTAGTTCTGAGCCAGCACACTACTGCACTTAGTATCCTGCGTGAGAACCGCCGAGAGTGATCGCCACCACAAGTCTCGCCAGAAATATGTTCGACACTTACGCCCTCTCCCCAGCCCTCTCCCAAAGGGCGAGGGAGACAGAGAGCGGAAAAGTTGGAATGCTTTTTGAGGCGAAGGTGAGGCGCGCATTTATCGGTGCTGAAACTCAGGCGAGCCAATCAAGAGTGTGATTAATCCTGTGACATACGACTCTGGTGTCGGGGATTTCATGGGCGCGCCCGCGGCAAATCCAACGGGTACATTTGCGCCCGGGTTCGCCGCCGGCGTTACCGGGCCAGGCCCTGACGCCGGCAGCAAAGTCTTTTCCAAAACAGCCCGCGTGCCGTTGGAGAGATCGCCTGAAACGGTCAAGCTAATCAGCTTTGCCGCGACCGAGTCCTTCTTTGCTTCATCGACTCCGGAGAGAAGTCGCGGCACGTCGATCTTCGTCCCCTTAATGCGATTGCCGGCCAGGGCGCTGGCAAAATTGAACCGCGCGATCATTGCGCCGCTGGAAAGCCACTGGTCAGCCCGATCGGCATAACCGTCCGGAGTGATGCGCCCAAAAACGGGCTGGCCCATGCGTCCGATAGCATCGAGCACCGGCCGGTCGGCGTCGGTCTCGGCATTGAGCGCGCGCATCGCGGCGGCTACATATTCAAAAGGCGAGCGCATCTTGGCGCGATAAGACGGCTGAGAGAAAAACTCCGGCGAGGTGACGATCGCACGCAGCGTCTCACGAATCGATCCATCGGTTTTCAGAAAGACAGCGGCGGCACGATCGACGATCGACTGTGGCGGCTCGTCGCCGATGAAACGGCGCGCAAGTTTGGTCGCGATGAAACGCGCCGTCGCCGGATGCGTGGCCAGAATATCGAGCACGCGTTCGCCGTCCGCGATGCCACCGCCGGAAAGGATCCTGTGGCCGAGGACAATCTTCTCGCCGTCGTCGTGCAGTCCCGGCCGATACAGAAATAGTCCCTGCTCATTCGGTTTCTGAATCGTCCAACCCGTAAAGCATCGCGCGATCTCCTGCACATCCTTTTGCGTATAGCCGCCCTCAACGCCCAACGTGTGCAGCTCCATCAACTCGCGCGCATAGTTTTCGTTGAGGCCGCCATCGACGCCCGCGGGTTTTGTTTTAGTAGCCGCGTAAGGCCGCGGCACGCTGGACCGCCAGTTATCAAGATAGAACAACATCGCCGGCGAGTGTGCCGTGGCGCCCAACAAGTCGCGGAATCTTCCCATGGCAAACGGACGAATCGTTTCGCGATCGTAGCCGGTCAGCAGATATCGATCGTCATCCTTGTTCGCGAAGATGCTGAAATGATTTTCCCAAAAGTCGACCATCATCTCGTACAACTGCCGCTCGCTGTAAACCGCTCGCAATAGCTTTGCTCGCTGCAACTCAGTCACTACCATCTGCGGGTTCTTTGGGGGTGGCGTCGGCTTCGGAGTTGCCTGGACCGCGGGCATCCTGCCCGCTTCCTCCGTCTTCTTCTCGTTCTGCATCCCGGCCTGGAGCGCTGGCCTTCCCGCCTCTTCCTTCTTCGCCTCCATCTGCATTTCATTTTGCATCGAGGCCGAATTCGAGTTCGCCGACATCTGCGGCGTTTGAGCCAAAGGGTTTTGGGCGATTAGTTTCTGCGGGGAAGCAGTCGCATTGTCAGGAGACTTGCTCGGAGCCGGTGAGGGCGCCGGTTTCGGTGGTGTGTACTGTTCGATAATCACGGGCGTAGCCAGGCCCAGAGTCGGTAACTTCTTGAGTCTGGCAATCACTCCGCCGACATCAAGTGAATCCGGATCGAGTTGTTGATTGATGAAGGCCTCGACGCCCATAGCTTTGACCCGTTCGAAATCGCCGGGCCTTGCTCCGAAAGTCAGCCGTGACAGAACGTGAGTAACGCGCTGGTCCCCGGACATCTGGTGAGGCTTCGGCTTTGGATTACGCTGGGCGCCGGCGGCGAGCAGTTGTTCCATCGCCAGCACGAAGGAAAGCGCGAACGCCAAGGAACGAATAACACCTGTGCTTGCTCGCTCAAACTTAACTGCTCTCATTTCGCTGAATTCCTTTCGGAAAAGCTTCACTAGATGCGGAGGTTCTATACAGTAGCGCACGCGAGTTCGCCGGGCAAGATTCCAAAATCTGCGAGACGCTGCCGCCCACGTAAAACGATCCCTGAACATATACGAAGCGGAATTGTATGCGCGGGTTTAGTGTGGTCCGTGGATCATTCTTGCCCCAACCCAAAAACACGAAACCAAAACTAAGCATTACGTCGAACGACGGCTTCGCCGTTTGATGTGCGGAAAGCCTATGGCTTTCCGTTGTTGCTACCAGAATTTCTTTGAGGCTACGCCTCGAAGTCGAGGCCTAGCCTCCGAAAGAAAGAGCACCTTACCGGAGGCGGAGCCTTTCTGCACATCAGGCGGCAGAGCCGCATAGAGCCAATGAAAATGTATGGTCAATCAAGTAAGATGCTCCTCTATGAGCGCCAGAACTATTCGCGCGCCGCGAGGCGCGAAGCTTAACTGCAAGGGCTGGCATCAGGAGGCGGCGTTGCGCTGCCTGATGAACAATCTCGATCCCGACGTGGCTGAACGGCCTGAGGACCTGGTTGTCTATGGCGGCGCCGGCAAAGCCGCGCGGAATTGGGAATCGTTCGACGCGATTGT
>JAWVEM010000316.1:0-3361 GCA_033856735.1 Blastocatellia bacterium
GTGCCCGTCAGAAATCCCGTCTCGGCGACATCGGCAATGCGGCCATCGATGATGACTGAGGTATCGAGGATTTTCAGATCGCGGCGAGAAGCTTTGTCGCTGAAGATACCGCCCAGGGCCGAGAGATCAAGGTAGTCTCCCTTCGCCGCGCCTACCATCAACCCGATATAGGCCATGAACACAATTAGCGCGAGCGTCAGGAACGCTCGGGTCTCCGGCGGCACCGCGGCGGATTCCTGACTCGCGATCAGGGTCCCGATCAGGTACGCGCCAATGATTCCGAGAATCGATCCGAAGGCTGCTCCTATCAGGGTCTTCAAAGACGCACGCCGGATCCGGATCTCAAACAACACGATCGAAACTGCAATGATGGCGGCCGCGCCGGCCGAGATCAGCCGGTGCCCCGGAATGGGGTGCAGGACGTAACCCGAGCTGATCAGGAAGGCGGCGAAAACGACCCGCAAAACGATGACATCAAAGCGCATACCGGGCGACATATTAGCACGGCGGACGCCGCCCGTCATTATAACTTTAGCGTTGCCTAAGAGTTTGATTTCAAACGAATGGAAGCCTCTGTCACTTCTCCTGCTTCCTTTTCTGCCGGCGCTTAACCTCGGCGACTGAGATGAAACAGAACCCGAGCCAGGCCAGGCCCTCGGCAATCGCTGCCAGCACATCGCTCAGATAGTGAACCCCAAGATAAATGCGGCTAAAGCCCACCAGCAGGATCATCACCCCGGCGACACCGATCGCCAGCGCCCGCCAAAGCCAGCGCCGGCTGCGGGTCCACACCAGCGCGCACAACGTGCCATAGAAAACAGTCGCCATCAGCGTGTGCCCGCTGGGAAAGCTATAAGTTGTAAGTGTCAACAGCGGATTTTCGAAAAGGGGTCTCGGGCGCACAAACACATGCTTCAATAAAACGTTAAGGGCCATGCCGCCAAACACAGCCACCGTCAGCATCAGCACCCAAACGCGAAGCCTTTTAATCCACAGATAAGCCGATACGCCAAGCGTCATCAACGTCACACCCAGCGTTGAATGCAGACTCGTGATTAGGAACAAGATCCTGGTAAGCCAGGCGACTGAGTGATTATGTAACCAGGCACTGAATCGAGCATCAACAAGCGTCAGTGGATCATTGGTAACGACATCCTCAGCAATCGCACCGAACACGCAGGCAGCTGCGATCAGCATGAGAAGTGTCAGGGTGAGGTAGAGACCGGAAGGCTCTTTCCGCGACAGCCGGGCTTCAATGAATCGCTTTAGTGAATGTGATTGATGTTGCACGCCTGATCCTATTGGCAGACACCTTCCGACGACCTGATCAAGAAAAGCAGTTCTCGAGTGTTAGAGAATGAGCGGGGGCAAGCCCACCTTCCTTACCTGAGAGATTCCCGCATCGAGTGGATAACTCCAACGTTGAAGCCCTTCAATCCGTAATCACCAGCTCAAGCTCATTAATCTCGAAGTCAGGAAGGCGGGCTTGCCCCCGCTGCCGCGCTCTAGTCAGTGCGCTCTTCCGGCAGGCGTACCCACCCGTCGCTTGTATGCCGAAAATTCTCCTCGCCTGAAAGAGCAAATGCCGAACTCGCCGGCTGCCACGTCATCCGTTCGACCGTAATATTGGGGCGGTGGATGCGAATCACGTTGAACGAGTTCGCTTCACCGCGCCCGCGCGTGGATGAAGCCGTTCCCGCTTGCACGACGAGTGCTGAATGACCGCGGATGTTATAGCGCTTTGCGGTATGGCCAGTGTGACTGACATGTAAGTGACCGGCCAGAAACAGATCGGCGCCACAAACCGCCAACCCGGTCATCGCCATTTGCGCCCGGCCGACCAGGTCGCGATCGCTATAGCCTTCCGGAAGATCAAACGGATGATGCGTGACTACTATCTTGATGACTTCGCTGTCTGCACCGCAAAGCTCCTCCCGAATGCGAGCAAGCTGATCTTCGTTAATGCGCCCGCCCTTGAACGTCAATGAACGCGCCGTGTTCACTCCGACGACGGCTATCTCCTCATCGATATACACCGGCTGCAGGTCATCGGTAATGTGCCGCTTGTACTTATCCAGCGGTTGCAGAAAACGCGTAAAGACATTGTGAAGCGGGACATCGTGATTACCCGGAACGACAATTTGAGGCTGTGGTAAAGCATCGAGAAAGACTCGCGCCTCGCGAAACTGGTGCGAGCGAGCCCGCTGCGTAAGGTCGCCTGAGATCGCTACCAAGTCCGGCTTGACCTCAGCCACGGCCGAGATCAAGGGCTCGATCAGCTGCTCGTCAACGCGGCCGAAATGCAAATCCGAAAGATGGGCCAAGGTGCGCATAAGCTATTCGTTTTCATTCTCAGGAACCATCACGCGCAGGGAGCCGGGCCGGCAGTGATAGCGAAGCGGCGTTCGCATCACGTCGACTTCCCCGTCAAACGCGACTCGCAAACGCTTATGTCTCGTTTCTATTTTCACTTCGTCAGTCAGCAAAGCAAGAAAATCCTTTTCTTCACGCAGGTGTCCGAGCAGCGCCCGCAGAGCGAGACGTACCAGGCCCCATCGGCCCGTGCGGTTGGTGACATACAAACTCAGTACGCCCTGATCCAGACGTTTCCGCCCGCCGATACTTAATCTCTCCATCACATATTCGTTATTGCCGACAAAAACAAACGGCGTCTTAAGATCGAATTTCTTTCCACCGGCGACCAGGCGGACATGCAGGAACGGATAGCGGCGAAATGCTGAAATGACTGCCCAGACGAACGCGGTCCATTTGCCCGAACCGAGGCTCTGCTTCTTTTCGCGTTCGCGAACGATTGCGGGATACAGACCGAGGTTTGAGTTGTTCAGGAAGATTCGACCACTGACTTCACCCACATCCACGTTCACGGCGTGTCCCGATATCGCAGTTTGGGCCGCGCCTTCCAAATCGAGGGGAATGTTTAAGTCTTTGGCGAAGTGATTGAGCGTCCCGAGTGGCAGCACGCCGAGAATCTTGTCGGTGCCGATCAAATACGAAGCGACTGTGTTAATGGTACCGTCACCCCCTCCAGCCATGATCACCTCCCAATCGCCCCGGGCAGCGTCTTTGGCAAACCGATCGACGTCTGCGCCGCTTTCAGCGAGGGAGATGTCAGCCCTAACGCCGCCGGCCTGGAAGATTTCCGTGAGACTCCGCCGTGCATCAGCTTTCTCGCCAACTCCTGAACGAGCATTCATGATCACCTTGACGGATTTTACGGGCGACATACTCTCGTAGTGTACAAGACCTATCGCGCAACTGGTGAACCTGAGTGTAGAGTTCAAGCGTTCAAGCTTTAGCTTGGCCTGCTGGTCGCTGGATTTTCGGGAGTCTTTGACGTAAA
>JAWVEM010000317.1:0-3962 GCA_033856735.1 Blastocatellia bacterium
ACGTAAGGCCAATCGAGCACACTGGTGTTTTGATTCGGCAGACGCTTTGGATCGAGCAGTGTCTGGAAGGCGACGTAACGCGCGGACGCCTGCGGGTCGACCTGTTTCAACAGCGTCGCGAGTGGGAATCCAGCCCATGGAATCACCATCGACCAGCCTTCGACACAACGATGACGATAGGTTCGCTCTTCCTGCGGCGCCAGCTTTAATAAATCGTCCAGATCGTAGGTCCTGGGCTTATTCACTAAGCCTGTGACCTCGACCGTCCACGGGCGCGTGACAAAGCCGCGCGCCGCTGCGGCGACAGCGCGCTTTTCAGTCGAGAACTCATAAAAATTGTTGTAGTTCGTAATGTCTTCAAAGGAGGTCAACGGCTCGTTTACTTTGAACCCCTGCCGCATGGCGTCGTCGGAGGGTGGCGTGACGAGACCCGCTATCCTGGGACGCTCTTCTACAACCGCGGCGGGTGGATTTAATTTGCGATACAACAAGCCGGTCGCCGTAACCGAACCGGCGAGAATTGCGCCGCGCATGAACAGACGCCGGTTTAGGTAAACCTTCTGGTCGGTGATTTCGCTCGATTTAATGTCGGCTGGCTTCTTAATTAACATGCGGGTTCGTGGTCGCTAACGTTCTTACATTCAATCTACGCGCGAAACTCGTGAACGGTTTGTTGAGATCGAGCCCTGTCGATCCATACAGGGGCGCTGTTAATAAATCCCTTGAACGCAAGGGCCGCAAAATATTAGTATCGCCGCGTTTTCTTGCTCGTCAAGTCAGACAGCCGAGGGCTTTTGCAAAATGAAGCAGGCAGAGGACGTACCCGAAGGACATCGCGCTGCTCTCCTGGCCGGATTTCTTGGATGGACACTGGACGCCTTCGACTTCTTTCTGGTCGGACTATCTCTAACCGCCATCGGGGCTGAGTTTCACAAGACCGATCCCGAAATTGCTTTTTCAATAGCCTTGACGCTCGGCTTCCGTCCGGTGGGAGCCTTCATCTTCGGCCTGCTCGCGGACCGCTATGGTCGCCGCCTGCCTCTCATGCTCGATCTGGTCTTCTTTTCGGTGATTGAAGTCCTGTCCGGGTTGGCTCCCAACTACACGACCTTTCTGGTGCTGCGCGCGCTGTTCGGAATCGGCATGGGCGGCGAATGGGGCGTGGGCGCCTCGCTGGCGATGGAAAAAGTGCCGCCAAAGTCGAGGGGTGTACTGTCGGGATTGCTCCAGGAAGGATACGCCGCGGGCTATTTACTGGCGGCCGTCTGTTATTTCTTTGTGTTTCCGCGCTGGGGCTGGCGACCAATGTTCTTTATCGGCGGATTGCCCGCGCTGCTCGCCATCTTTGTTCGCTTCCGCGTTAAGGAATCGAAGGTCTGGGAGAAGACTCGGCACGAAAACTGGGGCCAACTAGGTCGCTCAATTGCCTCACACTGGAAGCTTTTTATCTACCTCGTGCTCATGATGATGATGATGAACTTCGTGTCTCACGGAACACAGGACATGTATCCGACACTTTTGAAGCGCGCATGGCACTTCGCTCCGCAGAAGGTCGCGGCAGTCACCGCGTTTACGATGGTGGGAGCCATTGCCGGAGGAATTCTGTTTGGGCTGCTTTCGGATCGATTTGGCAGGCGGCGTTCAATGATCGTGGCGCTTTTGTGCGCGGTGCTTGTCATTCCACTCTGGGCGTTGTCGCCTTCGCTGTCGCTTTTGTTGACTGGCGGTTTCCTCATGCAGTTTATGGTGCAGGGAGCATGGGGAATCATTCCGGCTCATCTCTCTGAGCTTTCGCCGGATTCCGTGCGCGGGTTTTTGCCTGGCTTCGCGTACCAATGCGGTGTGCTGTTGGCGGGCTTTGTGGGGTTCATACAAGCAATCTTCGCCGCCAAGACGAGTTATCCAACGACGATGGCTCTGACTACGGTCACTGTGTTAGTGGGCGCTGCAATTGTGATTGCGTTGGGACGCGAAAAGCGCGGAATACATTTCGGTGGCGAAATATCGATCAGCGAGTGACGTAACGCGAAAGGCAAACAGCATTGATAAGGGTTTGCAAATCTCGCGCACGACGGCGCAGCATTGATCGATATGTTCGTCACAAGTGAACAAGGTCTCGCATGGCAGGTTATTCTGGAACACCGCTCGTCAAGAAGCTGGGTATCAAGCCCGGGTTCAATGTCGCCTTTGTAGGCTCGCCTGCGGGTTATGCAAATGAACTTGATCTGCCTGCTGGTGTGACTATTAAATCGCGATCAGGCAAACCACTCGACTTTGTTCAGTTGTTTGTTAAGAGTGAAAAAGAGCTCAAGACAAAATTTTGCGTGCACGCGCAGCAGCTTAATGCTTCCGGCATGCTCTGGGTGTCGTGGCCGAAAAGGAGTTCCGGCGTGTCCACGGATCTTTCCGAGAACATCGTCCGCGACATTGGTCTTGCTGCCGGCCTGGTCGACGTCAAGATCTGTGCGGTGAATGAAGTGTGGTCAGGACTTAAGTTCGTTTTCCGGCTCAGGGATCGAGCGAAAGTGAACCCTGGTAAGCACTCCGTTTCATAAGAATTTCCGTCATCCATGTTTCCACAGAAGCTGTTGAAAAGCTGTGGATAGCCCTCTTTGAGTCCCGGGCAAGTTCCTCTGAAGAAAGAGCTTTCCGCGTTTTGCACAACTAAGCGGCATCCACAGATTCGACGACCGCCAAAGCTTTCGCACTCCGCTGCCGCGACATTCACAAATTTCCTAAGGCCTGCTTTGGTGTGCACTCCTTTTAGCGGGGTTAACTGCAAACATTCGATGTGAACCTGTTGAACTTTAGGATTCAACATAGTTGTCGTTAGTAACGCCGGACATAATCGATCGTTGCCAGAACGTTCTCTTCTGATTGAGACTTTCTGTTGGCACGGCAAAATTTTTTTCTTCGGTTTGTGATCGATAACCTGGGTTAACGCATTCGAGCGCGGACAAATCAACTAATAGTTGGACCACGATCGAGTTCATCGAAGGTTTAGCGCGAAACATACGGCGAACGCTTTCTGGCTCGATCATGAATGCGCGTTTTTGTTGGATCATTTTGCAACTCGTCGCACTGGTTATTTCGCATAAGTCATCGTTCGAAATTCCGTGGCCTCAACTGTGAGACGTTGTATCTTGCTTCCTTAAAGACGTTGCGAAAGAGAATTCATTTCCAGAAAATATTTTAGAGCGGAAATGATCGCGTGTGCGAGTTGGACCATGTCAATGTGAGAAAGAGGTTGCAAAAAAAATCTTCCTAAATATAATGCCAGTCCCTTACTAGTTTAGAGGTGAGCGCACTGGCGATTGAGTTGGCGAGACCATTAAGTTGAATCAGAAGCAATTATTTATCCCTCGCAAAGATCACCGTCAGCCATTCCTGCGACCAACCTCGATACGCATTGAATTTCACATGCGTTGATCGGTGGGGGCGTCGTCACGCAATGACTAAATCAGCGTGACCATCGACGGCGGATTTTTTCCGGCTCACATCCGGAGTACATCGCCAACATTAGTCACAGAGGGTTCGAGCGGACCAGGGTGCAAGGCGGCTTGTCTGTCCTGCAGGGCGGTGCTTTTGTCCCGAAACACGCTAGCAAATCATTTTAGTGGAGCGCAAAGAGTGACTAGACCAGCGGAAGTAAGCATAGTTGACGTGAGAAGATGCCCCCGGTGCGAAGAGTCGCTGCCGCTGTCAGAGTTCGGCGTGTGCCGCGCACGCAAAGACGGTTTCAACCTCTACTGTAAGCGCTGTATTCGGCAGAAGATTGCCCAGAGCCGCCAGGCCCTGCGCGAATATAAGAACGCCCGCATTAAGCATGGCGGAACCGTGGTGCCGGAAAGGTCCCGAGTCGCTATCGACGCCAAGTCGGGCTTCTCGCCGCGGCGCATTGCGCGCATGCTCAGGAAACTCTCGCCCGCGGACCGTGTGCGCGAAGCCATTCGCTGCGGCGC
>JAWVEM010000318.1:0-24009 GCA_033856735.1 Blastocatellia bacterium
TAAGAGACGCGGCCGTTTACCAGCGTAAAGACGTCAAGATAAGCGGCGGCAAAGCTGTCCCGGCGAACGGAGACTAAGAGTGTCTCTGTTACCGGGTGCCACCATTCTCATCTTCTATTTCTTCGCCATAATCTCAATCTGGTTAGGCTTGATCTCGCTCCGGGGCGGATTGCGATTCGTGCGTTATGTACAAGCGGAATTGGCGAGGGAGTACGCTGAGTTCACGCCCTTCGTCACTGTCTTTGTTCCCTGTCGCGGAGTGGACGAAGGCCTCAAAGAAAATATCAACGCCATCTTTGCGCAGGACTATCCGGCCTTTGAGATTGTTTTCGTCGGCGACCGCGCGGACGATCCGGCCTTCGCGGTCATCGCGGCAGCGCGCAGATCGTTTATCGGCAAATCGGGCCCTACTATGCGCTTTGTGATTTCCGGCCCAGCAACTGACAACGGGCAAAAGGTCCACAACCTGCGCGTGGCGGTCGCGGAAGCCGATCCTCAAGGCGAAGTTTTCGTATTTGTCGATACTGATGCGCGGCCCAGTTCGAACTGGCTGCAGTATCTGGTTAGGCCCCTCCACGATCCCAATCTGGGCGCGACGACGGGCTATCGCTGGTTCATTCCGCTGCGCGGTGGAGTCGCTTCGCATCTGCGATCGGTCTGGAATGCGGCGATTGCCTCCGCCCTGGGCGAGCAGTTGGAGAAAAACTTTTGTTGGGGTGGTTCGACCGCGATCCGGCGCGAGACATTCTATGAACGTAAAGTCCCGGACTATTGGCGCGGCACGGTTTCGGATGATTTCGCGTTAACGCGCGCCCTCCATGAGGGCGACTTGCCGATAAAGTTCGTGCCGCAATGTCTGACCGCGTCGTTTGAGGATTGCAGCTTTAAGGAGTTGATCGAATTCACTACTCGGCAACTTAAAATCACTCGCGCTTATGCCTCGCACTTGTGGAGAGGCGTGCTCATCGGCAGCATATTTTTTGTGCTGGTGTTTTTTGGCGGCATGGCTTTAGTCGTCGCGCGTGCCCTGCTGGGACTTTCATTCGCGACGCCTTTGGTGCTCTTGCTGATCATTTTCGCGCTGGGGTCGATGAAGTCGCACTTTCGCTTGCGCGCTGTTTCGGTACTGATTCCCGACCGACGATTACGATCTTTAGGAACTGCGTTGGCGCATCTGACGCTTTGGCCGCTGGCTTCGGTCCTTTATCTTTACAATGCGGTGGCGGCCGCGGTCTCCCGGCAGATTACCTGGCGCGGTATTACGTACGAATTGAAATCGCCGACTGAAACTGTCATCCTGTCGCGCAAACAGGATTAACTCAAGTAGGGTTTGCTGATTTCCTAACACCGTGGCTCAGCCCGGTGTCATTCCCTTGA
Source organism: Blastocatellia bacterium (assembly GCA_033856735.1). GTDB lineage: Bacteria > Acidobacteriota > Blastocatellia > Pyrinomonadales > Pyrinomonadaceae > UBA11740. The sequence goes on from JAWVEM010000318.1 coordinate 1,378, forward strand.
TGGGAAAACGGAAAACTGCTTCAAACGGTTTCGGCTCATCCAGATACCTGCGAGACACCGGGCTGAAGCCACGGTGCTAATGAAAAAGTGCAGAGGATCAAAGCGCGGCAGTGAGGAAATTGATATGAAAATTCTGTTACCGCTTCTGCTAATCATTTGCTCCCTGTTCGGGATCACCGGCGCTCAGGACCAGAAGCAGGCCAGCGATTTGAAGTCGATGGTCGATACTGAGCGCGCATTCGCCCGCATGTCTGAAGAAAAGGGAACTCGCGAGGCTTTCGCTGCCTTCATCGCCGACGACGGGATCCTGTTTCGTCCGGGTCCTGTGTTGGGAAAAAAGTGGATGCAGGAAAACCCGGTGCCGGCATCAAAGACGCGACCCTTGCTTGCCTGGCAACCCATCTTCGCCTTTGTTTCCAGTGCCGGAGATCTCGGTTACACAACCGGACCCTGGCAGTATAAGAAGGACATTAAAGACGCCCAACCCAGTGCTTTCGGCAACTTCATGACAGTTTGGAAGAAGCAGACCGACGGCTCCTGGAAGTTTGCACTCGATCTTGGAGTTGGCAATCCAGAACCGAAAAGCCCTGTGCCGATGTGGCAACCGGACAAGGGTCAAGTGGGCGCCGAGATCTCGACGAAAGTCGACAAGGATCTCGCTCGGTCGGGCTTGTTGGATGCCGAGCGCAAATTCTCGAAGGTCTCCGCCGAATTGGGTGCGCGTGAATCCTTCCTTTTGTACGCCGCAAAAGATGTTCGACTATTTCGCAATGACCACTTTCCTTTTGTCGGGAAAATGGCCGCGGCTGACGCTCTTACGCCGCTGACCGCGGAATGGACATGGACACCCTCCTTCGCTGGCGTTTCCGTCTCCGGGGATTTGGGTTACACGTATGGCGCCTACGAATTGGTTGAGAAAGCCGGCGCCATTTCCGAACGAGGGAATTATGCGCGCGTCTGGAAGAAAGTCTTGGGCGACTGGAAGCTGGTGATCGACGTTGCCGATCCACTGCCGCTGAAGAATTAGTGGCACAGACTTTAGTCTGTGATTGCTCCGTTAAGATCACATACTGAAGTCTGTGCTACAACATACGATGCCGAATAAAGCCACTCAACTCGTCCAGCTCTTGAGATCGACGAAACGCGAAAAGCGTCTCGGCACCGTAATTCTTTTTGTCACCTCGCGCTGCAATTCGTTCTGCCGCACGTGCTTTTATCACGAAGAACTGAATCGTCCCGGCGATATGACCTTCGCGCAAATCGAAAAGGTCTCGGACACAATGCCGGGCATCACCGACCTCTGGCTTTCCGGCGGCGAGCCCACGCTGCGTCACGATGCGTCACAGATCATCGACATGTTCGTGCGCCGAAACGGCGTGCGGCGCGTGATTATTCCCACCAACGGATTGGTCAAGGCCCGGGTTTATGAAATCGTTGACGAAGCTCTCGGCAATCATCCAGCGCTTGATCTCTATCTGAATATTGCTCTGGACGGTTTTGGTGAAACTCACGATCGCGTGCGCGGCGTGCCCGGCCATTGGGACAAGACGCTGGATTGCATCACGAGCCTGTATCCGTTGAAAGAGAAGTATCGCGATCGGCTGCGGCTAAACGTCAACACGGTCGTGTGCGCGGACAATTATCTCGAGATAGAAAAACTGGGCGAGTTCATGTGGGCGAACTTTCGGCTCGATGGCCAATATTTCAACATCGTGCGCGGAGAGACTTTGGTGGGCGATGAAATCAAGCAGGTCCCACCCGATTCTTTGCCGCCGATGTATTCCTATGTCTCCCAACTGACCAAGCGCTATGGTGACCGAATGTTTGCCGACGACGACGGCCCGAAGCGTTTCGCCAAGAACGTCGCCTACGTCGGCACGATTACCACGCACTATCGCACTCAACATGCGAACTTCGATCGCTCGACACCGTGGCCCTTTCCATGCACAGCGGGCGAAACGATCGTCGTGATCGATTACAACGGCGACGTGCGCGCCTGCGAGTTGCGCGAAAAGTTTGGCACGCTCGCCGACTATGATTACGACTTTGGCGCGTTGTGGGCGGCGCAAGAGCGGCAAACGGAGCTGAACGCCATCGACGGCGGCAAGGCGTGCTGGTGTACCCACGTGTGCTTCATTCACGACTCGATGCGCCATTCGCGGCGAGCTTTGCTGTATGAAGGTCCGAAGAATTATCTGACTCGCGAAAAGTGGTAGACTGGCGGCCAGGAGTCAGCAATGTCTCAACAGATCATTTCCTACATCAGTCCCGAAGAGTACCTGAGGCTTGAACGCCAGTCAGAGTATAAGAGCGAATATGTTAACGGCGGGATATTCGCGATGACTGGGGCCAGCCTCAGGCACAACCTCGTAGCTGGAAACATATTCGGTGAGCTGAGGCAGCAATTGAAAGGTCGCCAGTGCCACGCCTATGTGGGAGATATGCGCGTCAAAGTCACTGCAACTGGTCTGTATACTTACCCAGACGTCGTTGTCGTCTGCGGCGAGCCAAAGTTTGAGGACCGGTACCTTGACACGCTTTTAAATCCAACTGTGCTCGTTGAGGTCCTTTCGCCGTCTACGGAACGTTATGACCGCATAGCAAAAACTTCTTACTACCGCACGCTCAACTCTTTGGCTGAACACCTGCTCGTGGCACAAGACGAGGTTCGTTTGGAGCGATACGTTAGGCAGTCGAACGGAGAGTGGTTGCTGTCTCAATGGACTTCGCTCGACAATGTCGTGGAGATAGAGTCGATAGGCTGCTCACTAGCCCTCCGCGACGTTTATGACAAGGTTACGTCGGATCAGGCTTGAACTTCTCACTGTGAAATCCGAAGACGATCAGCAGGAAACCAATCGCAAGTCCGGCTTGGCTTATGCCGCGGCTTTCTCTCTTTTCACGGCGGTAGTCGCCGGGTTAATCGTCGGGTGGGTGTTGGATCGCTGGCTCGGCACACGACCCTGGCTGCTCGTTGTCGGTATCGTCCTCGGGGCCGTAACTGGCTTTTACCAGTTCATTCGTGTCAGTTCAAAACTCACCTAGCTGACTTTCCACAGGAAGTTGGTCGGTCAAAAAGCTTCGTCTAATCTCCCTCTCCTTTCGTCTTAAAGTTGTTGACCCCGCGCCGACGTGGTGTGTATATTCAATGGAACCAGGGTGAGATCGCCCGGTGGCCCCTCCACCAAGCTTTTCTGTTTGGCTCAGCCTCATATCGATTCGTTCGTATCGCTTTTTGGTAGAGAGAGCATACCCCTATGAGAAATAGTGCTTATGCGCCAAGCAAGAGCTTCGCTGCATTTGTGTGCACAGGTCTGGCAGTGATTTTTTGTGCCGTCATTGCCTCGGCAGCGCCCAGCCTTAGTCCAACATTGATTAGCGTCTCGGCCGGTTCAACCAGAGCCGTGGCGCTGGAATCAGTATCGATGAGAGCTGAGCCTTTTTCGCTGTCGTCTGAGAGCAACTTTAGTCCCAACGACCCGCGCACACGCATCACGCTGTTCGTGATGAATCTCGATCTGCTCGCCGGTGAGACACAGAATTCTTTGACAGCCGACGCTGAGGATGCGGCCCACTTGCATTATCCGCTGAACGTCGAGTACGTGGCCCAGGTGCCGAACTTCGCCGGCGTCTATATGGTCGTTATGCGTCTGAATGATTTGATGACGGCCAATCTGGGCGACGTGCTGATCCGTTTGAACCTGCACGGGGCGGGGAGCAATCGAGTGCGCGTGGCGATTGGCCAAATCGGCGGTGGACCGGCCGACGATCCGGGCGCGGTCGGAACACCGGCGCCGCAGACGCCGCCTACGGCAGTGACGCCTTTGACCCTGGCGCAGTATCAGGCGCAGTTCAGTGCTCCATCATTTCCATCAGACCAGGACCGTCTAAGGTTTCTTGAACAAGCGACCTGGGGCCCCAGCGATGCCGACTTCGCTCATCTACAGTCAATCGGCATGCAAGCCTGGATTAACGAGCAATTCAGTACGCCGCCGGTATTCCCCAGCGTGCAGTCTGACTATCCTGCGACGCCGCTTTATCCGCAGTTCTATCCGGCGGCGCCCGCGCCTCCGTGCGACTCGAACACCACCTGTTTTCGGGATAACTACACTCTTTACCCGCTACAAAAGCAGTTCTTTACTAACGCTCTGTCGCAACCCGATCAGTTGAGACAGCGGGTCGCCTTTGCCTTGCACCAGTTCATCGTGGTTGGAGGCGTGCAACTCAATGTTAACGAAACGAGCTGGTACGCGCCCTACTTACAGACGATCGATCGCAACGCATTCGGCAACTTCCGCACTCTACTCTTTGACGTGACGCTCAACCCAGGCATGGGCGAGTACCTGAACATGAGAGGGAACTCAGTCATCAGCCGCGCCAACCCTACGCCCAACGAGAACTATGCGCGCGAGATCATGCAATTGTTTTCGATCGGTGTGGATAAATTGAATCAGGATGGAACTCCGGTGCTGGACGCGCAGGGTAATCGCGTGCCGAGCTATGATCAAACGACGATTTCGAACCTGGCCCGCGTCTTTACGGGGTGGGACCTGGCAGCGAACAAGCCCTGGAGTGTGGACAACACTGTCTCAGTAATTAATTATCTGGATCCGATGATTCCAAACGGCAATGCCAACCGGTACGACATCGCGCAGAAAACTCTGTTGACCGATGTCAATCATGCAAATCCGGTAGTGGTGCCTGCATGCGGGAGTCCCTGCACGACGGGAACTTCCGCGGCGCAGCTCCAGGCCTGTAAAGACTATGCGGTCACTTCACTTAACACCGCAATCGACAATCTTTTCAATCACCCGAACACTGGGCCCTATGTTTGCACACAACTGATTCACCAAATGGTGACCAGCAACCCCAACCCGGCTTATGTCGGCCGTTGCTCTGCGGTCTTTGCCAATAATGGCTCGGGTGTGCGCGGGGACATGAAGGCCATCATCACGGCGATCCTTCTGGATCCCGAAGCCCGTGGCGATGCGAAGACTGATCCAAACTATGGCCACCTGCGCGAGCCGGTTTTGTTGATGACTCACTTACTGCGCACCTTCAACGCGACCAGTGACGGGGTGCTGGCGAGCACTCCGTTTAGCTATACCAACGACATGGGCCAGAACTTATTCAATCCGCCGACCGTGTTCAGTTATTACCCGGCCGATTATGGTTTGCCTGGGACGAATCTTTTCGGCCCTGAATTTGGCTTGCTTGATACATCGACCACTTATAAACGGGCGAACTTTATGAACTCGATCTTCGTGGTCAGCGGCGGCATCGCTCCGAGTGGCGTCAACAGACCGACGGGGACGCAAGTCAACTATTCGGCTTATCAGAATATCGTTGCCAGTGGCACGCCCCAGCAATTGGTTGATGCACTAAACACCAGGTTGATGCATGGCACGATGTCGGCGGCAATGAACGCCAACATCGTGACCGCCATTACTGCGATAACCAACGCGACACCTGCGACGCAAGCTCAGCAACGAACACAAACCGCAATTTATTTGATCGCGACTTCAGCGCAGTTCCAGGTGGAGAGGTAGAACCAATGAGTAAATCACGTCGGCAATTTCTCAAGACATCGGTGTGTGGCTTAACCGGAGTCGCGATGCTCGCCAGTTTGGACAAGCTCAATCTGGTTAACGCGATGGTGCAACAGCAGACTGAATCCGCGGCGGATTACAAAGCGCTGGTCTGCATCTTCCTCAGCGGCGGCTCAGACTGCAATAACATGGTGATTCCGTTTGATGATTATGCGAGCTACAACGCCGTGCGCGGCGCGTCCCAACTAGGGTTGACTCAGTCACAAATCACAAACACGAAGATCACTCCGTCGAACACGAGCGGTGTTGCTTATGCCTTCCATCCAAATCTTTCGCCTGAGGCGAATAACGCGGGCGTCTTGCCGGGACTCTTGAAACCCTGGACGGACGGAAAACTCGCGATCCTCTGCAATGTCGGCTCTCTGGTTCGGCCAATTACCAGAGCGCAATACAGCGCGAACATCGGACATCCCTACCAACTGTTCTCGCATTCAGACCAGGTCAACCAGCAGATGACTTCAATCGGCAACACGACTGGTCAATCAGGATGGGGCGGTCGGATTGCGGATAAGACCAACGCGCTTAACGGTCCGGTGGCATTGCCAATGAATATTTCTTTGGCCGGCACGAGCCTCTTCGCCAGCGGAATTAACTCGCGCCAGTTGGCCATCGGCGCGGCGCCCACATCGCTGGCCAATCTGCTCAACCTGACCTGGAATGGGCCGGCAGGAGCTAACCCGTTTAATAGCGGCAGCAGTTTTCGGACGCTTTTGAGCTTCGATCAGGGAACGACGCTGGTTAAAGCTTCGACTGATACTACGACCTCGGCGATGACGGCCGATACTGCTTTGAACCAAGCGGGTGTTCCGGCGCTTAGCGCTACTTTCCCGAACACCACCTTGGGAAATCAGTTGAAGCAGATCGCCAACCTACTCAAGATCAAGTCTACTCTGGGATTTGCCAGCGGGCGGCAAATCTTTTTCTGCTCACTGGGCGGCTTTGATACTCATACCAATGAAACGGGCAGCGACCCGACGAATCCAGCCGGCGGGGCAGCGCAATCGGGAACTCAGGGCGCGTTGCTGACCCAAGTGAGTCAGGCGCTGCGCGCTTTCTATGATGAAATGGTCGCGCAGGGATTGAGCAACAACGTAACCACTTTCACCCTCTCGGATTTTGGCCGGACATTTCAGCCGTCGGGCTCGGGCGCGGGCAGCGTGGGTACGGATCACGCGTGGGGCAGCCACGCTTTTATTATGGGCGGAGCAGTGCAGGGCGGCGCCTTCTACGGATCAACGCGGCCGGATGGCTCGGGTCTTCCTTATGGTTATCCTGCGTTACAACTCGCAGGGCCGGATGACACCACCAGTAACCGCGGCCAATGGATCCCGACGACTTCCATCGATCAATATGCGGCGACGTTGGCGACGTGGTATGGCCTCGCGCTCAGCGACCGCGCATCGGTCTTCCCAAATCTCGCGACGTTCGCGACACCGACTCTGCCCTTCCTGGGCTGAGAATAGAAAATGGTTGGTTTTAGAGTTCACGTCGGAATGTCGGTGGACCGAGCGCGGGTTGAACGATGGGATTGAGCGTTCGCCCGCGCTCGGTTTTTTGGAAGCCAGTTAAGTCAATCAATAATGAGTTTGGCGAGTTGCGATACTGGGTACCATTTGAGTCCTTAGTGTCGTTTTCAGTGGATGGGTAATACGCATTGAGCTTAAGGCAGAAAATCAATTTAGGTTGTTTAGTGCTCCTCTCTGGCCTGTTCGGAATCTTTTGGTCAGCTCTCACGATCAGAGTCGACGCGAGCCGTGCCCAGGCCGCGGCGGGGTCTGTCGAACCGGCACGGGCAGGCCCTAACGCTCCAGTCCCTGCCGTGCGCGAGTTGGTTGCGAAGCTTCCGCTCAGCTTTGAGCGTAACGTTGGCCAGTTGGACAGCCGGGCCCAGTTCGCCGCGCGCGGCGCCGGCTATAATCTCTTTCTTACTTCCAGCGGCGCCGTTCTTGAACTACGGAAAAGTATTTCGAGGACGATTGGGAAAACGCGGAGCGAGTCACCGCGCGATTTTCATCGTGATCAAGAGAAACCACCCACGCTGCTGGGTTTGAAGCTGCAAGGCGCTAATGCCAATGCTTCTGCCAAAGGCGTCGACGAACTTTCCGGCCTACGGAATTATTTCATCGGCAACGATCCGGCCAGGTGGCGCACCGATGTGCCGACGTTTCGCGCCGTGCGTTACGAAGAAATCTATCCGGGCATCAGCCTTACGTACTACGGTAATCAACAACAACTCGAATACGATTTTGCGATTGCGTCGGGCGCCGATCCACAAGCGATTCGGCTGGAGTTCGGCGCCGGAGTACGTCCGCGAATTTCTGCCGAAGGCGATCTGGTCCTGCGCACCGCCGGCGGCGAGGTGCGGCAACGCAAGCCCATAATCTATCAAGAGATCAATGGACAGCGCCAGCTAGTGGAGGGAAGCTTTCGCTTGTTCGGCAGACAGGCAGGGTTTGCAGTCGGCTCGTACGATCGAACCAAATTGTTGGTGATTGATCCGACTCTGGTTTACTCGACCTACTTAGGCGGCAGCGGTGATGACTTCGGCAGCAGCATTGCGGTCGACAGCAGCAATAATATCTATGTTGCCGGGACGACGAGCTCAACCAACTTTCCATTGCATAGCGCCGCGTTCGGCGCGAAGGCCGGCCTGGCAGATATCTTCGTGACGAAGATCGATGCGGCCGGCGCAAACGTCATCTACTCGACATACGTCGGCGGCAGCGGTCAGGATCGCGGCGACGGTCTCGCCATCGATGCCAGCGGCAACGCTTACGTCGTGGGCCGCGTTGATTCTTCATCAGTTAATTTTCCCACCACGCCTGGTTCCTTTGGGCCCAACTATCGGGGTGGCGATTTTGACGGAGTCGTCTTCAAGTTGAACGGACAAGGCAACGCTCTGGTTTATTCGAGCTTCGTGGGCGGCGAAGAGAATGATTCGACCGAAGGCGTCGCCGTGGATTCGGCAGGAAACGCCTACGTGACCGGCGGCACCAAGTCGACCGGCTTTCCCACGACTATTAACGCCTACCAGTCGACGCGCGCCGGCGATACTGATGCGTACCTGGCCAAGATCAACTCGACCGGATCGGCCTTGCTCTACTCGACCTATCTGGGCGGCTCTGGAACTGATCGCGGCAGCGGCGTCACCATAGACAGCAACGGTAATGCTTACATCGCGGGCTTTACCAGTGCCAGTGACTTTCCGACTGAGAATGCTTTTCAAAATAGTTTTGGCGGAAGCTTTGACGCCTTCGTCGCTAAATTTGATACCAACGGCAGCGGTGGAAGTTCGCTCCTCTTCTGTTCGTATCTCGGCGGGACAGGGGACGACAAAGCCTATGGCATCGCGATCGACAGCGGCGCGAATAATGTTTACGTGGTTGGCCAAACCTCTTCGAACAACTTCCCGTTACTGGCACCCGCTCAGCCTGCGTTCGGCGGATCGTTTGACGCCTTCGTGGCAAGGATTTCTAGTAGCGGAACGAAGGTTTACGCGACCTACCTCGGTGGTACCGGTGACGACCGCGGCGCCGGGATCGCAGTCAACTCTGCTGGAGCAGCCTACGTAACCGGCTTCACTTCATCCACAAATTTTCCCACCGTATCGCCCTTGCAGATCTCCAATGGAGGAGGCTTTGATGCGTTTATTGCTAAACTAAATCCGGCGGGAAGCGTACTTCTCTATTCTACCTACCTTGGTGGCAGCGGGAACGAGAGCAACACGACGACAGGCACCTCGACGAATCCGATCGCGCTTGATTCCTCGAGCGACGCATATGTCACAGGCTTTACCGCATCGACAAATTTCCCCACTGCGTCGCCAGTGCAAACTGCTAATGCCGGAGGGCAGGATGCTTTTGTCGCCAGGATTACAGACGCCACGCCCGCGGCTGACTATTCGATCTCGGTGCTGCCCGGTTCGCGCACGGTGATTCCAGGCAGTGGAACCACGTACACCGTAACAGCGACACCTGTCGGTGGTTTTACCGGCACGATTTCCCTGAGCGCGTCCGGTTTTTCAAATGATTCGACTGCGACTTTCAATCCCGCGAATATCGTTATCACCGACGCGTCGGCAAAGTCGTCGACACTAACCATCACTACGACCGCGGCGACACCTCCGGGCAGCTACTCGTTGAACATCAATAGTACGAGCGGAAACTTGCAGCATGCGGGCTCGGCCCAACTTTTTGTTTCAGGAACCGCGAGCGCGAATCTTGCGATTACCAAGACAGCGTCGCCGAATCCCGCGACGTCTCTGGCCAACGTGACTTATCGGATTATCGTGACTAACAACGGTCCATCGCCGGCGACCAACGTGATTGTGACCGACCCGTTGCCGATGGGTCCGCTGTTGGTTTCCGCTATCCCAAGCCAGGGTTCGTGCGGCGGGACGACGACGATCACATGTAACCTGAACTCAATCGCGAACGGTGCGGCGGCCATAGTAAACATCACGATAACGCCACAGACGGCCGGACAGTTGAGCAACACCGCGAGCGTCGCCGCTAATGAAAGCGATCCCGACGCGAACGATAACTCGACGACGATTCAGACGACAGTCAATGCGCCCGCCAACGGCCCTTCAATGCTGGACCCCAATCTTTCAGTAAAGACGGTTGTCAGCGGTCTGTCACAGCCAACCAGCATGGCTTTCATCGGCAACAACGATTTCTTCGTGCTGGAGAAAAACACCGGCAAAGTTCAAAGAGTTATCAATGGAGTGATTCAGAGCCCGGCTCCACTCGATCTGGCCGTGAATAGCGGATCGGAACGCGGATTACTCGGGATCGCCCTGCATCCGAATTTTCTGCTCAACAACTATGTCTATCTTTACTGGACCGAGAGCAGTACCGGGGCTGATTCAACCAATCTCGCCGATGTGTTTCAACCGCTGTCGAATCGCGTCGACCGTTACGTATGGAATGGGGCAACGCTGATTTTTGATCGGAACCTGATTAAGCTGCGCGCCTACCAAGCCGATGCAAACCAGCCGTTGCGCGGCAATCACAACGGCGGCGTTTTGCGGTTTGGTCCGGATGGCAAGCTATACATTTTGATGGGAGACAATGGCCGGCGGGGCTTGCTCCAGAACAATCAGCTTGGACCACTCCCCGATGATCAGTTTGGCGGGCCAGAGCCCGACGATGCGCACCTGACAGGTTTCATCCTGCGGCTCAACGATGACGGCTCAACGCCGGCCGACAATCCGTTCTTCAATGCGTCCACACCGCTCACCGGCCAGGCCGCGACGAATATCAAGAAGCTCTACGCTTATGGCGTGCGCAATGGATTTGGTTTGGCTTTCGATCCGCTGTCAGGAAATCTTTGGGATCAGGAAAACGGCGACGATGCATTTGACGAGATGAATCGCGTGACCGCCGGATCGAACAATGGCTGGGTAGAGACGATGGGTCCGGTCAGCCGCATCGCCCAATTCAAGCAAATCGAATCGACCTACGGCACGAGCGACTTACAACAGTTGCGTTGGCCGCCGTCTTTGATCGCCGATACTCCGGCGGCGGCGCTTGCGCGTTTGTACATGTTGCCGGGCGCGCATTACAACGATCCGGAATTTAGTTGGAAGTATCCCACGCCGGCGTCGCCGTTGGGTTTTGTCCAGGGCAGAGGACTCGGTCCACAATTCGAAGGCGACATGTTTGTGGGTGCGGCGCGCACGTTTCTGTCGGGCGGTTTTCTTTTTCGCTTCAAGCTGACGCCGGATCGGTTGCACTTTGCGTTTAGTGATTCGCGGCTGAACGATCTGGTTGCCGATAATTTGGACAAGTTCGATATCACCGAAAGCGAAAGCCTTTTGATTGGGCGCGACTTTGGCATTACCGCTGACATCGAGACCGGACCCAACGGCAATCTCTTCGTCGTCTCTAACACCAACAGTGCGGTTTATGAAATTTCAGGCAAGCAGCCGCTCGTTTTCACGGCCACTCTGAATGGCGCGCAAGAAACACCACCGAACAATTCAACTGCTACCGGCACCGCGACTTTGTTACTTAGTCCTGACGAACAGACGGCACGCGTCTCACTAAACTTCAGCGGGCTTTCCAGTGCCGAGACCGCCGCGCACATTCATGGTCCCGCGGCCCCTGGCGCTGTGGGACAAATTTTGTTTCCGTTGCCCAATTCCAGTTTTAGCGATTTCCTGGTCTCGCCTTCGCCGGCCGATGTGCAAAATCTGAAGAACGGTCAGTTGTATATCAATGTTCACAGCAGCAATTTCCTGAACGGCGAAATTCGTGGGCAGTTCGGCACGACATCATCGGCCGGCAGTATCCAATTCAGCAGCGCAAGTTATCTCGCCTCGGAATCGTCGGGCCGCGCGACGATCACCTTTACCAGGATCGGAGATACTTCGACTGCGGCCAGCGTCGATTACGCGACCAGTGACACGGCCGGCGCGAGCAACTGCAATGTCGTTTCGGGCAACGCATCGTCTCGCTGTGATTACACAGCGACGATTGGCACAATTCACTTCGCGACAGGTGAAGCGTTCAAGATAGTCAATGTTCCCATTACCGACGATGCTTATGCTGAAGGCAACGAAACCTTCACGGTAAGTTTGAGTAATCCCATCGGCGCGACTCTGGGCTCACCCTCGGCCACCACCGTCACTATCGCGGACAACGAGAGTACGACGGGCGCCAGTCCAATCGACCAGGCAAGCTTCTTTGTGCATCAGCACTACATAGATTTTCTGGGACGCGAGCCAGACCCGGGTGGTTTCGGTTTTTGGACTAACGAGATTACTTCCTGTGGCGCCAATGCTCAGTGCGCGGAAGTGAAACGCATCAATGTCTCGGCTGCGTTCTTCCTCTCGATTGAATTCCAGCAGACGGGTTACCTGGTCGAGCGGATCTACAAAGCTGCCTATAGTGACGGGCAAGGGACTTCCACTTTTGGCGCGACGCATCAACTCGCAGTTCCGATTGTTAGCTTCAACGAGTTTCTGCCGGACACGCAGGAGATTGGCCAGGGCGTGATAGTTGGACAGACAGGTTGGGAGACGGTGCTGGAAAACAACAAGCAGGCATTCACGGCAGGGTTCGTGCAGCGGTCACGATTCACGACCGCTTATCCGACTTCGTTGACGCCGACTCAGTTTGTAAACAAACTCTTCACAAACGCCGGCTTGCCGCTCTCAGGAACGGACTACAACCAGGCAATCAATGACTTTGGTGGAGCGGGGAACACGGCGAACAATACTGCTCGGGCTTCGGCTCTGCGGCGGGTAGCTGAAAACTCGACGCTGCAGCAGCAGGAGTTCAACCGCGCGTTTGTGCTGATGCAATACTTCGGTTACCTCAGGCGAAACCCGAACGACGCTCCCGACTCGGATTACACCGGCTATGATTTCTGGTTGACGAAACTGAATCAGTTCAACGGGAACTTCCAAAACGCCGATATGGTCAAGGCGTTCATCTCTTCGACCGAATACCGGCAAAGATTTGGTCCGTAGCATCGCGCTCCAGAAGCCGGCGCGTGAGCAGGGGCGACTACTGGATCACCGGGTTAAAGCCGCGGTGCGAATGAGAAAAAACCAGAATTCAAACTGCATCGAATACGCAGTCCGCGCTGACAGCTCAATAACCGCCCACGTGTATTGAAGGCCGCTTTTCCTCGTCGGGCTCGGCTTGTCTGAGAACTTCGCGGGTGACCGGGGCGGTGTCGCCGCGGCCGAACGCTACATAGTCGAAAAGGTAGGCCACTGGATTCTTTGAGCCCCAGTGAAAATACGCGTGTGGAATTTTTCCCGTGCGATCGCGTAGATAGAGCAGAAAAGCGGCAATGGCGTTAGGGACCGCCGGTCCTTCCGCGCGCAACACGCGGTAACCGCCCACCTCCATGCCTTCAACTTTCATCTTGTTGGCAAAGTCGGAAGCGTCGCAGACTTCGACTTCGAGAAACAGGATTGGGTCTTTAGGCGAGAGGTTGTGGGCCTCGCGGTTCTCGGCGATTTCTCGCCGATACTCTTCCGGGCTGCTGTCCTCGGGATGGTTGGTGATCAGGCGAATCGTGCCCTGGCGCTCCGCCTCGTCCAGAAAACGTTTTGCGGTCTCGTCGATCTCAATACTCTCGACTCGCAGTTCGGTCGTGCGGGCTATTCGTGAGAGAAACGAAACCAGAATGATCAGCGCGATGAAGAAGCCGGCTATTTTTATGCCGTCCGGTCTCTCGATGACATTCACTACTGTCGTGTAAGCAAACACCAGCGCGATCAATCCAAAAGCTGCGCCCCAAAACTTCTGCTTTCGCCGTAAGGCCGAAACCGCCACTGCGATCGCGGCCGAACTCATCAAGACGAGCACGCCGGTAGCGTAAGCCCCGCCCTGTGCATTCACATCTGCTTTAAAGATGAGCGTGATGGCAAAGGCAATGGCCGTGAAGACGATGACGAGCGGCCGCATCGCGCGCGTCCAATCAGGCGCCATCCCATAGCGCGGCAAATAGCGCGGGACGATGTTGAGCAACCCGGCCATCGCTGACGCCCCGGCAAACCACAAAATTAATATTGTGCTGACGTCGTAAACGCTGCCGAAGACGTTGCCGAGGGATTCGTGGGCCAAATAAGCGAGGGCGCGGCCCGACGCTTCTCCGGCCGGCAGGTCACCATGCGCCGGGCGAAACTTCTCCGCCGGGATTAGCAGAGTAGTAATAAAGCTGCTGGCGACGAGCATGACACTCATAATGAGCGCCGCGACGACGAGCATCTTTTTCGTGTTGCGTATTCGTCCGACCGGTCTCTCCTCTGTGTCGTTCGCATCGCCCTCAACGAGCGGCATTACCGCGACACCTGTCTCGAATCCCGAGAGTCCCAGCGCGAGCTTCGGAAAAACCAAAAGTGCGACGAATATGATCATCGTCCAATTGCCGCCTACTCGTGGATGATTGAGCAACGCCGTCTGCCAATTCGAAATCACGGACGGATGCTGGGCCACGTGATACAAACCCACGGCAACTACGATCAGGTTAAGCAGTAGATACGCGAACACAAGAACGACCGCGATCCCGATGGCCTCCTTAAACCCCTTGATGAAGACGCTTGAAAGAAAAGTTACGAGCGCGAGCGTGATGCCGATGTTCACAGGCGTCGCAGGTAAGCCATGAAGCAGATTACGCATAACCGGATTTTCGACGATGTGGGCCGTGGCATCCGCGGCCGAGAGCGTGATAGTAATAATGAAATCCGTGGCGACGAATCCCAGCAGGATTAGGATGAAGAGCTTGCCTTTCCACCAGGCCATGAGGGCGGCCAGCATCGAGATCGAGCCTTCACCGTGTGGACTCTCTTCCGCGACTCGACGATAGATCGGCAATGCGCCCAGAAGGGTCAGCAGCACGAGGATGATCGTCGCGACCGGCGCCAGGGCGCCAGCGGCCAGAAAGGCGATGCCTGGCTGGTAGCCGAGCGTCGA
The DNA here is from genome assembly GCA_033856735.1 of Blastocatellia bacterium. Lineage (GTDB taxonomy): Bacteria > Acidobacteriota > Blastocatellia > Pyrinomonadales > Pyrinomonadaceae > UBA11740. The sequence goes on from JAWVEM010000318.1 coordinate 16,421, forward strand.
GAAATAATCAACACCCGTCAAGCACATCACTTTGTACCAGGGGTGTCGGCGGTGAAGCTCCTTCTCGCGCTCGAAGGGCCCTTCAATCTCTTTGACGTAGCCTTCGAACAGCCAGCGCTTAAAAGCGGATTGCGGCGGTCGTGTTAACCGAGACGGTTGGGCGGTCGTTACCACTCTCTTACTCCGTGCGATCCTGAGACGATTTAATTACTTCGGATTTCGAGGCCATTCTACTTCAAAGGCAGCGGGGCGCGGAAGGATTAGGTTCGATGCCGTAAGGGCTCTGCCTTTCTTAGCGTTCTTTCAAGGTCACAATCCGTGACCTTGAAAACGAGCGCGATCTGCATGCGAGGGTGAGTGCTGTCTCCGCGTCATATGAATCACCCACTCGAGCGACTAATAGTCTGAACCCGGCGCTAAACCGCTACAGTTCATATCGAAAAACGAGTTTCGGCTAAGCAGTTCCTTTGATGCTCCCTGCGAAAGGGAAGGATTCAACAATGCGAACGATCAAGCTCTCGATGGTTTTGCTTCTGGCAGTGCTCGTATTGACGGCGCGCGGTAACAGATTTTTTCAGAACTTTGCGGTTAGCGGACAAGCCGTCACGCTCACGGCGCCCGCGGAAGTGACGGCATCGGACAATGCTTACTCGACGAAGGTCGGCATATCCTGGGATGCCGTGCGTGGCGCGACGCTCTACAGGATCATCCGCAATACGGTGAATGACTCCAGTTCGGCTGTGGTCGTAGGAACCACAGCCGAAGCGACGTTTTTTGATCCGACTGGAATAGCCGGACAGACATATTTCTATTGGGTGCGAGCTGAGAATGGGAGCGTGATCGGCGGCTTCAGTACGCCCGACCAGGGGACCCGCGCCAACGGGATCATCAATGGGCCGGTAGCCCCGCTCAATCCCCCACCGGCGCCGGCAGGGAACCAGGTCACAGCGACAAAAGCTTATCTGGGCAAGGCGCTGTTCTGGGACGAGCAGCTTTCTTCGACGCGGACGGTTGCTTGCGGTACTTGCCACTTTGCTTCGAATGGCGGCTCTGATGCGCGGGCGGTCGCTAACAGCGCGCGATCGAGAAACGCCGGGGCCGACGGAGTGTTCGGCACGGCCGATGATGTCTTTGCTTCGCCCGGAGTGGTGAGCAACAACAGCAACGGGACCTACAGTTGGTCGCCGCTCTATGGCTTTCGCGAGCAGGTCACCCCACGCAAATCCAGATCGTACATTGATGCGGGATACTCGAACTTGCTGTTCTGGGACGGCCGCGCGAACGGGACTTTCTCTGATCCAATTGGCGGAGCTGTCGTGTTACCGAATGGCGCCGCGCTCGAAAGCCAGGTGCTCGGCCCGCCCGTAAGTTCCACCGAGATGGCCCATGCGGGCCGGACGTGGAACGACGTGGCGGTGCGCATTACGGTAACCCGGCCTTTGACTCTTTCTCCGTCAGTGCCGACTGGATTGAAAGATTGGATCGACAGTCGTAGCTATCCACAGTTGTTTGAAGAAGCCTTTGGCACGCCCGAAGTAACGCCGGCGCGAATCGCGATGGCGATTGCGACCTTTGAGCGCACGGTTTATTCAGACCGCACGCCTTTCGATCAGAGTGTCGCGGGAATTAGTCAGCTCACGCCTGAGCAAGTGCGTGGACAAGGTGTCTTCAATCAATCGAGATGTAATGTTTGCCATGCCGGGACTCTCTTCAGCGACAACGCGTTTCACAATATTGGTGTGCGACCACAGACGGAAGATACGGGCCGCTTTCAGGTGACGGGCAACGCCAACAACATCGGTGAGTTCCGCACGCCCAACCTCCGCAACGTCGGGCTGCGAGGTCCCTATTTTCACGACGGTCATTTCGCGACCCTCGAAGAGGTGGTTGAGTTCTACAACCGCGGCGGCGATTTTGATGCTCCCAACATCGATCACAATCTGATCAGGCCGCTGAATCTTTCCGCCGCGCAGAAATCCGATCTGCTTGCTTTCTTAAGAGGAGCATTAACAGATCCGCGTGTAGCCGCCGGGACAGCTCCCTTCGATCGTCCGATGCTCTATTCCGAATCCACTCGCGTTCCGCAGGTCACGGCCAGCGGCACACAGGGAAGCGGCGGCAACGTCCCGCAAGTTTCTGCCAACGAGCCTCCTCTGGCGGGGAATCCCGGTTTTGCAGTTGGAGTTTCAAACGCGCTCGGGGGCGCAACGGCGGTACTTGTGATTGACAGTAATGATCCTGGCACAGGGCCGGCGATCCCGGCGACGGCGTCGTTTGCGCGGGTCTCGGTGCAGCTTTCCGGGACCGGTGCAGGTCAGGGCTTCGGTTCAGTTAGTCTGTTGATTCCGGCTAATCCCGCGTTGATTGGGTCGACCTTTTTCGGTCGTTGGTATGTCCAGGACCCGAGCGGAGCCGGCGGCGTCGCGGTCACGCCGGCGTTCAAGTTCACCGTGTTTGGCGATGCGACTGCAATCGGGCCGAACCCGATCGACGATACGCAGACCTATGTGACTCAGCAGTACAGGGACTTTCTTAATCGCGAGCCGGACCAGAGCGGGCTCGCATTCTGGACCAGTCAGATCGCTTCGTGCGGCAGTGACCAGACTTGCATTCAAGCCAAGCGCACCAATGTCTCAGCCGCGTTCTATCTTTCGATTGAATTTCAGCAGAGCGGCTATCTGATTTATCGCTTCTACAAATCGGCCTACGGCAATCCGGCGAGCGCGCCGGTGCCTTTGACCCTCAGCGAGTTCTTGCCTGACTCACAAAAGATCGGGCAGGGAGTGGTGGTCAATCAAGCGGGTTGGGAGACAGTCCTGGAGAACAACAAGCAGGCGTTCGCCGCCGAGTTTGTGCAGCGATCACGATTCGTGTCGGCGTTTCCTACTTCATTGAGTCCGGCCGAGTTTGTTGACCGCCTTTTCACGAATGCCGGTGTGGCGCCTTCATCGAGTGAACGTACTTTGGCCATTGATGAATTCGGTGCGGCGGCGAACACCACCGATGCGCAGGCGCGGTCGCGCGCCTTGCGCCGCGTAGCAGAGAACACAACCCTGGCGCAGCAGGAGTTCAATCGGGCGTTCGTCTTGATGCAGTACTTTGGTTACTTGCGCAGGAATCCGAACGACGTGCCGGACGCAGACTATCAGGGCTATAACTTTTGGCTAAATAAGCTGAACAGTTTTAACGGCGACTTTGTGAGCGCCGACATGGTCAAGGCGTTTATTTCTTCAGTTGAATATAGGCAGCGGTTTGGCCAGTGAGGACGACGTAAAGAGAAAGCGATCCGCTAATCCAGACGAAATGACTTGAAAAGGAAACGGGCTTGTCGTGCTGGTTCGTGGATTAGTGGATCGCTTTATCGGCGTTGCTCTTCAAGGAGCAAGCTGGTTTGCGCTAGGGTGCAGCCGTCACCTCTTTAAGGAGAGTCCCGTCAGGATCAATTTGGATCGACGTTGGGTGTCCTTTCGTGTGCACACGCACCGACGCCAGCTTCCCCTTAGGCGAGATCGTGATTCGTTGTTTTGTCTCGCCGTTACGGATTTCGACTGGCACAGGATCGAGAAAGGCCTCGTCGCTTTGTGTTTGCTTGACAACGATAGTCAACGAGTCCCCGCTCAGGTTCGAGGATAACTCGTAGACCGGATGACCGGCGCCGTAAACCCAGCGCGCAAAAAACTCCTTCAAGTTTTTGCCTGCAGATTTTTCCAGAGCAAGACGCAAGTCTTCAGTGGTCGCGTTGCCTTCGTGATGGGCGTTGTAGTAATCGCGCAGGCCTTTGAAGAAATCTTCGTCGCCGAGGCGCCGCCGGAGCATGTGCAGGACCCACGCGCCCTTTTCATAATTATTTGGATTGAGCAGCTTCATCAAATCCTGCGTTTCGCTATCGTGGATGGGAGCGTTGTGTTGCCTTTCGTACGCGAAGTAGCGGGCGGCGGCATTTTGCATGTACTCGCGAAAGGCGTCCTCGCCTTCCTGCTTTTCGATGAATAGCCCGGCGAAATATGTCGCAAAGCCCTCGCTCAGCCAAAGGTCCGCCCAGGTGGATTCAGTTACCGAATCGCCAAACCATTGGTGCGCGATTTCGTGGGCCACGACGTCTTCGGTCCGCGTCGGAATGTCGAATCGGCGGCTCATTAGGTCGTTGCCGCGCGGTTCAAAGATTGTGCTGGGGAAAACGATAGCGCTGGAGTTTTCCATTCCACCGAACCGCGTCGCGCCGACAATCAAAGCTAATTTTTCATAAGGGTAAGGCGCGATTGTTTGGCTGAAGAAGGCCAGCGCCGGCGCGGCTGGCGCAAATCCCTTCGGCGCGTAAGCGGCATCTTTGTGCGGAACATAGTAGGACAGCGGCGTCACGGCTGGTGGATTTGCGTCGATCTTTGCACCCTCGCTGACGGCAATCACCATACAATAGGCTGGAATCGGTTTTGACTCTTCGAATCCCCATATCTTAATAGATTTGTTCGTGCGGCCCATCGACACCATCCTGCCGTTTGCGACTACGATTTCACGATTAGGAGCCGAGACGGTGAATGACACCGTTGCCTTTGCCGACGGATGATCGAGACAGGGAATCCATTGATGAACGCGATTGGGCCAATTGTCTCCGGTGGCCGAGGGCTTGCCGTCACGATCCTGCGCGAAGATTAGACCGTCCTTTGGCCGCCCGTGATAGGTGATCGTCAGGCTGAGTTTGTCGCCCCTCTTCGCAGCGCGCTGCAGGAAGACATCCAATAGATCCGGCTTGCGCTCAAATCGAACCGGGGAGCCATCTACTGTCACGGCGTCGATCGGCAGCTCTCCAAAATCCAAATCGATTTTTGTTAGACCAGCGGCGATAACTTCCACAGTGATTTCCGTTCGGGCCGCGGCGATTTCAGTAAGCTGATCGTTGAAGGAAAGGGAAACGTCGTAATGGGTAGGTTTCCATGAGTCGGCGATTCGCTCGCGGCGCTGGGCGGCGAGGCTCAAAGGGAGACTGAGGAAAAGTAGGACGGCGGCAAGTAGGACTAAACTACGACGACGAACTCGCAACGATTTCGGGATGGTTGAGTTATGCATCGCTCGTTATCTTCAACAAGGTTTGGTTAACGGATACCCAGCATTAAAAGCGCCGAACGATCCGAGACCTCGCCGACGTTTTTCCACTCTAGATAAGCAATGCGTTCGGCCTCGGTAACGGGCCGATTTCCCAGTCGCGCCGCCGGAGTGCGCTCGAAGGCTCGATCGGTCAAGGCCATGTGTGGGTTACGCACGTGAAGCGCGGGCGGATCCGTCAGCGCCCGTTCGGCAGACTCAACATCCGGAAAGAATTCTTCATAAGCGAGCAAGTGCCAGACAGGTCCAGAGTCGCGTTGGTCCGTTGGATCTATGGGTTGATCTATGGCAATTACCCGTAGCAACCCAAAGCCGCTTTCAAGCTGAAAGATTAGATCATCACCGGGTGCGAAGGTCTGGGCCATGACTTTCAAAAGGTATCAGCATCCGGGGCATTAGCCTAGTGAGAATTATGCATGCGGTTTGTGGCGCCAGTTCTCATTAGCACCGTGGCATTAAGCCGGGCGAATCTGGTACGCGCGATAATTCTGAAACCGTTTGAAACGGTTTTTCTTCATCACGTACCAACTAACCTCCGGGCTAAAGCCGCAGTGCTAATGAGAAGGTCGCCAGGCTAAAGCTGAGTACCGGTAGATCCGTTATCAGATCACCAAATCGATCGCGATTAATTGAAAATCCGTACCTGCGACTCTACAATGCCGAACCAGATTGGATCCATCAAACGCGAATAAAGACTACTACCATGTTCTCGGCGCCAGCGACACCGCTTCGCCGCGTGAGATCGAACGTCTTTACAAGAGGTTGGCCCATCAGCATCACCCGGATCGTGGCGGGTCCGAAGATGATATGAAGGCGCTCAATGAGGCGTATCAAATACTGCGCGATGAAGCCAGGCGAAGAGAATACGATTCGCGGCGATCTCGTCCGGTGAGCAGGGCTGCCCCAATTGGGGCGACGCCGGCGGCGCGCGAAGTTGGCGTGTATGGACAGTTGTTGAGTGCTCTGCTCTGCATGCTGGTGGGGTTAATGCTTCTGTTTCTGGTGCATTTTAATGGTTTGTGGTTTCTTTGGCCGCTCTCGATCCTGGCAGCGGGAGTAGTTCTCTTCGGTGTGATCATGGCGCATGCGGCAATGACGAACGCGCGCGCTTTATTTCCGGCGCGACATCCGGCGCTCCGCTTTCGGACCCTGCAGGAGATCGCCTTCTGGTCGCTTATTTGCGCGGGCGGTTATGTTGTCTATCTGGTTCTGACGATTATTTAGGCTGAGAAAAGTGTTCATGGTTACAGGTCTCGATCTTCTGTTTCTCGAGGTGAACAACCTTGAAGACTCAGTGTCGTTCTATCATGAACGACTTGGGTTTGAAATCGAATCACACAATCAGGGAGCCGAACCGCCGATTGCCTCGCTGCGAGCGGGTTCTTTGCGAATTACTCTAGTGCAGCAGATCGAAACAATGCTCAAACGTGGTCGGGGCGTGCACTTCGTAATTGGGGTCCGCGACGTGGATCAGTTCCACGAGGGATTGAAGAGGAGCGAAGTGCAAGTTAGTGAACCGACGGACGAAGGTTGGGGCGGGCGGTTTGTCAGCTTGCAAGACCCTGATGGCTATCGCTTATTTTTCGTGACCTGGGACAGTCAGAACAGGGCGTCATAGTTTACAGTGAGTTCGTTGTTCAGCGCCGGAGGGATTCAAAATGAACTATCAACACATCGAAAATCTCCTGATTCGCTTTCGTGGACAGTCAGTCATTATCAAGACTATCTCCGGCGGCATTTATGAAGGAACGATCAGTGATGTGACTAACGACTACGTTTCGCTGAAGGCAAAAAATCAGGGCGATGGGGACGATTTAGTCATCGTCCTGCTCCACGGTATTGAGTCGGTTTTGCCCCAGACAAAGTGATGGGATCTATCACGAAAAGTGATTCGTTTTTGGCAACGAAAATTGCGTCAAAGAACACGAAAAAAAACCGGAAGTTTCGGTTGCATCTTTTATGTGGTTTGTGCATAATCATCCCGCGCCTGGCTCCCCGCTGGGCGAAGTGGTCGCGTGGGGTGAGGACACGTGGCCTTAGGGTGGGGCTTGTGGGAGGGCCCCGCCCGCTTTATTTTTAGGGCCGAGTTTTTGCGCGCCGTTTCGGTTCCGCCACTGTCCCGTTAAAAATTGCATCGTTGGATTTTCCCGGGAAGTGGCATAAAATACGGCCCGACAATGAACTCGAACTTATCCCTCTTGGAATAGATGAAGCATCAGGCCACCTCGTAGGTGGGCGCTTCGCCACAGTCGCCGCTTTTGGAGCGCACGCTGTGGCATTTTTAGCGCCCATTAACGAAGGATTTGCCTCAGACAAAAAATGGCCTCATTAAAGCGTCTGCTGGTCGGTAGTCCGATCAGAACGGCACGCTTAGCACACGAACGACTTACCAAGAAGACTGCCCTGGCGATCTTCGCTTCGGACGCACTCTCGTCCACTGCATACGCAACGGAACAGATTCTCCTGGTGCTGGCCGCGGCTTACGTCGC
>JAWVEM010000319.1:0-26766 GCA_033856735.1 Blastocatellia bacterium
GTCGAGTTGATCGCGCCCAGGCACGAACGCCTGCAAGTCCGCGAGGACGTCGTGCCCGAAGATCCATCTTCGTTCAGCAAAAAAATTGTGCCGCTCTTTAACGGCTATGGCGCCAGCGGTGATCTCACTGCGCCGCTGGTCTATGTGAACTATGGATTGCCCGGCGATTACGATGCGCTGAAGAAAGCAGGCGTCGACGTCAAAGGCAAGATCGCGATCGCGCGTTACGGCAACTCATTTCGCGGCGTCAAGGCGAAAGTTGCCGAAGACAACGGGGCGATTGGACTGATCATTTATTCCGATCCGGCCGACGACGGTTATGCGCAGGGCGACGTTTATCCGAAAGGACCCTGGCGGCCTGACAGTTCGGCTCAACGCGGCTCGGTGCAGTTTCTTTTCATTTATCCTGGCGACCCTTTGACGCCAGGCCTGCCCGCGATCCCAGGCACGCCGCGCCTTAAGAAAGAGGAGGCCCTCGATCTGCCGCACATCCCGGTGCAACCGATCTCTTACGGCGATGCGCAGCGTTTGCTCAAGCCTTTGCGAGGCCCGTCGCGTCCTGCGGGTTTCCAGGGCGGCTTGCCTTTTACTTATCACGCCGGCGGCACTAACGACGTGCGCGTCCATTTGAAAACCGACATCGAATTCGCGACGAAAACTATTTGGGATGTGATCACGAGGATTGACGGGGCTGTAGAAAAAGATCGTTGGGTCGTGCTGGGCAATCATCGCGACGCCTGGGTTTTTGGCGCGGTCGATCCGAACAGCGGCACGACGGCGATGATCGAACTCGGCCGGGGCCTGGGTCAGTTAATGAAATCCGGCTGGAAGCCGCGGCGCTCGATAGTTCTCTGTAGCTGGGATGCCGAAGAGCAGGGGCTGATCGGATCGACTGAGTGGGTGGAAGAGCACGCGGCTGAGTTACGAGAGAAAGCTGTCGCCTACTTAAACGTGGACGCGGCCGTTTCAGGAGCGAACTTCGGAGCGTCTTCGGTGCCTTCGATGTGGAAGCTGATTCGAGCTGCGGCGCAGGACGTGCGCGATCCGAAAACCGGCAAGAGCATTTATGAAGCCTGGCGCACCCGCGCGCGCGAGAGTTCGCCTGAGTCAGAATTGTTCGATCAGAACGGAAATGAAAAGCCGTCGCCGACGCCGCGGATAGGCTCACTTGGTTCCGGCTCAGACTACACGCCTTTCCTGCAACATCTGGGTGTTCCTTCTTTGGATATGGGTTTCGGCGGTGATTATGGTGTCTATCATTCCGCCTACGATTCGTTTTACTGGATGGCGCATTTTGGCGATCCAACGTTTCAGTATCACGTGGCCGCGGCGCAAATCTGGGGCACGATCGCTCTGCGAATCGCCGATGCGGAAGGCTTGCCGCTGGATTACACGGACTATGCGAGCCAGCTGCGCGAGTTTGTAAACGAGACGAAGCGTCTGGCGACGCGGCGCAGGCTGGGCGATGCGTTTGATTCGAAGTCTTTGCTCAGCGCGGTCGATGACTTTGCCGATGAGGCCGCGAAAATTGATAAGCGCCGGCGCGCTGAAGTGGCCGAGGTTGAGAAGGCTTCGGGTGGTGATTCAATTGCCCGACTGCGACGAATCAACGATGCACTGATGCAGGCCGAGCGCTCCTTAATAGATGATCGTGGTCTGCACGGGCGAACCTGGTTCAAGCACCAGATTTATGCGCCCGGCTTCTATACCGGATATGCGGCGCTGCCGCTCCCTGACCTGCGGCAGGCGATCGAAGACGGACGCGCGGCTGAAGCCAGCGAAGCCGCGGCGCGAATTATTGAGGCGATTAACCGCGCGACTCAAGTTTTGAAGCAGGGCAGAGAATGAAAGACGGTAGGCAGTAGGGAGAATGCAGAATGCAGTAGGCAGACCGAGGGGGAGCTCGAATCCTGCTTACCGCCTTCTGCCTACTGCTGACTGTTCTTCACGGTTTCTTTTTCTTCTTGTCTGATTCCGCGGATGGTGGGGGAAGTTTATTGCCTACCTCGACGATCTGGTTGGCGTTATCGGCTACGCGTTCGATGGCCGCAATCTCGTCAGTATCCTTAGCTTGATTTCTTAAGGCGACGAGCTGGGTCAGGTATCCGTTCGCACTCGCGGTTAGTTTTCGCAGCGACCGCGAGATCAACGGGTTCTTTTCGTCCCGGCGACTGACGTCATCTATATTGGTGATGGCTTCGTCCAGAATTCCTGCGATATCTCCCAACAGTTCGACGTGCGTGCCCTTCGGTAATTCGCCCCATTCAGGCTCCTCCTTGTCCAGCTTCTTTATCTTGGGCTGCGCCGCGCCATTAATGATCGCGAACCTCCGGTCGATCGCTCGGATAAAAACTTCCATCCGTTTATCGAGTTCCTGATGAAAACGCACCAGATCGGTTTCCATGTCCGTAAGATGATCGCGAGTCTGCGCTGAAGCTGATCCACCTATTAGAAAAAGACCGGCGAAGAGCATGCCGTGCAGTATTACCAACCAGCGGAGTGCCGTTTGTCCGCCAGGCTCATAAGTCGCATCGCTGCTGAATATTTTCCAGGGCCGCCGCCTCATGGACGCTTGCCTCCCTCGGGTGACGTATCGGGTTTCTTTTCGATCGGGTCCTCGCGCAGCACCGAGTGACCATAGAATGAATCCAGCGCCTCAGCTCGGGCGTTGCGCAGATACTCTTCGGCGTCTTTGAGGTTGCCGGCGTACTCAGCCGGCGTACTGCGACGCATGACTGCGAGCCGCGGGATGTGAGCGCGGAGAGTGATCTCGAAATGGCGATAGAGATCGCGCGTGCTGCCTTTCTCGCGATTCATGCTGCCAATGAATGCGCGCACATTGTCGAGCAGCCCCAGATACGAACCAAGTTCTTCCGCGGCCCGATCGAACATCTTTTGGGAAGTAAACTCTTCAGTCCGACTTAGACGACCGGCCGCGAGATCGATCGAGGTGCGGAGACGCGCTTTGGGATCCTTCGCCGCACTTAGTTGGGAGCGCTCTTCGGGCGAGACGAGCTTCATCGGCGGCGGCGCGGGCAGTTGGGGACTACGTGGTTGCTGCGCGAAGGTGCTTAGCGACAACAGACAGATTAAGACGCCTGACCATTTTAACGTCCAATCGTGACTAAGCGGGATCGTCATTCTCTTGGCTGTGCTGAACGAAGGTTGCAGTTCAGGGCTTTTTGCGTTTGACGCCCTGCCCACGTTTGATTTGTTCGCGAAGTCTGGGAAGACGCAGGTTAACTTTCTCGATGTCGAGTTTACTATTCGTGGGATCGGCCCGCGACAAAAACTTTTCGTAAGCATCCAGCGCCTGTGCGTACTCTTCGAGATTATCATGCGCAGTGGCAATGAAAAAGTAAGTTGCCGCAATCTCGGGACGACTTGCCGCCAGCCACTCGTATTCAGGCAGCGCCTCGGCAAAGCGTTTCATTTCGTAGAGCGAAAGCGCGAGGTTCGCATGGGCGGCGTATTCAGCCGGCGCTGTCGCGATTACCCGACGCAGGATTGACTCGGCCTCAGCAAAGCGGCGCAATTGGACCAGCGCGGCCGCATAGCCCGTCGCGTATTTCGGATTGGCCGGATCGATTTCGTTGGCTCGGCGGTACGCTTCAGCGCTTTTGGTTGCGTCGCTGCGGCGCATCACTTCGCCGAGGCGCGCAAAAATCTTCGCGTTCTTTGGATTGGCGACGATTAATCTTTCCAGCGCCGGCTGGGCAATCTTTGGGTCATCACTGTTGGCCGCGGCGATATCCGCCGCAGCGCCGGCCACGTTGTTGGTGCTAATACTTCCTGACGTCGCACTTCCATCTGAGTCAGTGGGTTTGTAGCCGATACTTTCATAAATGCGTTGGGCTTCCGCCGGCTTATTAATCAGTTCGTAAATATGGGCAAGTCGCAGCGACGTGTCTCGATCACCGGACTTGACCAATAGCGCAGCCGTCAGATCGTCAATCGCTAGCTGATAGTCTCCCGAGTCCACACGCAACTCCGCCCGTTCTCTTAAGGCTCCCAAATAGTTTGGCTGAATTTGCAGAGAGCGATTTAGGCTGGTCAGTGCCGCAGCTCTGTTTCCGGTGGCCCGCTCCATTGTTCCGCGCCACGCCCAGGTGGAAGCCAGAGCATTGTCATCTTCTGTGGCAGACCGCGCGAGAGCCAGCGCTTCGTCTTTGTCACCGGCGCGGACGCGAATCGCGGATAGTGAATCGAGGGTGGCGAAATCCTTTGCGCCAAGCTGCAGCGCGCGCCGGAGAAAAGGCTCTGCTTCTTTATCGCGAGCGGAACGGACAAGTAAGTTTCCGAGGGCGCTCAATGGAAGCGGCCAGTCCTTTTTTAAATCGATGGCGCGTGCGAAGGCCTTCTCGGCTTCACCTGATCGTCCGAGCGCCGCGAGAGCGATGCCGCGTTGGTACTCCGCCTCGGGAAACTCCGGCCGGAGTTGCAGCGCTCCTTCATAAAGACTGAGCGCGCGCGCGAGGTCTCCTTTCGCGTGCGCGTTTTGGCCCCGCTCAAACAACTTCACTGGATCCGTCTCACCGTCGGTAGAATATTCCGTCTGTGCGGGGGCGAGCTGAAAACAAAAGGCGAGGAAGCACAGGGTCAGGACCCAGTGAATTGTTTGGCGCGAGCGCGACGGAGACAACAGGTACATTCAATAAAGTTTGACAGTCGAGTCGCTGTCAACTGGATCAGCGTTGCCGGAGTTCGATGTTAACACCACGGTTCGCGTTGCGTCCAAGCTACATTTCGGAGAGCTTAAGTTGCGCCTGCCGGATGCTTGCGTTAACATTTCCCGGCAATCAAAATCATAAAAGTTATTCAACCTAAGTCTGCTGGAGAGTGTGCATGTCTACTGCGTTGGTCGACGACATCAGAGAGATTAAGGAAGACAACCCTTTCGAATCGATGATGTCGCGATTTGATCGCGCGGCTCAGTTGCTGAACCTCGATCCCGATCTGTATGCAGTGATGCGCGTTCCGAATCGCGAACTAAAGGTGTACATCCCCACGCGAATGGATTCAGGTCGAATTCAGGTGTTCGAGGGTTTTCGAGTGCAGCACAACTTCGCCCGCGGACCGGCGAAAGGCGGAATCCGTTACTCGCCCGACGTCAACATCGACGAGATACGCGCGTTGGCCGCATGGATGACCTGGAAGTGCGCCGTGGTTAACGTGCCTTTCGGCGGAGCCAAGGGCGGCATCATTTGTGATCCTTCGCAGATGTCACTCGGCGAGCTCGAGCGAATGACGCGGCGCTATGCCTCGGAGTTACTGGATTTTATCGGACCGGAAAAAGATGTGCCTGCTCCTGACATGAACACCAATGAGCAGACCATGGCGTGGATCATGGACACTTATTCGATGCACGCGCGACATACGGTCAACGCCGTCGTCACCGGCAAGCCGGTCGACCTCGGAGGATCGAAGGGCCGCCGCGAGGCAACCGGCAGAGGGTTGTTGATAGTCGTGACCGAAGCGGCGAAACGATTCAAGATGACCCCGGCCACTACTCGTGTGGTTGTACAGGGAAGTGGCAATGTCGGGGGCATCGCCGCCGAACTTCTGCATAAAGCGGGTTTCAAAGTCGTGGGTATCTCGGACGTTCACGGCGGAATTCATAATCCGGCGGGACTCGATATTCCGGCGGCGCTGAAGTTTCTCCAGGCGACCCGCTCGTTTGAGGGCTTTAGCGAGGCCGAATATGTGAGCAACGCTGAGCTGCTGGAATTGGACTGCGATGTGTTGCTTCCAGCCGCGACCGAAAATCAAATTACTTCTCTAAATGCGGAGAGACTAAAGTGCAAGGTGCTTGCGGAAGGGGCCAATGGACCAACAACTGCCGCGGCAGACGAGATCTTGTATCGAAAGGGCATCTTCGTTATTCCGGATATCCTCGCCAACGCCGGCGGCGTAACTGTCTCTTATTTTGAGTGGGTGCAGGATCGCATGGGCTATTTTTGGCGAGAAGACGTTGTTAATGAGCGCTTGCAAGACACGATGGTAGCCAGTTTTAACGACCTCTGCCGATATGCCGACTCGCATTCAGTTGACACCAGGACTGCGGCGTACATGTTGGCAATTGACCGGGTTGCGTATGACACGCGGATGCGCGGCATCTATGCGTGACGGAAAAAACATATACAATTCGCCTCTAACTCGTGAAAAAGTCTTGATTTCCGCCCACGGCAATGCTACGCTTCGCCGCGTATTTAGCGCTCGCGAGGATTGTTTGAGGTTGCCTTTGGGGCGTGAGGCCGCGCGGGCCGTAAGATGATAGTTGACACTTGCGCTCCATTTGCATATAAAAGAGCGCTAGATTATTAGGTACTTTTAAGAGAGGTCCTGTAAAGTTTAGGCCCACTCTCCGTTGCGTCGCTCCAGCCAGAATTTCGGCGTCCGAGCGGCAGCAGTTTTGTTAACGTAATCGTTGACGCTGGTAGTTCGAGCGTCCGTATCCAATGGGCACTGGCGGCGAGATGCTTCGAGCAAGCAATCGAATCACACCGAAAATCGGCCGCTGGCTTAGCTTCACTGGCTCGGTCGCAGGGACTTTCACTCACTATCGCAGGAGGAACGCGATGAGACTCGCGAATAGAGTGCTACTTTGCGCACTCGCTATATTTGTATTTTCTGCCCTGACGTTTGCGCAAACGCCCAGGCCGGAGAACGATCCCAGAAATCAGTCGCCGTCAGTAGGCACGGGCGGACCCGAAGGAGGCCCGACCGGCTTGTTTACGATCTACGACGGTTCGACGCTGAGAAAGGGAGAGTTTACATTCAGCGTTGCCTACAGCAACTATGACCGCGATCCGGGTAATGCCGATATTACGGACTGGATCGCAAGTGTTAATGTTGGGCTGAATGATCACATAGAACTGTTCTTCAAGACGCAGGCTTACCGCGGTATAAAGGTCAATAACCCGCAGAACCTGTCGGGCTTCTATCTGCCTAACACGCAGGGATACTTTGGGACGGGGCTGCTCGGCAGTGGGCCGGCGATTATTTTATCGCCATCAGGTCCAAACGTCGGTACGCTTGCCGGCACTGCGGTATTCCGTCCGCCGTTCTGTCCGGGCTGCGTCCCTTCGACGAGCCCGCTTTTCGGTTATTACAACGCGGGCCAGCCGTTTGTGGCGTTCCCGTACACGGGTGGCGCTGGTCCGAACTTCCAAATGGGACCGGGCGCTCTCGGCACGCTCTTTGGTTTTCCGGGCTTTAGTACACAACTCGGACCACCGAGTGCCGTGGGCAATACGTTCGGTCATGCCGACATATTTCCAGGCGTAGGCTCTCCCGTGGGAAGCATTCTGCCTGGTATCGTGTTGGCGACTCAGCAACTGCCCTGTACGGCTTTGACCGGCAACTGCCGGCCGCCGGGCAGCCCGGGTTCGCTTACTCCGATCATCGTGCCTACCAGTTACACGACGGCTCCGAGCTATTTGCCGGACGCGCCGTTTGTTAGCCGTATCTATGGCGAATCGAGCTTTGGCGACTTCGTTGGCGGAGCCAAGATTCGCTTGACCGGTCCGAGAAATCCTTTCGGCTTTGGCTTTATTCCGTTCTATCGCTGGTATCCCGACAAAGCTAGTAGTGCCCAGGGATTTAATCAGCTGCAGCGTGGGGCCAGTCCTGGTGCGAACCTGGGCGATTTCGGTCTGGTGATGTTTGCTGACGGCCGCTTGAGCAAGTCGGTTAACCTCTCAGCCAATCTGGGCTACATCCTGAACAGCAACCCGAAGAGTGGCAATTCGACTTTACTCGATCGGCCCGATGAACTCATCGCGGGTATCGGCGTGGACTTTCCAATTAATAAGTACGTCCAGCCGATTGCTGAATTTCGCTCGACTCAGTATGTGGGCGGCCACACGCCTAACGCATTCCCAAACAACCCGGTTGAGTTTCTCGTAGGTATTAAGCTTTATCCGGCGCGTTGGTTTGGTTTCGGGGCGTGGTACCGCAGGGCGCTGAACGACCAGCGTCAAAGTCACTTTAACCTGGCGGACTCGAATACTTCGGTTCAGCAAATAACCAATGTAAACGTGCCGGGCCGCGGGATCGTAGTAGTTCCGGGAACGAGCTTCGTCGCCACGTCCGCTGGCTTCCCTCTGGGCTTCCAGCCTTCGAGCGACCCACACGGATTCGGCTTCCAGTTCTTTGCCGGTCATCGCAACAAGCGCGAACCATCGATCCTTCCGAACCAGCCCCCGACGGCTTCTTTGGCAGCGTCGGTGACTACTATTACTTTGCCGTGTCCGCCTGATACTCACTCGAGCTCAGGCAGTTGCGGTGTAGCAGCCAACACGACGGTTGGTCTTACAACCACAGCCAGTGATCCTGACGGTGATACGCTTCTTTATACGTACACTGTCACCGGCGGCCGTATCACCGGCGAAGGTACAGGCGTTTCGTGGGATTTGAGTGGTGTTGGACCAGGCACGTACACAGCGTCTGTCGAAGTTGACGATGGCTGCGGCTGCGTCACCGCTTCGAGCACAACGGTAACAGTGGCGAATTGTTCGGACTGCATCCCGAATCTGGTTTGCCCCACTGTTAACGTAAATTGCCCGAGTGAAGTTGAAGACGGTGCACCTGTCACCTATACGGCAACTGTTAATGGCGGAAGTCCGGCAGTATCGCCGACCTATAACTGGACTGTCTCTGCGGGTACGATCAGCAGTGGCCAGGGTACTTCGTCCATCACGGTCGACACCAAGGGTACTGGTGGTCAAACTATTACGGCGACGGTTGAGCTGGGTGGCATTGATCCGACGTGTGGTAGGACATCGTCCTGCTCGACGCCGGTGAAGGCGCCGCCACAGGGACCGCGGAAATTTGACGAGTACGGCAACATCAGATTCAACGATGAGAAAGCCAGACTCGACAACTACGCCATTCAACTGCAGAATGAACCGGCCGCTCAGGGCTACATCATTGGTTACGGCAGCTGCGATGCCGAGGGTCAGACGCGAGCCAATCGCGCCAAGGATTACCTCGTCAACACTCGTGGTATTGATGCCGGTCGTCTGGTTGTGGTCGACGGCGGCTGCATGCCGGAACTCAAGGTTGAGCTTTGGGTAGTTCCGTCGGGTGCGACACCGCCAGCAGCCAGTACCGATGGAGTGGTCTCGCCTTGTCCGGACTGTAAGAAGAAGCCAAGTAGTCGCCGCGGCCGCAGTCGCCGTCGCGGCGAAGAGTAGGCTCTTCGTACGGAACAAACGTTCGCCACTCAATTTGAGTAGCGACCTTCTTCGAAACCGGGCGGTGTTTTCCGAAAGGGAAGCACCGTCCGTTTCGCATTTTTGGTAGGACCAGCGTAAGGGACAAGTATGTTTGAGCCGGGCGGAGAGTTGTAGATGTTAAAGTCTTTGTTAAAGTGGGTAGTAGAAAAAAGCGCGCAAAGAGTTATAATGCCGTCGCGCCAGCCACTCTCTCGCCGCGCGGTGGCATCGAGTTAATACGAGAAAGATGGAAATGATGAAAAAAGCTGTATCCCGACTGTTGTGTCTTGGACTCTTATTTACTTTTGCATTAACCGGACAGACTAATGCTTCTGCAAACACCTCCGGGGCTCCTTACTCGAGTGAGTGGCGAATCACCGGCCCCAGCGGCGGCGACGTGCGTTCTTTGGTAGTCGATCCGAACGATCCGGATCGGTTTTACTTCGGTACGCTGGACGGCCAAATGTATATTTCGACCGACGCCGGCCACAACTGGCGCTTACTCGTGAACTTCAACCGACCGCGTCTCTTCGTCGATCACATCATTGTAGATCCGCGGAACTCAAAGGTCCTGTATGTGGCGACGCATCGTCATAAAGACCCCGGCGGTTTTTTTAAGTCCACCGACGGGGGACTGACCTGGCGCGAGTCGCCAGAGCTAAGAAATGAAGCGCTCCATTCGTTGGCCCAGTCTGATCGCGATCCAAATATTCTGATCACGGGTACCTTTAACGGAATTTTCCGCTCGACAGATTCGGGTGAGACATGGACACCCTTGTCGACCGCCAGCACTCCGGGCCTGGTCCATGTCGAGTCGCTGGCAATCGATCCCCATGACGCGAATATCATCTATGCCGGTACCTGGTATCTTCCTTATAAGACTACAGACGGCGGTCGCACCTGGAAAATCATCAAGAATGGGATCATCGACGACTCCGACATCTTTGCCATGAATCTCGACCCCCGTGATTCCAGTCATATCATCGCTTCGGCTTGCAGCGGAATTTATGAAACACGCGATGCCGGAGGGCTCTGGCGTAAGGTCCAGGGAATCCCGTCGCAATCCCGTCGCACTCGCGCGATTTTGCAGCACCCGACAATACCTGGACTGGTTTTCGCGGGCACCACCGAGGGGTTCTGGCGTTCGGGCAAGGGCGGAGACAATAATTCCTGGATGGTGACGACTTCGCGTCAGCTTGAGATCAATTCGATCGCCGTGCATCCGCGCAATCCGAATACGGTGTACATCGGCACGAATAACTATGGGGTAATGGTATCGACCGATGGCGGCAAGAATTTTGTCCCGAGTAACGGCGGCTTCAGTGGGCGGTTTGTGAACACCATCCTGGCGGACCGCGAAAACTTCAATCGCGTATACGCTACGACTATCAACACCACCACCGGGGGCGGGTTCTTTTTTATTAGCAGCGACGGCGGCGCGTCCTGGCAACCGTCAATGCGCAACATGCCTCCGCGTCTGATTGGGTATTCGATCCTACAGGATGAGCGCGACGCAAATGTGATTTATCTGGGCACAAACCTTGGGATGTATCGGTCGGTTGATCGAGGTGTGTCGTGGGCCCCCATAACCGCGCGCAAACCCGCAACGGCGCCCGCTAAGAGGCGTGCCGGAGCACGCGGCACCGCACGAGGGCGAGTGGCGCCGGGACGCACCGCGACGAGCCAGAGAAGTGCCAACACGGCTAGCACTTCGACTCTACAGAAGCCAGCAGTGAAATCGAGCGACGACGTGGTGCGAAGCGCACAGGAGGCGCTCGAGCGCGCGGGCTACGAGATTGGTAATCCCGATGGCCAGCTGGGCCCGCGCACGGTAGCGGCGATTAAAAGATTTCAGAGCGACAGGTATCTGCCCGTGTCAGGCCAACTTGACGAGGCGACTATTGCCGCGCTGGGCGTGAACAGCGCTGCGAGCGGGGTTTTGTCGTCGCACGTGGCGACACTTTCGGATCCTGTAAATGCACTGGTGTCTTCTTCAAATTCAAGCGGACAATTAGAAATGCTCGCTGCCACTAACGCCGGGCTCTATCGTACTGCAGATGCCAACCAGGGCTGGGATCGTCTCCCTTACGGCCGTGGAATGGATGCACGCACCACGTGCATTTCTACTAGTACTCAAAATCCATCGGTGATTTTGGTTGGCACCGCCACTACCGGAGTCTTGATATCGCGCGACGCCGGGCAAACCTGGCAACAGGTTAGCGGTATCCCGACCACGTCTCCGGTCAACGTTATCGTCCAGGATCCGCAGCGTTCATCATTCATCTACGTCGGGACCAAGCAGGCGTTTTACATGTCGCATGATGGTGGCGATCACTGGTCGCGGCGTGGTGGAAATCTACCTTTTGGAGATTTCACGAGCATCCTGGTTAACCAGCGAAACACCAATGAGGTTTTTGTGGGCAACGCGTATCAGAATGGCGAAGTGGGCGGCGGCGTCTATCGCTCAAATGACGCCGGCACCACCTGGGTTCGCATAGATGGACGCGAACAGCGCTTGCCGAGCTTGCGCATCTGGGCGCTCGCGTTGGATCCGCGCGACCAGAACACTCTGTTTGTGGGTTCGCACTCTGCCGGAGTATACGTCGTATCACGAGGTTCGGAATCTTCGCTTAATGGGCAGCGATAGAGTCTCGCCCGCCGTTTTTTCGCGGCAAAAGCCAGCGGTCGCCTTGACACTCAGTCGCACCGCCGTGTAAATTCCGAAACGATCCGGTCACGCGACCGGTGATAGTCGGACCAAGCGGGAGACTACGGGCGTAACGGAAATCGAAACGATAACCTTCTTTTCCAACTTCTTTAAAGCTCGCATCCTCTCATCACTTATTCCGACTCATCACCACAATATAAAAGTCGCTAAGAGCGCCAGCGTTCTTGCGCTGTATGCCGGTTTGGCGGGTCGCGCGTGCGACGCGCCAGAGCTAATTTGAGTAGGAGTGTGCATGTCTACGGAACAACCTGTAACCAACGTCGGCGAGACCGACACTAACGAAGAAACCACCGAAACTAAACCTGAGGCCACCGCCGCACCGGAGCCGTCGCCAGCGACTGGTCAGTTTGAAAGTAGTGGCGCCTCAGCAGCTGTCGCTACTCAACGCGAAGACGAGGACGAACCGCGCCCGGCTGGCGAGGATTTCGGCAGCCTCCTGGATCAGTTTGAACAGGAGCAATCATCTTTGCAGGAAGGCGAAGTGGTCCGCGGCACTGTCGTGGGCATTACTGAGCGGGGCGTGGTAATCGATTTTGGTTACAAGTCGGAAGGCATCGTAAATCAAGAAGAGTTCATGGAAGACGGCCAGATCACCGTCAAGCGCGGGGACGAGGTTGATGTGCTGGTCAAGAACATGGAAACCGGCGAGGGTTATCCATTGTTGTCGCGCGCTGACGCTGTTCGCCTGCGGGCCTGGGATGATCTGGAAAAGGCATTTAACGAAAACACTCCAGTCAAAGGTCGGGTGGCGGAACGCATTAAGGGTGGTCTGCGCGTTGACATTGACGGCATAGCGGCGTTCCTGCCCGGTTCTCAAGTGGATGTGCGACCCATTCGTAATCTTGATTCTCTGCGCGGGCGGGAAATTGAAGCAAAGGTCATTAAGCTCAATCGAAAACGGTCGAACGTAGTTCTATCGCGCAAGGCCGTGCTGGAAGAGCGTAACGAGGGTCGCAAGGGTGAGACGCTCGGACAAATTGAGGAAGACATAATCGTCGAAGGCCAAATCAAGAATCTGACTGACTATGGCGCCTTCGTCGATCTCGGCGGCGTCGACGGGCTCCTGCACGTGACGGATATGTCGTGGGGACGACTCCAGAATCCCGCGGAGCTGTTCAGAGTTGGTGATACGGTTCAGGTTAAAGTGCTGCGATTTGATCGAGCGCGCGAGCGCGTTTCGCTGGGTTATAAGCAGCTTCTACCCGACCCGTGGGAAACGATCGAAGAGCGCTTTCCGATAGCCACACGTCTGAATGGTAAGGTCGCCAGCGTCACCGACTACGGTGCGTTCGTAGAACTGGAACCGGGCGTGGAGGGTCTGGTGCACGTCTCTGAGATGAGCTGGTCGAAACGCGTCAAACACCCGAGCAAAATTGTAAATGCCGGGGATAGCGTCGACGTTGAGGTACTCGGCGTCGATCCAAAGGCCCGCCGGATCAGTCTGGGCATGAAGCAAGTCCAGGACAATCCCTGGAGGACGCTCGGCGATCGTTATCAGGTGGGCGCTCGGGTTCATGGCAGAGTGCGTAACCTTACCGACTTCGGCGCTTTTATCGAGATCGAAGACGGCGTTGACGGTCTGGTTCACGTGTCCGACATTTCATGGTCGCGCCGAATTAAGCACCCCGGTGAGATACTGAAGAAAGGCCAACAGGTTGACGCAGTCATTACCGGGATCGATCCTGAGAATCGACGCATGTCGCTCTCGATCAAGGAACTCGAGCCAAACGCATGGAACGATTTTGTCGCTTCCCACAATCCAGGTGATTTAGTGAAAGGGAAGATCGCGCGCTTTGCCAGCTTTGGGGCCTTTGTTGAATTGGGTGACAACCTGGAGGGTTTGTGCCACATTTCTGAGCTCTCGGATGACCGGGTAGAAAAACCCGAAGACGCCGCACAGCTGGGCCAGGAGATGGAGTTTCGGATTCTGCGTGTCGACGCTGAAAACAAAAAGATCGGTTTGTCGGCGCGGGCCGCGGGTCATAGCGAATCTATCAGCGAACAGAAAACATATACGTCGGAAGCCGGAGGCGGCATGGCCTCGTTACGAGAGCTGGCGGATTTTGGGTTTGGCAATACCAACAAGACCGAGGATGATGAGAGCGAAGGCTGACGGATGTCCTCTGGGACCCGCTGCTTCTTCGAGAGAAAACCGGCAGTTGACGCTGATCCGTTCTTGCATGCGAGCTTATCCCGAATGAACCGTAAGATGTTGGCCGCACAGACTTTTTAGTCTTGCCGTCGCATGCCCGTTCTGCTAATCTACAGCCCAACGCGTCCTTTATCTAATTCTAAGGTTCTTGAAAAATTGGTTCACCAGGCTTGGATCCAACGGCCTTCTGTGAGCGAGGTGACTGCATGACTAAAGCCGATCTTGTCAATGACGTGGCCAATGCCGCTGAGCTGACCAAGAAAGATGCTGAGCGACTGGTCGAAATAGTTTTCGAAAGCATAATCGAAAGCCTGAATCAGGGCGAGAAGATTGAGTTGCGGGGCTTTGGCAGCTTTCGCGTGCGCGACCGCGGCGCGCGCCGGGGCCGCAACCCAAAGACAGGCGACCCCGTCAGTATCCCCGCCAAGAGGGTCCCATACTTCAAAGCCGGCAAGGAACTGAAGGAACTAATTAACGAGAATCCGGCTTAGCCCAGCCGGGGCCTCCTTAAACAAGCCACGCGCGTCGGCAAGCCCCGCTCGTACCAAGATTTCCTGTGGAAAGACTCTGGAGTCCCTGGCGACACGCTTACATCGCGGCCATCGGAGTTGATATGTCTCAGCCCGATTCGTGTATCTTTTGTGACGCCATTCGGGACCCGACCCAGGATGAAAAGAATTTCGTCCTGCATCGCGGTGCGTACGCCTTCGTAATTCTTAATCTCTATCCTTACATCAGCGGCCACTTGATGATTGCGCCCAACGCTCATCTGGGCGAGCTTGATGCGGCGCCCAAAGAAACTACCGACGAGATAATGGACCTCGCCAAGCGTTGCCAGACCGCGTTGCGAGAGGCTTATTCTCCCCAGGGTTTCAATCTCGGAATGAATCTTGGCCGTGCTGCCGGCGCCGGGATTGCCGACCATATACACCTGCACCTAATGCCGCGTTGGGCGGGTGATACAAACTTCATGACCGCGGTGGCTGAGACCCGAGTGCTCCCCGAAGACCTCCCCACCACCTACCGCAAGCTGCGCGCGAAGTTCTGAACTACAAGTAATAAATTAGCCGCAGATGAACGCGGAAGACCCTGATAAAACAAAAGTACAGTCGGGAAGAGACGCAAGAAAAACTTCTTGGTTAATACTCTCGGGGCTCTCTGTGGTTTGCCGTCCGATCTGATCCGCACCCATCAGCGTTCATCCGCTGCCGAATTCACTCACGCGTGATAGCTTCATCCTCAACTTCGCCCGATGCGTTTATGGGGACATCGGCGGCCTTCTGGTAGCTAACGCCACGCTCTTCATCGCCACTCTTCGCGTCGGCGGCGCCGGCAGTTGCGGCGGGAGCCACGTTGAAACCCGGGTAGTCAATCCGGGGGTGATAAAGCGCGGTAAGCGAGCCAATCAAGCTCTCGCGAATCCGGGCTAACTCTCGCAGCGTTAGCTTCGATTCATCAAGCTGGCCATCGGTGAGGATGGCGTCGAAGATACGCACGACGATCGCTTGAATGCTCTCCTGATCAGGGTGGGCCAACGAGCGGGCGGCTGCTTCAGCGGAATCAGCCAGCATTAAGATGGCGGCCTCTTTGAATTGCGGTTTTGGTCCGACGTATCGAAATTCTGCCTCGTTAATAATCTCAGCAGGCTCGGCTTGCGCGCGGGCTTTTTGCAGAAAGAAATGCAGCGTTCGCGTCCCATGATGCTGCGGAATAAAATCAGCCACTCGCTTTGGCAGACCGATTTCTCTTGCCAGCTTCAATCCATAAGTTACATGACTGGTAATAATCTTAGCGCTCTGCATTGGACGCAGGCGGTCATGGGGATTGCGTCCAACCTGGTTCTCGACAAAATGTTCGGGCGCCGCCACTTTGCCGATATCGTGATAAAGCGAACCGACCCGGGCCAACAGCGCATTTGCGCCGATGGCGCGGCAGGCGTCCTCAGCCAGTTGTCCGACTGCGTGTGAATGCTGATTTGTACCGGGCGCCCGCAAAGCCAACTGGCTCAGCACGGGCAAATCGGCATTCGAAAGTTCCAACAGTCTGATGTCAGTGAGAATGCTGAAGAGAGACTCGTTGATCGGCACTCCTCCGGCGGCGAAAACGATTGTCAGTAATCCGCCGCCGACGGCGCAGCTCGCCGCGACCACGGCGCCGGTTAATGTAAGCGGTCGTTGCGCAAACGCGATCAAAGCGAGGGCCGCGATGCAATTGACTCCTGCCACGAGCAGACCGGCCAGAGTAACCGACTGACGCTCGCGATATCGCTTGATGCCATAGACGGCGGCCGAGCACGATAGAAACGCATATACCGCGGCTTGCGCTCCATTCGGCGCCAGCAAACCCGCGAATATACATGTGATTACTCCCGTGATTAGCGCCAGCGGCCGGTCCAGAAGCATGGTCACCAGCAGAGAGGCTGCCGCGAATGGAATAGTGAAGGCCCAGACCGACGGAAGGTTGAGCGGCGCTTGAGTGCTTTGCGCCGCGAGACTGGCGGCTACGATAAACCCAAGACGCATCACGGCCGTTTCGACGACGATCGCCGAACCGACCAGAGCAAATGCTCTGCGCTTTGAAATCGAAAGGTCAACGGCGGCTTCGCGAGCTTCAACAAATCGCCATAAGACAAAATAGCTTGCGAGCACCAGGGCAAACGGACCGAAAGACTTGAGGGTCAAGGGCCACCGGGCCAGCAGCGCGGTTGTGACGAAGATCAGGAAGGTGAACCCGAGTACAAATTGCGTCGCCGCTGAGAACCAGCAAACGGGGCGCAGCACAACACCAAGCACTGCATTGCGCACTCTGGTAAGTCTGGAAGTAAATCGAGGCCGGGGGTTCATTAGGTGACTGATGTTCGTTACAGGGTTTATTCGTTCTCTGAAATCGCTAATCCGCCCAGGGCAACTCGCTCGATACCGCGAGCGGTTCTATGCCAATCGAGCTTGTCAGATCCTGCGCCAACATCTGACCAATCTGCTCGAGCATCGGAAATAGCGTCTGCACACTAAGAGCTGAAATCGCCACGCAGCTAACGGCATGGTCGCATCCAGCCAGACGCTTCATGGCGCGCAACGATTCTTTGTCGACAAGATCAACCTTATTAAAGACGAGCAGCCGCGGAATTTTTTCAAACTCGAGCTCAGTCAGAATCCGATCTACCGAAATAATTTGTTGTTGCCAGCGCGGATTCGCAGCGTCGACTACATGTATCAGCAGCCGACTCCCGGCGATTTCTTCAAGCGTCGATCTGAAGGCGGCCAGCAAATCCGGAGGCAGATCGCGAATGAAACCAACCGTATCATTGATGATGACTTCCTGTTCGCGCGGCAGGCGCAGACGGCGCGTCGTGGGATCGAGGGTGGCGAACATTCGTGCTTCGGCAAGAACGTGGCTCGAGGTAAGCGCGTTGAGCAGGGTTGATTTACCGGCGTTCGTGTAGCCAACTATCGAGATGGTCGGCACTTCCTGGCGGAGCCGCTCCTTGCGGCGTTGTTCGCGGCGCTTGCGCTGAGACGCGAGCTCCACTTCCAGCCGATGAATGCGGTCACGCACGCGGCGGCGATCAGTTTCGAGTTTGGTCTCGCCTGGACCCCGCCCGCCTATGCCGCCGGCCAAACGCGAAAAAGCTGAGTTCTGGCCCAACACCAGGCGGGGAAGAATATATTTCAATTGCGCGAGCTCGACCTGGATTTTACCTTCGTGTGACTGCGCGCGCTGGGCAAAGATGTCCAAAATTAACTGTGATCGATCAATCACTTTCAGATCAGTCGCATCGGAAATGGATCTGACCTGCGCCGGTTGGAGCTCGCGATCAAAGATAATCGCGTCAGCGCCAACCTGCATAGCGCTAATCAGTAGTTCCTCGAGCTTGCCCTTGCCCAGCACCGTGCGCGGATCGATCGTCGCTCTTCGCTGGAACATTTCATCAAGGACGACCACGCCCGCCGATTCCGCCAACTCGCGGAGTTCGGCCATCGAATCCTCTGCCTCGTCACGGGGACTGGTCGAGACGTTGACTAGAATTGCGCTCTCCGCCCCGGCCGACTTGTGCGAAGTACGCCGGTTGCGGGCCATCTCACTTTCGAGAGCTTCGATCAAACCAAGAAAGTCGACATCCAATTGCGAAGCGACCGCGGCGTCGAGAAAAGCAAAGTGTTTTGAGCTGCCGTTCGTGCCGGCCTGAGACGGGGTCGATGGCAGCAGGTGCGCGGAACGCACCACACCCGGCAAGCCGGTGTGTTCATCAACGTCTATGGCGACCATGAGGTCCAATCGCAAAAGCGCGAGATCCGTGAGGTCGTCTCTCGTCAGATCTTCGCCGCGCAGGTGCGTATGCACGCAACGCAAGCCGCGAAAGCGATCTCCGGCGACGCGCACGCGCTTAAAGTCAGGCAGCTCGATCTGGCGCGCATCGCCGACAATCACAAATTCAACGTAGCCTTTGCGATCGATTAAGACGCCGATCTGCCGCCTGATCTCATGGGAAAGCTCGCTGAGTTGCCGGGCAAATTCCTGCGTTACGATCTGGTGCGGCGGAATGCGGCGCTGGTAGAGTTTCTCGATCCGCCGCAATTGGTTTGGCTTAAGACCCTGAGTATTGCCGTGAAGACTTTTCATTCAGTGAACTACCGTAAATTATAACATGCCGCCTCTTGTCAGAACCGCCTGCGGTAGCGATCGGGTTGTGTCCTGACGCTGTTTGAGGAAATCAGCGACCAGCCGGCGAAGCCCGAGACACTCCAGTAGCCACAGGTCAAGCTGGTGATTAGCAAGTCAAGAGAGATGATCAAGCCCGCTTTAGCGGGCGACATAATCATTGGTGCGATTTTTATGTCGCCCCTGCGGGGTTAGGCTGTTTGTTCGTTCGATACCCACAGCTTGCGCTGTGGGCTAGTGCTATTTCGCCAACTTCGCTGGCTGGTTGAAATCGCCGGTCGTTAACTGGTGTCAGTTCCAATCTTCTGAAGCACTTGGCTTCTCGATGTAATCCTCTGACATCGCGGTTCTGCTGGTTACCATGTAAACTTTGAATTCTTAAAGGCAATGAACCAGGCGAAGCAAATTAAACGGATCGATCCTCCCGCCGGAATTCCGGGCGGAGAGGTGGCCATTGAATGCGCCGACGATTCAGCGAGCAGTGAACCAATTGTGAGTGTATGGTTCCAGGATCGGCCGGGCCACATGGTTGCCGCCACGCCTGGCCGCGCGCTGGTTTTGGTTCCCGATCTTGATTTGGGAGGGACGATCCCAGTCTCAGTCGATGCAGCCAGCGACGGTCAAGATAAGCCCGCACAATTCGTCGTCGCCGAGAGGCTGGCCGACGGCGTGCATCCGGTTACTAGTCCCGCGTTCGATCCGGCCGATGGTTCGCTGTTCGTCACCCGCTCAGGAACACGCGGAGAGAACGTGCCCGTATCGCTATTCCGCATCGGCTCCGCGGGAAAGCTGGAAGAATATTCTGGGGACATCACGAATCCTACCAGTATTGCTTTTGATCGAAGCGGTCGAATGTTTGTGACGAGCCGGCTTGATGGGACCGTTTGCCGGCTGACTCCTTTGAAGGAAGTGGTGGTGTTCGCCAGCGACCTCGGAATCGCAACGGGTCTGGCCTTTAACCGAGACGGAGAAATGTTCGTCGGCGATCGCAGCGGCGCGATCTATCGCGTCAATGAAATCGGCGAAGCCAGTCCCTGGGCGCAAATGGAACCGTCGGTGTCGGCGTATCATCTCGCGTTCGGATCCGACGACGCTCTGTATGTCACCGGGCCAACTGTCTCCAGCTTTGACGCCATCACCCGCTTTGATGATGACGGAGATCCGACTGTGTTCTTCCGTGGGCTCGGACGCCCACAAGGATTGGCTTTCGATCGCGAAGGGAATCTGTACGTGGCGGCTTCGTTGCGCGGCCGGCGTGGCATCGTGCGTATCTCGCCCGACGGTGCCCAGGCGGAAGTGGTGGTCGCCGGGATGAATCTGGTGGGACTCGCATTCAATGCGAAAGGCGAGATGGTCGTCGCCACGAACGATGCAGTTTACAGTTTGCCGCTGGGAATCTACGGCACACTTTTGGACTGAGTTGCAGGGCTTGGTTTGCCGGACAGCTCAGATGCGGGGTCCGTTCATCAATTCCCAAAACTGAACGATAAAACGGTTTCTCAAGCAGAAGAAGATCACTTTGACTCGCTCCAGACCGTGATGCTACTTTCGCAATCGCTTTGATTGAAGACCATGTTTGAAAGGCTCGGCCGCACAATTTTTAAGAATGGGTAATCTGGACAGCAGCGTAATCGGGCAGTTCATTCTGTACATGGTGGCGCTAATTTTCTCGTTGTCTGTTCATGAGTCAGCGCACGCCTGGACATCGAACTACTTCGGCGATGATCTGGCAAGGCTGCAGGGTCGCATCAGCCTGAACCCGATGGTCCATGTGGATCCCATCGGCACGCTGTTGTTTCCAGCGCTGTCGTTTTTCACCGGGGCGCCATTGATTGGCTGGGCAAAGCCTACGCCGGTGAATCCCTTGCGGTGGAGAGACAAACGCGTCGCAAACTTTTGGGTTTCGATAGCCGGAGTTATATGCAATTTCATCATCGCGATTATTGCCGGAATCATTATTCGAGTGCTTCTGTTTGCGAATGTGATTGATCTGGGATCGTCCGGAGGCCCGGGACTCTTTGTGCCTACCTCAAACAATCTAATCGTAGAGGGAGGGGTGCAGCTATTAACTACCTTCTTTATTTTGAATGTGGCCCTCGGCGTCTTTAACCTGATTCCGATTCCCCCGCTTGACGGCAGCAAGGTCTTGCAGAGCATTCTCCCCGAGAGCTTCGAATCCGGGTTCGAAGCGCTTGAGCGTTTCGGATTCATATTGCTAATCCTGGCAATGTTCACCGGCGTTTTTAGAATGATCTTCAGCGTGGTGATGCCCCTGGCGGTAAAAATTCTCTTGATAGGCGCATTTTAGATGAAACGAATTTTTAGCGGCGCTCAACCAACCGGCAACGTGCACCTGGGAAATTATCTCGGCGCGTTGCGGAATTGGGTGGCGCTGCAAGGCGAATACGAAAGCTTTTTTTGCATAGTGAATCTCCACGCGATCACGGTGCCGCAGGATCCGAAAGTACTCGCGGCAAAGACGAGGGAACTGGCCCGCATCTATCTCGCGGTCGGCATTGACCCGGAAGTTTCGACCGTCTTCGTACAATCCGACGTGGCGGCACATGCTGAGCTGACCTGGCTGCTCAACGGCGTCACGCGCATGTCCGAACTCGAGCGGATGACGCAATTCAAAGACAAGGCGCGCAAACAGGAAGAGAGTCTAAGCGTCGGTTATTTTGATTATCCGGTGTTGATGGCCGCCGATATTCTGCTTTATCAGACGGACCTGGTGCCGGTCGGCGAAGATCAGAAACAGCATTTGGAATTAACCCGCGACATCGCGATTCGTTTCAATCGTGATTACGGCGAGACATTTCGCATTCCCGACCCGTTCATTCCCAAGATTGGGGCGCGCATAATGTCGCTGGCCGATCCTGCGAAGAAGATGTCCAAGTCCGACGAGGAAAGTGAAGCCGGTTGCATCATGCTCTTGGACGACGCCGACGCCGTGCGCCGCAAATTCAAACGTGCCGTCACCGATTCGGGCACCGAGATTCGCTTCGACGCCAATCGGCCGGCAATCAACAACCTGCTCACGATTTACCACTTACTTACCGGGAAAACGCCGGCGGACGTTGAAGAACACTTTGCCGGCCACGGCTATGCGAAGCTAAAGGAAGAATTGGCGGACGAGACGATCGAGTTCCTGAAGCCCTTCCAGGAGCGCGTCCGCGCTATCGATGATGCTAAACTGAATGAAATTTTGGAGCGAGGCGCGGCCCGCGCGGAATCAATTGCCGGCCCGACTCTGGCGCAGGCAAAAGCGAACATGGGTTTAATCGGCGCAAAGGTTTAGAGTCCAATCTTTAGATTGCGGATTGACCGAACGACAAGCTGAAGCTCGAACTCTGAACGGGTTAGGTTTTGATGGAAGACACTTCACAAACTGAAACAGCAACGCCGGCAGCTGCGGAGGCTCCGACTGAGACGGCCCAGACGATCAGTGTGGTTAACTCGCGGCCTGAGATTACTCCGGATGGCGACACCGATCAGTTAAAGATCACCATGGGTGACTTCGAAGGGCCGCTCGATCTTCTGCTTTACCTGATCCGGCAGGAACAGGTAAACATCTACGACATTCCGATCGCGCGGATTACCGATGAATACCTGCGCTATCTGAATCTCATGCAAGAGCTTGATCTCACGGTGGCGGGTGATTTCCTGGTGATGGCGGCGCAGTTGATCGAGGTGAAGTCGCGGATGCTTCTCCCGCGCGACCCGCAGGCCGAGGAAGAAGAAGTGCTCGACCCGCGCGCCGAACTCGTTAACCGGCTGCTGGAGCACGAGAAGTTTAAGGCGGCGGCGGAAATGCTCTGGTCGCGGGCCACTGTCGAACAGGCGGTTTTCAAGCGCGCCGAAATCGAAACCGACAAGAACAATCCCGAGGTTGCTGTCGGTCTATTCGATCTGCTGCGAGTATTTCAGGAAATCCTCGCGCGCCAAAAGGAAGAAATCCTTTTGGAGATCGAGCGCGAAGAGATCAGCATGGCCGAAATGATCGATCGGCTGCGCAACATGGTGCGATCGGCGGGCGAGGTTAACCTATTGACGTTTTTCGGGCGATCCAAGTCACGCCGCGAGTTGGTCGTAGCGTTTCTGTCGGTGCTTGAACTGGTGCGAATGAGTGAGATCTCGCTGGTTCAAAGCGAGACGTTCGGCGCTATCATGGCCCGGACGGCCAGCCCCGTTGAAGCGACAGAGTCCTGAGCGCTGAAAGCGCGGAATAGAATAGCCCTCTGAGTGGGAGGTCACAAGAATTTGTCAAAGCCCGGAAGAGTCTGTCGGAAAAACCGTCTGGTGGTTCTCTGTGTAGCCTCTGTGCCTCTGCGGTGAATGTTTTCGCAGCAATTTCACCACAGAGACACAGAGCACCACAGAGGTTACACAGAGAAATATCTTTTTCCGACAGCCTTGGAAGGGCGGAATAAGTTAGCAGATCATGAGCAAAGCAGCTAAAGCAACTAATGTTGAGGCCGAGCCCGAAGTTGAGTTGCAGTCATCGCCCAATGACGAGATCGAAGGTCATCGCGAGATTGGCAATGCTGAACTTAAAGCGATCGCCGAAGCAATGATCTTTGTCGCCGACGAACCGGTCAGCGCCAAAACGATCGCGGACGTCATCAAGGCCGACCGCGCGGCCATTGAGAAAGTATTGGGCGAACTGGTAGCGGAATACGATGCCCGCAACAGCGGCCTGCAGTTGCGCGAAATCGCTGCTGGTTGGCAGATTGCGACGCGGCCGGAGCATCACGAGCAAATTCGCGCATACCTGAAATCAAGGCCCAGTGCCAAGTTATCATTGGCCTCACTCGAGACGCTGGCCGTCATAGCCTACAAACAGCCGGTGACGGTGCCGGAGATCCTCGAGATTCGCGGAGTGCAATCGCCATCGGCAATCAAGACGCTGCTCGACAAGCGTCTGATCGTAGCGAAGGGTCGTAAAGAAACCGTCGGCCGCCCGATGATGTACGGAACCTCTAAAGACTTTCTGATCCAGTTCGGCCTGAAGGACCTTTCAGAACTGCCCAGCATCGAGGACTTTCAGGATCTCGCCGGGGGAGTCGAGTAGGCAGAAAGCAGGAAGTAGACTGCAACTCGGCGGATCCAGGCTTGCTGCCTTCTACCCCCTGCTTACTGCCTTCTTATTAGATATGCAGCAACGTCTTCAAAAACTAATTTCCGCGGCCGGGATCGCTTCGCGGCGTCACGCCGAGGAACTAATCACCGCCGGACTCGTCAACGTCAACGGCAAAGTCGTCACCGAACTGGGCGCCAAGGCTGATCCCAAAATAGATAAGATCAAGGTCAAAGGGCGTCTGATCAACCCGCTGCTCCAGCAACACGAAAACATTTATGTGCTGCTGAATAAACCCAGAGGTTATCTGACCAGCATGGCTGATCCTGAGGGCCGGCCGTTAGTGACTGAACTGATTCCGCCGTCGCTCGGCCGACTGCATCCGGTGGGCCGGCTTGATTTCAATACCGAGGGGCTTTTGTTGCTCACCAATGACGGCGACTTTACGAATGTGATTACCGCCGCCAGAAATCAAATTCCGAAGGTCTACAGAGTCAAAGTGAAAGGGATGCCGACTGCGAACGCCGTCGAGCGATTGCGTCGTGGCATCGCTATCGCGGAAGGCGAGCGCACAGCGCCCGCTGAAGTTCGACAGTTGCGTTCGACTGAGGCCAACGGCTGGTTCGAAGTCACGCTTCATCAAGGTCGCAATCAACAGATCCGGCGCATGTTTGACGCCATCGGTCATTCAGTGACCAAGTTGAAGCGGACGCACATAGGACTCCTTGATGATAGATTTTTGACCACCGGCCAATGGCGACTACTTTCTGAAATAGAAGTAAGACGATTGAAGAATGCGCGCGCAAGGAAAGGCGCGGCCCCGGCGAAGAGTGTGCCGGCGAAAAAAACCACGCGGCCAACCAGGAATGTGCGGGCGAAGAAAACTGATACGCGAACACGCCCAAAGCGTAGTTAGACTGCGGTGACGCTTTCAGACCTCGGTGAGTTACAATGTTATAGCTTCATAATCTGGCGACAGGCACCATTGCCTGTCGTTTGAGTGTTAGCAGGAAGCGAACACGCGCGGGGTTCCGTGTAATAGACTAAATGGAATTCGAACTTAGCGAAGAACAGTTGCAGATGAAGATGAGCGTGCGCGAGTTCGCCGAGGGCGAGATCGCGCCGCACGTGATGGAATGGGACGAGGCCCAGCATTTTCCCACCGAGCTGCAACCAAAACTGGCTGAACTCGGCTTGCTGGGTATTTTGTTTCCGGAGGAGTACGGCGGGGCCGGCTTGGGTTACGTCGAATATGCAACGGCGATTGAAGAGCTTTCACGGGTTGATGGATCGGTAGGCATCTCAGTTGCCGCCCATAATTCGCTTTGCTCGAATCACATCTATCAGTATGGAAACGAAGCCCAAAAGCAAAAATACCTCGCGCCCCTCGCGCGCGGCGAGCACCTGGGTGCGTGGGGTTTAACTGAACCCGGCGCCGGGTCAGATGCTTCCGGAACGCGCACGACCGCGGTGAAAAAAGACGGGGGCTGGGTGATCAACGG
Source organism: Blastocatellia bacterium (assembly GCA_033856735.1). Classification (GTDB taxonomy): domain Bacteria; phylum Acidobacteriota; class Blastocatellia; order Pyrinomonadales; family Pyrinomonadaceae; genus UBA11740. Next base: position 25,337 of record JAWVEM010000319.1, read on the forward strand.
TTCCAAGAATTTTATTACTCACGCCATTCATGCCGATACGTGCGTGGCCTTTGCCTCGACCGATCGCGCAAAGCATAGCAAGGGAATCACTGCTTTTATCTTTGAGAAGGGCATGCCCGGCTTTACGCCGTCGAAGAAGGAAAACAAGTTGGGCCTGCGCGCCTCCGAAACGGCCAGCGTGGTTTTCGAAGACTGTTTTGTGCCGGATGAGAATCGCCTGGGCGAAGAGGGCGATGGTTTTGTTAACGCCATGCAGATTCTGGATGGTGGACGCATCTCGATTGCCGCCCTCGCGGTCGGCATTGCGCAGGGAGCTTTCGAATCGGCGGTTCGTTACTCAGGCGAGCGACAACAGTTTGGCAAACCAATCAATGAGTTCCAGGCGATTCAATTTAAGCTTGCCGATATGGCCACGCAAATCGAAGCCGCGCGCCTCTTGATGTATCGCGCTGCCGCGATGAAAGACAATGGGAAGAGGACTACGCGGGAGTCTTCAATGGCCAAGCTGTTCGCGTCCGAAATGAGCGTGCGCGTTTGTGAAGAGGCGATTCAGATTCATGGCGGTTACGGCTATACCAAGGATTACCCGGCCGAAAAATTCTGGCGCGATTCCAAGTTGTGCACGATCGGCGAAGGCACTTCAGAGATTCAGCGGATCATCATCGCCAGAGAAATTCTCAGACAGGCTTAGCGGTTTAGCGCCGAGCAGGAAGATAGCCGTTTAGCGCCGGCACTTGTGCCGGCAAAGGTTGGGACAAGTCCCAACTCCAAACAACGCGCCCCGAAGATTTTGATGAGTAGTCAGCCGCTGATAGATCGAGTTGCCGCCGGAGAGCCGAACGCGGTTGCGCGCGCGATTTCCAAGGTCGAAGATGGGTCGGATGATAGTGCGGCACTGATGAAGCAGGTCTTTCCGCTGGCCGGACGGGCGCTGATCATTGGAATTACCGGATCGCCGGGAGCGGGGAAGTCTTCGCTGGTTGATAAGCTGGCCGGTTTTTACCGCAAGCGTGGCGAGCGGGTGGGCATTATCGCTGTCGATCCCTCGAGCCCTTTTTCGGGCGGCGCGATCCTGGGCGATCGAATTCGCATGCAGACCCTCGCGCTCGACAAAGGTGTTTTCATTCGCTCGATGGCGACGCGCGGTAACCTCGGTGGATTGGCACGCTCAACGATCGAAGCGGCCGCGATCCTGGATGCAGCCGGATTTGAAAAGATCATCATCGAGACCGTCGGCGTTGGCCAGGATGAAATTGAGATCGCCAAAACTGCTGACGTATGTGTGGTGGTGCTCGTGCCTGGCATGGGTGACGACGTGCAGACGATGAAAGCCGGCATTATGGAAATTGGCGACGTGCTGGTTATCAATAAAGCCGACCGCGATGGCGTTTTGCGGACCGAGAAAGAGCTGGAGGCTTTGCTCTCGTTTG
>JAWVEM010000320.1:0-12701 GCA_033856735.1 Blastocatellia bacterium
CGTGCCCTCCAAGTTTCCGAGACGAACCTTAAAAAGATGGGGCCAAGATGGGGGGCCTTACGTGTTGATATGTAGCCAGCCTAAGCGATACCTTGACGACCGCTAGGCGCGTAAATACTGGCTCATATCGTTTCGTAAGACTACATGGTACTCTGCAACGTTCTTTAGTTGCGGGACCAGTTTTCGCTTGAATTGCTAAGGATTTCGTCGATTCCTTCTCCGGAGAACGTCCCCCACCGTTCTTATCCCCAAACGAAGGCTCAGTTTTAGCAGGAATCACACACCCTTCTGTAATTAACGAGAAACAGTGTGCGACTAAAATCTGTTCCTTCCAGGGTTGAGTAATATCGAGATAGGAGGTTTCTAGGCTCCAACATAAGATCGGAAAGTCCCCGTTTTCTATAACGCTTAGTCCGAATAGGTTTCGGAGTGCAGCGGTAGAACTGTCATCGAGCCTTAGTGAGTCTCCGATCCAGAGTGAATCGTATAGGCTGTAAATACTTGTGGCCTGATTGGGTCGAGAACGTGCCAATCGTTCTTCACGCCGCCTAAGTGCTCGAAGAGATGATTTGAATGCGTCATCGCATCCCCGCATTACAATAAGAGGAAGACGACTCTCTCAATGGAACAAGTTGCTGATCTCCATCTTGAAAACAAAAGCACCCCGCCCTTCCCCGACCCGTCTAGTTGGATTGACCGAATAGCCGGCTGTAAGTTCGAGATTAACCAGGCTAAAGCGAATACCTGAGCCTACTCCATAACGGAAGTTCGATTGCTCGGGCAACTGCGCGGGACCCAAACGAACTGCGTCAAACATGAATACGGGTGCCACGCCGACGAGGTTCAGATCATGAAAGAAAGTGTCCAGCACGCGGCCGACATAAGAAACTGTTCGATTGGCGGTGGCTTCAGCGCGCGGCACCGGAATTTTCTTGTACTGACTTCTCACGCTCGCTTGAATTGTCCGCAGTTCCAACGCATCGGTATGAATAGCATTCCATCGTGTCGGCTCCTTCTGCGAAAGATCCATCCGCAAATCGTCGATACTATTTGCCAGCCCTGACAGCAGTGAAACAAGCCCGCCAAAGCCAACGGTCAATCTCTCGAGATCAAATTTCGCCTCCGAAAACTCATTCTTTCCATAGTTGTCATTGGCCGAACCAAAAGCGCTGCGCGCCTTATCGCAGTATGTATCAGTAGCATCCAAAAGGTCCCGATAATCCGCCAGAACACTTCTTTTTTGTCTGATCGTAGCTGCCTCCGCGCTATCGTTTGGTAGCTTATCGAGATCTTGTTTTAGATGGTTCAGATCAGTTCGAACCGTAGCTCGAAGCGGCTTAATCTGCTTCTTAATGTCGTCTATTATTTCATCCAACTTCTTTCCCGAAGCAGATGATTGATTCATCGCGTCGACTGCGCGTTTGACATCAACCTGGCGGTATGACCGTAGCGCCTCAACTGGAGTCATAAACTTCTCAATCGCCTGCCGGGATTCCGTCAGATCGCGCTTCATCTCATCGAATACCTGTCCCTGCGTTGCGAAGCCGACCTTACCCAGATTTTCCTGGAGAGCGTCGATGTGATTCTGCAGATTAGTGATTAAGGAAATCGTGTCGTCATCCGGATCGGTCGGGTCACCTTGATCGTCGTGTGTCAAAAGCCGGGCGCCACCCTCAACCGGATTGTTTTGGATGTTTGCCAGCGCTGCTAGATCCTCGATGGGTTTCTTGAAAGCATCAGGATCCAACTTTGCCGCGGCGACCGTCGCCTCCGTATCCGGTATCGGTTGATTACCCAAATCGCTGTCCTTGAAAAACTTGCCAATCGACGCCGAAACCGAATCGGGAAGTGGCGCCGGTAGCACCGTCGAAAGGCTCGTCAAAAGGCTTCTCAATTGAGCGATCACTGGAGAAAGGCAATGCTTATCCACCCCACTGTTTTTGTCCTTATCTTCTTTATCTTTATTCATGCAGGAAATCTGAGCCGCCAGAGTTTTTATTTGCCCGGACCTCTGGACTACCTCTTCTCTGAGAAATCGGCGGGTGCCCAGAAGCTGTCCTGCCAAACCTGCATTGATATCGGGATCGGTGACCACCTCCCTTAAGACTAACTGCTTTTGCCAAACTGTTTGAGCCGCGGTCAGGTTAATCGATACAAAGTTAGTTCCGCCTATCGGCATTCCATTACCGACCCTGTTCAATCGATTCTCAGCAAAGCTACGAATAAACGGAGCGCTACGAATGCGCCAGCTATCCCCCTGGATAAACTCCCGCTCAGCGTTGCCGCCGAAGAAGCGTTCTGCGAGGGGAATACTGCCTGAAACGGTCTTCAAAGAGCCGGCAGTGATTTGTGCATCAAGCTCTAGCGCTTTATGTTCGCGTGGCAGAAAACGCGCCTGGTAAGCAACGTCGAAAATCTGTTTGCGAAAGTCCAGACGCAGTCCGCTGCCGTCGCTACCCAATTGCATGCCGTACGATGCTTTCCAACTCTGCCGGTTACTGGTTAGGGAAGCGCCAACATATATCTTGAGGGCTCTATAACCGGAACTCGCCAACGTCGAAGAAGGCACGGAGCTTTGGGCCTGGTTGCTTTGCCGATTGCCCCCCTCAACGCTGGAGCCGAAACGGAAAAAGAGTTCACGATTACTAACCGGCCTGGTCGCGGCAAAAACCTGGCCCAGTACTGTGGCGTCCTTCAGTCGAACAGTATCGGTGGGAATATTGGAATACTTGTAGCCAAGTCTCCATTCCACATAACTGAGTAGTCCCTTGCTATACTCGTGCTCGCCCCTCAAAGAAGCGTCAACCACCGCGCTCGAGCCGGAGCCCGAAACATTCAGGTCAATTCTGCTAAGTGGCTTGAAGTCTGTTTCATAAGTGATCGCGCTACCGCCATAAGTGCCACGGGAACGGTTGTAACCGATCACTGGAGTGATGCCAAATTTCTCTTTGTCCTTCTCAGGTGTACCGGCCTCTTCTTCTGTCTTGTCCTTGTCCTTACGATTATTCAGTTCAAAATTCGAGTTTGGGTACGAGAGTTTGGCAACCGTAAGAACCTGATATTCAACTTCGAGGGTGAGTGAATTCGGATCGCAATTAATGAGATGGAATGGCGGATAGATAAATCCCGTCTTACCATCCAATAGTCGGGTCCTAAGAGCTTCAAGTAATGCGGCGCTTAGCACCGAAGGTTGCGCCCTGTTAAACTCCTGGTCAATTCGCAGACTGGGTTCACCCTGTTTGACGATTGCCTCTGCCAGAGCGTCCTTTAGACTTTCGCTATTCGGCAGAAACTTCAACAGTGGGCGGATACTTATGGCGCTTACCCGATAGTGCTGTTGTCCGTAAAAGTCAGGCACTTCATTACATGGAAGGGAGACCTTGGTTGTGCTTTGACCTAAGGCGCGTGAGCGTGTACTTACATCGCAGAAAAAAAGGACGCCAAATATCAGTCCGCTGCAGACGTACATAAGGGCACGCTTTTGCTTACCACTGGACCGTTGCATCGTACTGAGATCCTCGGTTTCGCCAGTTGAAGATGGTCGGGACGCTGGTAGATCCTATTGGGGCAGAGTGCCCACCCCAATGGAATCCGATCTGATTTACTAAATATGAGACTCGATTACTACTTCTTTACAACTGCCGCCACCGTCTTTTCGGCTGCAGGATCGCTGGTTGTCCCCGTCGGCAGCGCTTTCGTTTTATTGGTTACCGGCCCCTGAAGCCAGTTTAGCTGGGTCATTGTCAAACCACGGTCAATCAGCCTCTGAGCCTTATCGCCGTCAGTATCTCCAATTTCTACATGGAGCCTAACGCGGTCCTGGAACTCGCCGTTCACCAGGTCTCGAAGAATGAAATTCAGAATGTAGAAAGCCTGATCATCTGAAATACACCCTTTGGTAACGCCAAAAGAAATCTGACGTTTGTTGTCGGGGGCGAGAACAGCGAGAACAATTGAGAAAGGTTTACAAGCCATATGAATCTCCTTTTCGGGTTGTTGAAATGAGCAAAGTAGACATCAAAGACTGAATGCGCTGAAACACCACTGTCGCCGCCGGAGGCAGCCTGATTGCAGACTCGCAAATGACCGGCGAGTGTGACACGCCCGAAAGGGCTGTGACAATGGATTCCAAGAAGCTCAACATAAATCAGGTTGTTGGAGCCGTCAGGAAATATTCGAATGCCATTGCTTGCCAGCCTGACTTGGTCCATGGGCGACTGTCGGATCCAACGCCTCCGTGAGACTCTAAAGTTTGGGCGTTATAGACAAGTGAGACACGCCCGACGCCGCGCGGAGCATCTTGGGGCCGCAAGAAGGCGATGCGGACCGCCCTATCACTAAGCATGACAGCGTGCGGGGTACTGTGGGCAAACCCGTGGGCCCGAAGCCAATCATGTTGCTGCACAGAGCCATCACGAACATCTCCTTGAATTTCGGAATCGAACTCTCTTCCTATGCTCTTATGTCGCAATCGAAGAAAACGTTTCGGCACCGTCGTCTTTGCCCGATGACTTTTTTTGGTGCTCGTTAATTTCTTTCCGCTCGAGATGAGATGACAACTGTCATTTTGGCACGAAGAACGGTTTTCATTTACGGCCAAGTAGCGCAGCTTCGTAGGGACTGCCGTTACAGCAGTCAAGTCCATCTCGTCCAACGAAGCTTCCAAGATGGCACACGCCTGGCAGCAAGCGTTTCCAAGTCACTCCTCTGGAACGCTTGTTTGTTAGGCTAGAGGATGATGAAGTCCACTGCGTGACCTGCTATTTGAGGCAAATACATTTCAAGCGTTGCCTTGCCACTGCTGTCAGTCACAATCGTCAAAGTAGCTGTCGGTGGCAACGACGCTGCGAAAGTCTTGAGGGCTTCTGCGCTCTCGGCGCCATCAGCATCAAGATCACTAACCGACACCGCTCTCGCAAGCTGCCCAAAATCAATTTGCCGAACGTCAGATTGCCACAGATAGACCGCCGCCGCGCGCCGATCGCCTGCCTGGTCAAACGCAGCTAGAGGTGGTAGTCGTTTTCCCCTCATGGATCCTGAGATGTCGATCACCAAATAAAGGAGAGACGGGAGAGACGGTGGTGGACAAAGCTCAGAGTTGAACAGTTCTCGGATCGACGATCTGACGAGTGTATCACTCGAGCCCGGTTTGAAGTTGTAAGCGATTCCGCGGAAGCGGCCATTGATTTCGCTCAATTCAGATCGCTTCTGCTTCGCCGATGCGACGTCTTCGTAATTTACGATCCAAACCGTTTTCGCAAGGCTTCCATCCAGATAGGTTTGCGCAACTTCCTCACTTCTTGCTTTGCCAAACTTAACGCGATCTTTGCATTCAAGAATCAGCAGGTCCTCATAGTCAGGGGCTGGTGTGGTTATTCGAATATCAGGTTCAATATTGCGTTCAGCGGACCGGCTCCTGGTTTCTCTTTGAAACCAAACGAGCATTTCGCGCCCCTCGAGTGGTCCAGATAGTTTTGCCACAGGGTTGCGGGCTTTTTGAGTCGGCAAGTTCCAGGTCGTACCTTCCACGTCCTGATTTGCTATCTTTTCGATTCCGAGCAACTCGACTTTTGCGCCCACCAACATGCCTTCGACGAGGGGGACACTCAGCGACCACACTTCATAGAGAAACCAGCGATCCTTCCAATACGGCAAGAGAAGGATCTCGACTTTTTTCAAGATCGCTCCATCGGATTCCTCAACATCCCCAGTGGGAACAATCGCGGTCTGCATGTCAGCAAGTAATTCGTCACTGAGCTCTTTTGCCCTCGACTCTAGTTCGAATCCGCGTAGCGTATCCGAACGAGCCTCGTGAGCAGTAAGCAGGCTAGCGACCTTGCGGAATGAGGTGTCATCCAACCCCCAGAGCGCCACGAAGAAGAGGGCTGGTGAAATAAAGTCCGCGCGATTCTCGTCACGGCCCGAGGCATCAACATTGGCAGTTGATGCATCCGTGAAAGCCTCCTGCTCGCTGTAAGGACTGGCACCCACTCCAAGCACAATCTCAAGATCAATTCCGACAGAGTACTTCGAGTCGCCAGTTGGTTTAATCCGTCCTTCTCGTTCCATTTGAGAACTCAACGCGGGGACGAAGGCGCTCGCAATCCATCTCCCTCCGGGATCGTCATTTTCAAGTACGTTGTTCGCGCGATAACCACCCCACCATGCGCGCACTGCATAGAGCAGAGTTTCATAGAGTCGATTAGCTGCTGCTTCGGTCTCCGGATGCAGTGCACCCTCGCGGCGGGCTATGATCAAGGATTGAAAAAATCTCAGATTTTGTACATGGCCATAGAAGATGCCGTTATCGATGATGAGCAGTTGGGAGATGTGATTCCAATCGACAGTGACAATTCGCGTTTGTATCAAGCCCCACTCCTGGATCCACTTAACCTTTTTGGGAAAACCCACGTCGGGAAAATCGAGGCGATAGTTCTTGCCATCGCCACTGATCTCGAAATGTGTAGTGCGCCCGCCCGCAGTTGAAACCATTTTGGATAAAAAATGATAAAGCTCGAGCACCATATTCATGAATGGTCCCAGCTGCTCGAAAACGACCTCGAGCACAGCGTCTACTGGCTCACCTTTCGAAACCAGGGTGTCGGGCCACACTTTTCTTTCTGCGGGCAGCCCAAAATGTCTTGCTACTTCGTCGAGGATATCGTTCTCAGACTTCGCCGGACGGTGACTCTCGAGACTCAAAAAGATGTCCTGAAAGATCTCGCGGTCACTCTTTGTTAGACGTATTTCGGCAGCATCTGACATGATGGTCCTCCTGGTGGGTTTGAGACGGATGGCGAAGTGAGTAGGGCCAGGGCTTTCCATTCCTTAAGGGTCTATTGGCGGAGAGCGCACGAGTGCATACGGTTGCGTCTTTAGAACGTCCCAGACCTTCAAGGCGCTTGCGTACACTTGTGAAACGCGGGAGTTAGGATCTTGCAGCTCGGCGGATTTCTGTTCAAGCATGTACTTCATCAAGTTGAAGCAGATTGACGCCTGACCGCATACGATTAATTTGCGCAGCGTTGCTTCTTCCGTGAACCAGAGATTGGTCGGCACTGCCTCAGCATCGTTCGCAATGCTCTGGAGCTCGGCAGTTGGTTCGAGGTTGTGCGTGCGAATGTTGTCGCCAAATCTCGTTGCATCGTTGAGGCTGTAAATCAAATTCGCGCTTAGCTTGCCCCGATACCTCTCATAGACGTTAATGTCTTTGAACCCGAGATCGCGCACGCGCTTCATAAAAACTGACGAGGTCAAGACAATTAGTGATTTGAGTCTGCTGTCGATCAATTCCAACAGTTCGGGAATGGTCAGTCTTTTCACCGCAGGCCAAAGCTCCAATTCCGTTTTGGCCTGAACCGTGACTAAAGCGTCCCTAAGACGCCGTCGCGTCCAGCGGAGGGCTATGACTATGGAGAGAGAGAAGATCAATGGAATAACATAAAGAAAAACCGCTCTCGCCAAGCCGAGGTTATTACTGCGAAGACCCTCAAATAGGTCGATGAATAAAGTGATTGACGTAAGCAACGCCAGAATAAATAGCAGCCACCCGGCCCTGCCAACGCCTCGCAAGCTTAGCCATCCGGCTCGCTTCTTGACGGGAAAATCGAAAAGATCATCACGACGCTGACTCGTGTCGGAGATAATGAAAAGACCAATCGTATCCTCGGCATCCTGATCGGCGCGTTTATATACCTGTTCGACACCGTCTATCCCTTGATTGTCGTAGATTCCTCCATCCATCAATGCCACCGGTTCGGCGAATGACTCGCCGAGCACTTGCCGGACGCTAGCGATACTCTGACCATCTGGCCATTGAAAATCATCAGGAAAGCGTAACGGTTCAAAGCCTGACGGAAAACACGATGAGGCCGCGGCGATATCAGCTAGTCGTATGTCTCGTGCTACAGCCTTGTCCACTCGGAGGTTACCGTTGCCGATAATCGCGCGGCCACTCGCGCTGGTCTGAAATCGAAATGAGTTCCCGTTTCGGAATTCCACGCTGTTGAAGACCAGCCCCCTGAACTGTTTCGCAGCGTCATCCATCAGTGGCCCAAGTGTGCGCGCGCCAAGCATCTTTTTATTCGCGTAAACCTGTGCGGCGCTCCTGATCAAGCTGGGCATCGACTTGTCGCCACTATTGTTTTGACTTAGATCATTCAGAGCCAATCTGATCACATGAGTGTCGCGAAGAAAGACGTATAGCTTGTCGTAGAAGACTTCGAAGGGATCATTCTCCACCATAGTGGCTGCATATAGCATCCCGGTGAAGGTACCGCCAGAAACCGTGGACAAGACGCGCACGTCCTTCAACAAATCAAGACGTTGCAGAAGCTCGAAAACTCCTAGATGGAATGCTGCGGCGCGATAGCCACCGCCGGATAGCGAGATTGCGAGTTCGCCTAAGGGGGGATCTGGGATGTTGACCGCACTCATCGATCACCTCATATTTGTTCGTTGTTAAGCAGGTATGCGCCCGTAGCGCTTTCTGATCAACTGGCGCGACATTCCGGCGTACTGCTGGTTTGCCTGCACGTATCGCACCAAGGCGCTCATTTCATCCACCAGCATTTCTTGGAGATTAGCATTTTCTGGCTGCTTGTTAAGCTCGGTCTCTAATCGTTTGAGCAGCTTAATGCTGGCCATGACTCGCATTGCATGTTCGGAACGCCGTTTGACTAACCCCTTGCGGGCGAGCCCATATACCTCGATTGATATCTTGCCTTTTCGACTCTCTTTGTTCCGCTCGTCAAGGGTGGGTCTGATGATGCCTTCTTCCGTAAACTCCAGATGTTTCTCTGGCTCATCTGAACAGGGATCCAGCAGTAGAGGCTTCTCTCTCTTCTCGTCACCTGCCTTCGCGGCTCGCGTGCGCTCGCTGGCCAGGGGAAACTTATTGGCCTTACCAACCTTGCCAAAGCTGCCGTCCGGAAACTCCTGGGTGCGCTCTCGGTTGCAATCAATGCAGGATGGAACAAGGTTCTCCCATCTGGCCGCGAGCCAGTGATAGCCCGGACGCTGAAACACGTTCTGTTTAGAGACCTTGTCGCGTGCGATATAACCACCTTTTGGCCGAAAGTGTTCGACGTCGGTCGGTTGAGTAGCTCCAATATCGCTTTCGCAATAAGCGCACTTTGCATGAAACAGGTCGTTAAGAGCTTTGACTACCGCGGGAAGCTTGTATGCCTTGTACTTGTCATAGGGCTTTGTCGTGTTTCCGGGAACGTCAAAGAAGGCCGCGGTTCTCTTCCGTTCTCGTGACGCAGGGGTGCCGTCATCGTCGCTCAAGTCTGGCGGTATGGGAACAGTTGTGCGGTCTACCTGAATCATGAAGCGTTTTCGCCGATGGGTTTAGCGGTCTTCCACAACTCAGCGATCTTGTCCTTAGTCTCCTTTTTTAGGCCGGCACGGTGCTCCTTGTCGGAAGTCGTGTCCTGCTCGGCAAGAAACGTATCCACGGCCTCAAGCATGACGCGCTCCCGGCGAGTGATTCCCAATTGTTGCGAGATATTCAGCTGCGTCTTTAACTTTGCAATCTCTGTCTGTTGACCGGCGCTCGGTTTTCTTACGGCAAGAAGTTTATAGTAGCGGTCAAATGCTTGGTCTATCTCTGGTTCGACAGTGGTGTTAAGACCAAAGAACTCCGAGGTGAGGATCTGATCAACGCGGAGAGAATCAGGCGAAGGCAAATCGGTAATTGCCAGCGGCTTGCCGTGGCTATCACGTTTCATCACCACAACTTCACCACCGTGAAGCCCCCGCAGGCACAGAGGATCGTGACTAGTTACTACAAACTGTAACCGTGGAAATGCATTTCGCAGTCTCGAAACGATTTGCATCTTCCAACGCGGATGCAGATGGGCATCGATCTCATCTACCAACACTATCCCTTCGGCAGCTTCCATAGTTTCCCAGCGGAGGCGGAGCACGCTCATCACATCAGCGGTCAACGCCACCACTGATTGAAATCCAGCGCTCATGTCGTCCAAGGGAACGCTCGAACGGTACCCAGTGATCAGTATTTTTCCTTTACGTTTCGGATCTTTGATTAGTTCTTCTTTGTCCAAGAGCAACAACTGCTTCAAGCCTCGGGCTACGAAATCAAAATCACTTTCGCCTAATCCCCCCAACCAGCTTTGGGCGTCATTCAATGCAATAAAAGGATTGAAAAGATTGTCAGCTTTAGACGCGAGTCCATCAGAGAAAGACTTCTTTTTAGTGACTTCTTTCTCAGCCTCCGGTGGCAATAATCTGGTGGCGCCGTAGCCAAGCAACAATACCTTTGGCTCTTTTGAGTTGGTGCTGAACTGTGACGATCGTCGACTAAAATTGAGAATGATTGGTTCAGGGGTAGCGGTGAGGTAAACCTTGATTCGTCCGCTCTCGCAGCCAAACCTGACAAACTCCGAAGCCTTGAGCTTGTGTTCCACGAGGAACTTGCGACGTTGTTTGTCTCCCATGAGGGCCAGGGCCAGAGCTGTCAGAACAGAAGTCTTTCCGGTTCCATTCTCCCCCAATAGCAAGAGCCAGGAACCTTGCTCCTGAAGATCGACTGGGAAGTCGAGACCGAGATCTGCGATGACCTTGAAATTTCGAATCTCTATGCGCTCGATAAAGCGAGACTTTAGATAGTAGGCACTCTTTTGAGATTCCTTTTCGACCGAGTAACTCTCCTGGGAAACCTGATAAGTCTTAAAACGTTTGAAGGTCTGCTTCACGACTGCCTTTTCCGCTTTTGCCGACGGCTTTGTTTTCTGAGCGACGTCGGTGCGAAACGAAAGAAATGGTTTCAGACGTTTCACCATCCTGGGATGTGTTGCCGCGAGTTCACTGCTCCAGTGGTACAAACACTGCCGCCGGAAACCAAGAAAGGATACCTTCTCGCTCGCCAGTTCCTGATAAAGCTCGTCGGTATTGAAACTCTTGGATACTCTCGCCATAGCCGCTAACCATTTTGTCTTCATCTCTGCCCCGGCCTCAGATCGAGCTCGGATTAGCGGAGTGCGATTCAAAGCCAAGGTCTCGATTGTCGTTCGCCCCTGCGGCGAGTCGCTCGCAACCATTCCTTTTTCGTCGAAAACGAGATGGTCTTCCGGAAAGTCTTTGCAAGGATCGAGCAGCAGTGCTCCCTCTTTTAACAGCGCGTCGCCGGTTGTTTTCGGCGCCGCTCGTTTTCCAGTAATCGGAAAACGATCGCCTCGGATCTTATTGCAAGCAAGGCAGACCAGATAAAGATTTGACCACTCGTAAGCGAGCCACCAGTAATGATCTGGACTGGCAGTACCATCCTGACCAATCGATCCGGCCTTGGGGCGATACCGGTCCATGCAGCTAAATTCGTCAATGCTGACATAGCTCTCGCAGAATGCGCACTTGCTGTTGAAGGCATCGCTCAGCGCTTTACTGAAACCCGCAAGTTTTGTTGTCAGTGGAAAAAACTTGTGATGTTTCTGTTTGCGTTCGCTGGTAGGTCCACTGAAAAACCTCTCCGCGTCGCCGCGGGCATCTTTAACTGGAGAAGATTCGAGCGAAGGCGGCCCGGCCTTGCGTTTGATGTGAATCATTGGAATCCTTCGTGAGAGTGGCTCTCAGTGTAGGGCCACACTGTTGTCGCAACCAGTTTCCCGAGTCCGACGTTATGGAATATGCGAGGAATAAAAATGGGAAACCGGCCGTAGATTACTGCCAAAGGGTTTTAGTGTCAATGGCGTTGAGAGAGTGCGATTCGCATCGCCCTGGCACACCACCGTGTGCCCAATAGCGGAACTGGGCTCAACTTCTTCAACTCTGCCGATGACCTACAAGACTTAAACAGAAATCCTCCGATTTCGAGTTTTGCCAAAGTTTTCGATCTGACGTTTTGGAAAGTAGTAGTGGTGAGTATTGTCGACTCTGCGACCGCTTGTGGGAGTCAGTTGCCCTGAAGAAATCAACCGGCCAAGTGTCGATCTAGAGCATCCAATAATTTCCCCAGCCTCAGCAGAATTGACGAGTTTTGCTCGCTCTCTCGGGAGCGCGTTGACGAACGAGATCACTTCTTTCCGGCTGAAGAATCCGAGGTGATGTCGCCAGGTAGCTTTGACTTTCGGCACTAGTCGTCCGGTGTGAACATACTTGTTAATGAAAGCACTCATGAACGGCTTCCTGCTATCTTCGAAGCTTCATAGCACGTGACCAGGTTGCGAAACTCTTCGGTACAAGTACTAACGAAGGTCTCACGTTTTTCCACTGTGTGCCTGCTGAAGTATAGTTCTTGGTTTCCAATCCCCTCAGCTTTTCCGCCGCACGGTCTGAGTACTCCCAGCCGCACAAGCTCGATCACGTCCCTTCGTGTGACGCCCAAAATGCCAGCGACGATTTTCGTGTCGACGATTAGATAAGGCAGAGGGAGTAACTCTCCTTTTATTCGTTTTAACCTGGCTTCTGCCCGATCAAAGCTAGAAAGTTTCAAAACCGACTTCAGCCGCATCACTTACTCCGATTCGAAGTTGCATGTACTGATGCTTTGCCTGGCCGTGGCCAGGAAGTGGCCCGGAGTTTACGCCAACGCAGTCGATCCCGGTTGGGTTCCCATGAAGATGGGCGGGAAAGGTGCGCCCGATGATTTGCAAAAAGGAATTGAGACGCAGGCGTGGCTTGCTGGAAGCAACGAGAGATCTGCAAAAGTGAGCGGTCGATATTTTCATCATCAAGAAGAAAGC
>JAWVEM010000321.1:0-3499 GCA_033856735.1 Blastocatellia bacterium
ACCTTGTTGAGAAATGTCAGGTGATCGCGGAAAGCAAAGACCGATTGGGGGTCAGTCACTCGCGCGTCCGAGCCAAGAGCTTGCTTGAAAAGCGACTCAGCCATGGGCGTCACGTACTCATGAGAAAAACGCACATCAGCCACGGCAAAGAGTGAATCGCCGGGCTGCACCGCTTCAACGCCAATCTGTCCGGCTTTGACGAAGGCATGGCGCGCGATAATTTTTTCGATGATGTTCATTGGGCGTCGCATTTGTCCCGTTGAGTCGGTGAGCGCCTGCTGGATTACTTTTCGAAACATTCCGCTCTCAGCTTCGGCGCGGCTGATCTGGCCCACATCGACCAATTGGCGCATTAGTGATTGGGTCTCGATGGGCGGCGGCGAGACCTCGCCGGCCAGCCGCGCTTTGTTATAGTTGAAGAGGCCGCCATGCTCAACAATTGATTGCGAAATGGGATCGAGCCCTTCGGTGAACTCTGCCAGAGCGATCTCTTCGCCTTTCCTAATCCGTTCAATCAAACCAAAGTTGGTCGAGGTCAACAGGCCGATGTTCTGCGAATTCTGCCCATAGATCTTCTCGATGCTCTGAGCGATAACCAGTTGAATGCCGGCCCATTTTTCAGCGTAGGGCGCAGTCTCCCTCGATGACCCGCAGCCTTTGGAAAGCCCGGACACGACCACTGTAAAGCCGCCGTTCTTCACTTCGTCCTTCTTGACCGCGCCGTCGCGCATACCGACATAGACGTACTGTCCGAGCGTCTCGTCGTAATAGAAGCAAACCCATCCCGGCGTGATCTCGTCGGTCGAGATGTTATTCATCAGAGGCAGATCGTCCTGCGACAGACGCTGCGCGAGTTGGTCTTCCAACGCTTTCGCTTCGTCGCCGGCGGCTTCGAGTTGTTGGCGAATTAGAGAGGTGTCTTCGGTAAGAAATAGTATGCGGCCGGCGAAATTGATCTGGTCCGCTCTTCTCGTACTCTGATTAGTAGTCATTGTTACTCCGGCAAATTTATTGCTTCATTATGCATTCTCATTATAACCTCTTGCGGCGCAAAGCCCGGAGTGACCATAAGTCTGTGATGAGCGGAGGAAAAAATGCCAACCAAAAGAAGATCAGTTAACCGAGGACCCAGGGGAGGAAGCCCGCCGCCGCCCGAGCCATCGTCCTATCCAAACAAACGTTCGAGCGGACCGTTCACGGCTCCGAAAGACGCGAAGTTTCTCGATTGGGCGGTGCTAAACGGTGGGACTATCGCCCATTGGATCCGCGTCACTGTGCACAAATGTCCGGTCGGCGCAGCTAAGATCATTATTGCCGGACCAACTTCCGTTTATTTGGACACAAAATTTACCGCGCACCTGACGGTGTCTTTGAGTGGCGGCAAACCGGATCGCTGTGGCGATTATTACGAAGTGCTGTCTGAGGACGAAGACCTTAGTATGCATCCCCGCGTCCAGCTCTTTCGGAAGTATCCGAACGACGTGATTACGGGCTCGCTGATTCCGAGCGGAGACTTCGTGCAAACGCAGACCTGAGAATCCTGGATCTAGCTTCCTTCCTGGTGAGGTGGATCGTGACGGGAGTTTACAGTTGGACCCACCTGCTCCAGCAGGTGGTACCGACCTCATGGCCGCGATCTCACTCTCTTTAACGCAAACTATTGATCTGACGGTGTCGGCATCGTGAGTAGGTACACGGCAAACGAAGCCAGCCAGTGCTCGCCTTCATAACTGCCGCTCGCTACGTGAGGCAGGGTGACTTGCGCGTGCGCCTGCGCGGAACGAATCAGCACTCTGCGGGACGGAGCGTTTCGCGGCAAGGCTGCGGCGATGCTGCGCATGCACCACGCGCGACTCAAATTCAAGCCGTCGAGGTGGACCAACTTGGGATCGGTCCGGTCGGTCACGATCGCGGGTTGCAGCAGCGCTTTCGGCTCGCCCCTGTTCGTGCCAGGAAGAAAGCGTCGAAACCAAACGGCAAATTCCGTCTTACTCATAACGCGCCGCATCAGGTCGGCTTCGATCAGTGCCGGTGAAAAGAAATCTTCGCCGCCCGGCTCCCACGCGGCCGGGTAATTCACATCATGAGCATAATAAAAACGGCTCCGTTCGACGATTAGCGCTGCCAGCTTCTGATTGCCGATGGCGCGCGCATAGTCGAGCGCAAAGGCCAGGCCAAACGCCGTGTTTGGGTGCACGCCGGTACGAATCGGATAAGTCTGTTTGGGCAGAAAGCTCAGATACTTTTCCGCCAGCGCATCCGCGAGCGGCTGCAGATTGTGCGACCAGCGCCGGCCGTCTTCATCATTCCAACCGTGCAATTCTTCAGCAAGCTTCAGCAGCCAGGCCCAGCCGTAGGTCCGCTCGAACGAAGCACGATTGGCCTCTTTCAAGTAGGCCACTTCGCCCGCGATATTCTTCGCGTCCAGATTCGCATTGAGTGCCGCGCGAATTTGCCGCGCTTCGGGCATGGCCGGAAACAAGCGCAGCAAACGAACCAGCATCCAGTGCCCGTGCACCGACGAATGCCAGTCAAAACACCCATAGAATGCTCCGTGCATCGCGCGCGGACTGCGCACGTCGGCCGCGTCGTTATTTACGTGATCGAGTTTGTTTGGGTATTCCTTTTGGATGCACTTTAGCGCGAGGCTCGCGAAGTGCGATGCTTCGGTTTGAGTGAGTGTGAGTTGATCTGGTTTTACAGTTTGCTCGCCAGAAACTAGCCGCGAATATGAGAGCACGAGGGCTACGAGGAGGATCATGAATGGTGGTTTGGACATCAGCTTATCGGGTCCGCTCAACGCTTTTCATTGCCTTCAGAGCTGAAGAATGACCTTGTCCATTGCCCAGAGTCTAACAGAATTCGTAAACTGGGTTAAGGCTCATAGCTGACCTATAGGATGCGGACGAGTTGATGCAAGGCGATACCATAATGACTCCTACGAGCGATCTTCGATTCTCCATCATCATCCCCGCTTACAATGAAGAGCAGTATCTCCCGCGGCTTCTGGATTCGATCGACGCAGCGCGATCTCATTATTCAGGCGGAGTTGAGGCGGTCGAGGTCGTCGTCGCCGATAATGATTCCACCGATCGCACGGCTGAGATTGCGGCAGCGCGCGGCGCGCGAGTCGTGCGAGTTGCCAGGCGCCGCATCGCCGCGGCGCGCAACGGTGGCGGCCACGTTGCTCGCGGCGAAATTATTTGCTTTATCGATGCCGACTCGGCCGTCCATCCGCAAACCTTCAACGTAATTGCAGAAGCGATCGCCAGCGGCCGTTTTGTTGGCGGTTCCACTGGTCTAACGCTGGAACGAAAGTCTTTTGGCTTGCTCGTAACATACTGCCTCGGGGCGCCGCTGGTGCTGTTGACCGGAATGGATTCGGGCGTCGTGTTCTGTCGCCGCGAAGACTTCGAGGCGCTAGGTGGTTATGACGAAGACTATATGTATGCCGAGGATTTGCTTTTCCTGATGGCCCTGCGGCGGCTGGGAAAAACGC
>JAWVEM010000322.1:0-8279 GCA_033856735.1 Blastocatellia bacterium
CGGCGAAGCCGCAGGTCGAGTCTCGGAGGAGTTTCAATTCTCCCATCCAGAGATTCCATGGAAAGAAATCAAAGCCATCCGAGTTGTCTTAGCGCACCGTTATGGCGACGTTAATCTTCATGAACTCTGGCAGGCAGTGCAGAGGGATCTGCCAGACCTTCTTCCGAAGCTTGATGTTGTAATCCCTTCTATTGAAAACCCCTAACTCCGCCTGGTGTACCAATGAAACTTCACGTCGGCACCAGCGGCTACAGTTACAAAGAATGGAAGGGCAACTTCTATCCCGAAGATTTGCCTGCGAAAGAGATGCTGGCGTATTACTCGCGGCGGCTTCCGGCCGTGGAAATCAACAATACCTTCTATCGACTGCCGCAACCCGGCATGATCGAGAACTGGAAAGAGCAGGTGCCAAAGGCTTTTCGTTTTTCGATCAAAGCCAGTCAACGCATCACGCACATCAAGCGGATAAATAACGTCGCCGATGAAACGAAATATCTGTTGGATACTGCGGCGCTGTTGGAAGAACGGCTGGGTGTCATGCTCTTTCAGCTTCCGCCGAACATGAAGAAGGACACCGATCGGCTAAAAAGTTTTCTCGATCTTTTATCGACGGATGTGCGATCGGCTTTTGAGTTCCGTCACGAATCGTGGTTCGACACAGAGGTCTTCGATTTATTGAGCGCGAAGAATTGTGCGCTGGTAGTTTCGGACACGGATGAAAAGCCGCTCACGGAAATTATCAGCACGGCAAAGTGGGGTTACTTGAGACTGCGCCGCACGGCTTACGATGAAAGCGATCTGGCGAAATGGCTGCGCCGAGTGCGGGGGCAGACATGGAAAGACGCCTTCGTCTTTTTCAAGCATGAAGACGAAGGCGTCGGGCCAAAGTTGGCGGCACGGTTTTTGGAACTGGCGAAATAGCAGCCACGAGAAGGCACAAAAAGCACAAAAGGAAAAGTTGCTCGCGGGCTCTCCCCCTTTGCGCCTCTCTTGTGCCTTTTTGCGGCTAGTCTATTATTACTTGATCTTAATTCCCGCCGAAGCGCGAATATTATCCTGCCGCGTGCCGTTAAAGAACGTCGGCAAATAATCAACCTGAATCACCCGCACGTCGAGATGCTCGCCGGCGTGTACGTCCAGGCCGCCACCGAAGGCCATGGCAAAGGCCGTGTCGCTTCTGGTGCGATCGTCGAAGGCCGCGCGGATATGCGAAATACCGAACAGTCCGTGGACGAACGGTGTCACTCCTGCAGTGCGCCAGTTGTAACGCGGGCCGGCCAGCAAATCGTAACGCTGCACGTTGGCTCGGTACGTTTTGCCTGACCTGGAATCGAAGTAGCCTTCGTTGTTCTTGTAGGTGCCGCTAAAGCTGGTGACGATTCCGATGTGACGAGTGACGTTCTGATTGAACTCGGCCTCGAAGCCGTTGTAGCCCGTCTTCTCGGAAGCCAGATCGACTGTGGCGCCGTTGATTTTGGTCCGGCCATTCTTATCGAAGCTGTCGGCGTTATTACTAGCGCGCTCGTGCGCATAGCCAACATAGAATTCATAAAACGAGTAATCATCCCTGCTCTGGGAAAACGCCGCGGGCGCGCAAATCAGAGCAATGAGAAGCAAGAGAAAAAGTCTGGTCATTTTGAGGACGCCTCCTTGTCCTTACACTATTCTGAAAAACTGCGATTTACGGGTACATTAATACAACCAATCCCGGAAAATTCCCAGATTTTTCGTTCGATTACGCCTTTTTTATTTGCAGCAGGGGGAGTAGTCACTCATTTAGTGTCAGAAGCCCGCGCGTAAGCAAGGGCTCCGTTCGAGTGGTCGTTCATCGCTGCAGATTTCTTATCAGGAGTGTTTCCAGTGTTGCCCTCCCTGACGGTCGGGCTTCTGATACCCACTCGAATGGCCGCGGCCGGTACGAAGAAAAGAAAATTATGAAGCAGTCAACCAGACGGGTCTTACTTTGCAGCGCGCTCTTACTCTGCGCATTCGTCCCAGCGCCGGCGCAACCTACGGGCGATGCCGTGAAAGAAGCGCAAAGACTGACCCGCGTGGCCCAGGTCGCCGAGCAGCAGGGTCGTTATGACGACGCGATCAAGGCGTACCAGACCATCGCGGTGGTCGCCAAGAACTCACCCAGAATCGCCGCCGCCGCGCTGCTGAACGCCGGCAACATCTACATGTCTGTGGGTAAGTTCGAAGCCGCCGCCGGCTGTTTTCATGACTCGCTGGCGTTGGACTCAAATTCCGCCGCGGCCCAGAACAACATGGGTGAAGCCTTCGGCGAATTGAAGCAATACCAGCGCGCGCTCGAAGCCTTCCAGCGCGCCGTAGCGTTGGACGGTGCTTTTGTGAAAGCCCGATACAACATGGGCGTCACCTACGACCGTTTGGGCCAGTTGAAGTATGCGGAGTTTGTTTACCGGATCCTGATTCGCGACCATCCTGACTTTGCTTTGGCCTATGACAGCATGGCCGTCACTCTTTCGAAGTCAGGCCGCGGGCGCGAAGCGATTCAGCTTCATCAGAAGGCAATCAGCCTCAATCCGAAGGACCCCTCGTTCTATTACAACTTTGCGGTCAGTTATATGGTGCTGGGCGAGGTGAAGAAGGCCCAGGAGCAACAGCAGAAACTACGCTCGCTGGATCCGGCAATGGCCGAGCATCTGGGCTCCGTTATCGCCCGGCACCAGCAATAGTAAAAGTGGCACAGACTTCAGTCTGTGATTGCCTGCTGAAGTCCGCGCCACTTGATTAAATTCCAAGCGAACTCAGAAATTTCCCTGGCACGCCTCGTGGCTGCAATCACAATCGAGCTCGATCGTATCGCCTGTTCCTTCACAGGATGCGCTGCAGTATTTGCCATCTGGCGGCCGCGGACACGTACACGGTGGGTTCTTGCATTTGCTTTCTTCAGCCATGATTTCCTCCCAGGCTCTGCGACAAAAATTGATTGAAATTACGGAGCCCAGAGCTTAACACAATCGGCGCGGCATAGGTATGAGAAGAGCGCTGTTCGCACGGTCGCTCTTCGCGAATCAGACAACCATGGCAGTTACGCCCGGAAGATGGAGCCGCCGTCTCATTAGCACCGCGGCTTTAGCCCGGTGAGTTTGGTACGTGAACCAAGGTGAAGCCGTTTCAAACGGTTTCCCTTGCAAGAGCCAATCCTAATCACCGGGCTGAAGCCGCGGTGCTAATGGAAAGTCGACAGGATTTAATTCAACGGGATGTGGAAAACACAAATGTTTCGCGAGCCGAGTTTAGGATAAGATACTCATTCACCAACCAGGTCCACGGAAGAATCTTCAAAGAAGAGAGGCATTGAGAGTTGGATGAGCATCGCCAAGCTTGAGTTAACCCTGAGAAAGCATCTGACCATGTCGGAGTTGGAAGCTGGCCTTGAACATATTCGGCTCGCGCCGAAAGACGCTGGTCTTTTGGAATTGATCGTGCGCCGGCCCGGCGTTAACGACCGCGAGGTTTTGGAGGAAGCCGAATTGCGCCTGGACGAGGGTCTCGTCGGCGATACTTGGAAAAGGCGTCGCAGCAAGACTACCGCCGATGGCTCACCAAATCCTTTGATGCAACTGAACATCATGAACTCACGTGCCACCTCGCTCGTGGCCCAGGACAAGAATCGTTGGCAACTGGCCGGCGATCAGCTTTATATCGATATGGACCTGAGCGAAGAAAACGTGCTCGCGGGCACCCGTCTGGCTCTGGGCTCGGCTGTCATAGAGGTAACCCAGCCGCCCCACCTCGGCTGTCAAAAATTTGTCGCACGCTTCGGACGAGAAGCAATGCTGTTTGTAAATTCACCGGTGGGCCGACAACTCCATCTGCGTGGCGTTAATGCGAAAGTGATTCAGGGCGGAATCATTCGCGTCGGCGATGTAGCCAGGAAAATCTAACTATTCGGCGTTTCTCGGATCTCGACCAAAAGGTGAGAATCTGTCAGGAAGCACAAACGTCCGGCGGGCGATTTCAGAATTTAGAGTATCGTGCTGGTAGTAGGACTTCAGGATACTGTCCTTCCAATCAAACAGGTCAGCGTTCATGTCAACGAACTCTGCCCAGCCTTGTTCGACTCCACCGCGCTGCATTCGTTCATGGATTAGAAAGACATATGCCCAGGTAATGGTCTCGTGATAGAGATTCGGTTTTCCGTTTGCATCAGCAAAGCGCTTCAAGCCGCTGGAAAACCTGCCCAGTGTTTCCAACACCGAATAGCCGCGCAGATACAGCCATACAACCTTGACGTGATCCCGGTGGTGAAAGTCTGCGCCGGACAGGGTGCACTGCTCAAAGCGCTCGATTAACTCTTCATCTGACATTGGTAGACTGTGCGAGACGCGCGCGTCGATACTTAATTTTTCCGGACTAGCTAAAGATCACCCGCTACTGAAAATCCCGAAAGCCATGCTAAGCAATGGGCACCCGGAATCACTGGGAAAAACAAGCGTCCACCGCCGCCTTCGCCTCCCGCGCCAGTTCAAACGGGTCGCGCTCCCAATACTCAGGCCGGAAAGTCTCGACACTGGCAACCTGGTCGTAACCGATCCGCTTAAAGGCCTCGATCATTTCTCCCAGTTTCAGAATCCCCAGCCCAGGCAAGAGTCGGTGCGCATCGGTAAGCTGATCGGGTGGCAAATCCTCTGCGTCGTTGATATGAAAGATGAACAATCGTTTCGGATCGAGCGCGTCGATCATCTTGATGGTCGAGCCCCCGACGTAGAAATGAAAACTATCAATGACCAGACCGATGTTGCGGCGATTCACTTTCTGGACGATCTCATCGGCCAACTCCAGGGTCTGCACACTGCAATCCTTTTGCCCCAGGAATTCAAACGCCAACGCCACGTTATGCCGCTCAGCAATCGAAGCCAGCTCTCTGAGCACGCCTACGGTTTCTTCGATCACTTCATAGCTGCTGAGGCCCCCCGGCGGAAAGTCGCCGGGAACGATGACAATGTACGGACAGGCAACCGCTTCGGCGATGGCGGCGAACTGTTCGCACTCGGTCCTGATTTGGGCGTACGCGGGAGCATCGCTGAAGGTGACGTGTTCGATCGGGCTGATGCTGAGTGGTTTGACTCCGCTTTGGACGAACAAGGTTTTTAGATCCGCGACTGAGTGTGTTTTCAAAAACTCGCGCAGTTTGGGGGCCCAGATTTCGACATAGTCGAAGCCCGCCGCGGCCGCTGCGCGTATGTCCGTCTCGAGATCGGCCTTCATGGTCGTCGCGCCGTTGAGTGATAGTTTCATATGTTTAGTGACTCTAGAACCGCCGGTTCGATTCGCATAGTGAAGTCAGCACCACCTGCGTGAGCGGGTGGGTCAAACACTCTCCTTGCTAAATGAATTTTGCGACCCACCCGCTCACGCGGGCGATACTGACCTCAAATTCGTTGGCGTGAGCTTGCATCAAACAAATGCGCTTTAGCAACATCAAGTGAAGAAGGGGGGGCAGTAGCCCGCCTCTAAACGTAAAGAAAATCTCATCAATGACTCTATACACTCGCCAAGAATCGCAGTAAACTTTCGCGCGTTCAAAAAAGTAATTCTGCCTTGCTCTCAGTTTTGTGATCGGCAAAGAGATTATTGAAACCCAGAGTACGCGGAGGTATCGCAGAGGGACGCAGAGTAAAGTTTTCCTCTGCGACCTCTGCGACCTCTGCGAAGACCTCTGCGCGCTCTGCGTTAAAATCTTGCTCAACCCCAGCTCAAGCTGGTTCCGCCAGGAGGAAATTCTAGCCATGTTCAGGAACAAACTTTCCGTTCTGCTTCTCATTCTTGCCATCGCCTCCTCGTTATCCGCGCAGACCACGCGCCGTCCGTTCAAGCTCGACGATCTCGCGCGTCTGCGCGAAGTGCGCGACCCACAGCTTTCCCCCGACGGCCAATGGATCGCTTATGTCGTTGCGACCATCGACGCCAAAGAGGACAAGGGCAACACGCATGTTTGGCTGGTCGGCTATGACGGCAAGAATGATCGCCAGATCACCTTCAGCACCGACAGCGAAAGCGCGCCGCGCTGGAGTCCGGACGGAAAATATCTCGCGTTCACTTCGTCGCGACCCGGCAAAGCGAAGGGGAATCAGGTTTGGCTGCTCGACCGCAACGGCGGCGAAGCGTATCAACTTACTGAGTTGAAGGGGCGCCTACAGGGCTACGAATGGGCGCCGGATTCCAAGCGGCTCGCGTTGTTGATTAGCGATCCCGACCCGGACGGCGACGCGAGCGCGAGTCCGACACCGGGCGCGCCTCCCAAAGCGCCGAAGCCGATCGTGATCGATCGATATCGTTATAAGCAGGACGGGCAGGGGTACCTTTTGTCGGGGCGTCATAGCTATATCTACCTCTTCGACATTGCGAGCAAGAAGTTGGATCGGCTCACTAAGAGTAAATGGGACGAGTCTTCACCTTCCTGGTCGCCTGATGGTGCGCGCCTGGCTTTCATGAGCAACCATGCCGACGATCCCGATCGAGATCCATCGGCGCAGCTATTTGTCGCCAATTCCACGGCAGGTGCAGCGGAAAAGCAATTGACGACCGCGGACAATCGCGCCTCACGCGCGCGTCCCGAGTGGAGCAGCGATGGAAAATGGATCGTGTTTACCGAAGGCGACGAGAAAAAATTTGGCGCCTATAACATAGAGCATCTGGAGTTCGTGCCGGCCGACGGCAGCGCCGCACCCACGCGAGTGAAAGCTGTCGAGGATCTCGATCGCGGTGTCTCGGGACTACGTTTCAGCAACGACGGCAAGTCCGTAATTGTCTTGGTCACGGACGATCGTTCGGTCTATCCGGCGAGTGTT
This sequence comes from Blastocatellia bacterium, assembly GCA_033856735.1. Classification (GTDB taxonomy): domain Bacteria; phylum Acidobacteriota; class Blastocatellia; order Pyrinomonadales; family Pyrinomonadaceae; genus UBA11740. The sequence goes on from JAWVEM010000322.1 coordinate 6,822, forward strand.
TCGCGTAACGCCGTGGCGCGCCTGATGAATTCGCCCGTGGTCGTGTCCAGTTTAAATAGCAGCGGCGGACACACTGTTTTGCTTTCCGGCAACGATAGCAAGCCGACGGAAGTTTACGCGATGGAAGGCAATGCTCTGCGGCAGCTCACCCATCAGAATGATGCGTTGATGGCTGAACTCGAGATAGCGCAAACGGAAGAAGTCGGTTTCCAAAGCAAAGATGGAACTGAGGTGCATGGGCTGCTGACTTATCCACTCGGTTACGTGAAGGGAACGAAGGTTCCTTTGTTGCTGCGCATTCACGGCGGACCGAACGGCCAGGATCAACATTCATTCAGCGTTGAGCGGCAGGTCTTTGCGGCGAACGGCTATGCAGTGCTGGCCGTGAATTATCGAGGCAGCTCCGGCCGCGGCCAGAAATATTCGCGAGCCATCGCGGCCGACTGGGGACATTACGAAGTAGAAGATCTGCAGGCCGGCGTCGATCACGTGATTCAAATGGGCGTGGCTGATCCGGATCGGCTGGGTGTCGGCGGTTGGAGTTACGGCGCGATCCTGACCGACTATATGATCGCCAGCGATACACGCTTCAAAGGCGCCACCAGCGGCGCCGGCACCGCGTTCACGGTCGCGTTCTACGGCACCGATCAGTACATCATTCAATACGATTACGAAATCGGTCCCCCGTGGAATCCGAAAGCCTGGGAGACCTATCAGAAAATTTCTTATCCGTTCCTGCACGCCGATCGCATCAAGACACCGACCCTGTTTCTCGGCGGCGAACGCGACTTCAACGTACCGGTCCAGGGCGGCCAACAAATGTACCAGGCCCTGCGCAGCCTCGGCATCGACACGCAGTTGATCATCTATCCTAACGAGAACCACGGCATTACGCGGCCGAGTTATGTGCGAGATCGCTATGAGCGATATTTGGCGTGGTATGAGAAGTATGTGAAGAAGAATTCGGCGCCGGCGAAGAATGTAGCTGAGACGAGCGAGCGTTAGTGCTTGAATCCGGCGATGGAAGTCGATATCTGAAAATGTAGACTCAACTTCATAACCTCAGGGTCGGGAAGGTGGGCTTGCCCCCGCTCCTTTCTGAAGAGATCGTTCACTCATGGCTCGCAAATGGACAAACCTAAACCTCCCGGGCGCGCTGCACTTCGTCACTGGAAATTTCTTACAGCGGTTACCGGTCTTTATAGAACCCGATTGTTGTACTGCTTTCCTTGAAGAGCTCCAATGTCTGAACCAGAAGTGGCCAAGCAAGCTTATTGCGTATGTGTTAATGCCCGATCATTTTCACTTGATAAGTAATCCACGCGATGGTCGAATCAAGGAGTTCATAGGTTCGCTCAAGAGTTTTTCCGCGAAGAGTATTGTCCGAGTCTGCGACCCACATCGCTTTCAAGCGGGCGCAGATGGACATCAAGTTTGGCAAGAGAGCTTCAAGGCACT
>JAWVEM010000323.1:0-29373 GCA_033856735.1 Blastocatellia bacterium
TGGTGATGCGCTGATAGCGGTAGCACCTTACTTTGTCCAGTCTTCAGCCCGTAACTTAGGAACTTTTTGAAAGTCCTTGAGATTACTCGACAGCAGAAGGCCATCGTGCGACAAAGCAATTGCCGCAATTTTGAGATCCATTGAGCCGACGCGCAGCTTTGAGCGGCTCAAGTCCTCAAATCGAGCGGCGACTGTCTCTGTATAATCCTGTACAGGAATCTCATTGAAGAATCGTAACAACGCTTGAAGGCGCTGGTACGCAGCAACCTCTTTTGATTGATTACGAACACGCGCGATGATGGCGAGCCAACCTCGCATTTGCTCTTCGAAGCTGACAATCGTCGTTTGGACTGTGTTTGGGGACAGTTTTGACAGGCGAGCACTGAGATGTAAGTACGCAGGCTCTGCTCGCCTCGGTATTACCGGCAGGTGATCGGTGTCAAGAATTACGACCATTGGAGCAGCGCACTAAAGACCTTCGATACTTTTGCCCGGCCTCAACCATTTCATCAAACCCAGGATCGTCTTTGAAGGCTCCAGCGAGACGCTCCACCACGGTCCCTCGTCTTTTCGAACAGCCGATCTTAGCGATCGAAGCTCTCGCTCCAGCGCGTCAACACGTTTTTCCAGGTTCGCAGCCATAGGCTCAATTTAACATGAACTTTACTCCAACCGATAATTCGGCGCTTCTTTCGTAATCACCACGTCGTGCACGTGCGACTCGCGCAAGCCGGCGGGTGTAATCCGCAGGAAGCGTGTCTTCTCCTGAAATTCATTGATTGTGCGACAACCGGTATAGCCCATACCGGACCGCAAGCCGCCCACGAGTTGAGTCACCATCTCCGCGAGCGTGCCGCGATAAGGCACGCGACCTTCGATTCCCTCGGGCACCAGTTTCGATTCGGATTCGATTTGTTCCTGAGAGTATCGATCGCGCGAGCCCTCGCGCATCGCGCCAATCGATCCCATGCCGCGATACATCTTGAAGCTGCGGCCCTGGTAAAGAATGACTTCGCCGGGCGCTTCTTCGGTGCCGGCAAAAAGCGATCCGACCATCACTACGTCGGCGCCGGCGGCGATGGCTTTGGCCATGTCGCCGGAAAACTTTACCCCGCCATCCGAAATGATCGGGACGCCCGTGCCGCGCGCAGCCTCGACACAGGATTGAATCGCGGAGATCTGCGGCACGCCTGCTCCCGTGACGACGCGCGTCGTGCAGATCGATCCGGGGCCGATGCCTACTTTCACTCCGTCCACGCCGGCCTCGATCAACTCGCGAGCGCCGTCGCCCGTCCCAACGTTGCCGGCGATCAGTTGCGTATCACGGTGGTTGCGTTTGATCTCGCGCACGGCTTCAATCACCCGCGAGGAATGGCCATGAGCGGTGTCGATGACCAGGCAATCGACGCGGGCCTGCACCAGGGCATCCGCGCGTTCTTTAAAATCGCCCGTGGCTCCGATCGCCGCGGCCACGCGCAAACGACCAAGATCGTCTTTCGCGGCCGTCGGATACTTGATTGCCTTCTGAATGTCTTTGACCGTAATCAAGCCCTTTAAATGCTTGTCTTCATCAATCACTAAGAGCTTTTCAATGCGATGCTTTTGCAGGACCTGCTTCGCCTGATCGAGCGTGGTCCCCACCGAGACCGTGACCAGCGGCTGTTTGGTCATGACTTCGGAAACCGGAATATCGAAGCGCTCTTCAAAACGCAGATCGCGGTTCGTGATGATGCCTACCAGATGTCCGTCTTCGTCGACCACGGGCACGCCGCTGATGTGATAGCGCTGCATCACGTCGAGGGCTTCGCGCACGGGCCGGTCCTGCCAGATCGTTACCGGGTCGACGATCATGCCGGATTCCGAACGCTTTACCTTGTCGACTTCTTCTGCCTGGCGTTCGATGGTCAGGTTCTTGTGCACGACGCCGATGCCGCCTTGCTGGGCGATAGCGATCGCGAGCGACGCTTCAGTGACTGTATCCATGGCTGCTGAGCAAAGCGGGATCTGCAAGCGTATGCCGCGCGTGAATTGGGTCGAGGTGTCGGTTTCCGTGGGCAGCACATCTGAACGCGCGGGCACCAGCAGAACATCATCGAATGTAAGTCCTTCAGGAATCTTCTCAGTTATCATGGCCTTCTAAAGTTACTCCTTGAATTTGCTTTATCTAACTCTATCGCAAAAAGAAAAGGCCCGCAGTTCGCGGGCGGGCGGTTGTGTTTCGGAAAACGCTCTTGACACGCAAGTGAGATCAGTACGGGAAGCAGTAGCGACCGGGTCTGGTACTCGCGATCTCGAACTTCATGGAAGGTTGCGACCCGGTCGCTACCGCTCCCGGTACCGACCCCACCGCCAGGCAGACTGCGGAGTCGCGCAGCATTATGCATACCGCCTGTTCTACACAGTGAGTTCGTGCTCGCCCTCCCTGGTTCGCGGAAATTCGGGAATATGAATCTCACTCGCGGCGCGGGGCGAGCCGGGCGCGAAGCCTTGTCCGGTTGCCGGCCGCGTTTTTGGCGCCAGCCGGCGGCGGTAAAAATGTAAGCCTCCCAATACACAAGCCGACAAAATCGCCAGTATGACGATCGCAAACAGAAGGTTCCGGAGCGGCGAGCGGTGACCGTCATCCGTATAGACCAGCGACTTAAAAGATTTAGTTGGCGATTCTTCATCGGGCTCACCGAGCTCGCGCAACGTCTGACCATATTCGTCAATCGCCTGGTTCTCGTCATAGCCGATGGCCTTGGCGTACGCGCGAATGAAGCTGCGATTAAAAATGCCGCCGGGCAAACGTCGATAGTCGTCTGATTCAATGGCTTCGAGATAGCGCATCGAGATCCGCGTCTGGTCTGAGATGTCGCGTAGAGCGATCCCTCGCGTCTCGCGTGCGAGTCGCAGTTTTTCTCCGATGCTTTCAGCCATTTTAAGTCGAGTCGGCCTCAGACGACGCTGATCATGCGAGGGGGTAGAACAGCCCGCCAAAATGAACCGAGTGCCCTCCCCACTAGAACCTTACAGGCACCATCAAGCTGTTCTTTGGCGGCACTATAGCGCCCGCTAGTAAACGTTGTCAAACTTTATTGATTTCAAGTTTGACCTCTCTTGATTCTTATCGCGCAGGGTGGTAGCTTGAGTCGTTCGCAAAAACCAATCTGCTTTGTTTTTTAACTTCTACAATCTTGAAAAGTGAGGACTGACGGAGATGTCTCTTGAAGCACTCGGAATGGTCGAGACCAAAGGCTTCGTCGGCGCTGTTGAAGCGGCCGACGCAATGGTCAAAGCAGCCAACGTGCAACTGTTGGGTAAGGAATATATCGGCGCCGGATATGTGACTGTCTTTGTGCGGGGTGACGTGGGCGCCGTGAAGGCAGCGACCGATGCGGGTGCAGCGGCGGCCAGACGTGTAGGCGAGTTGATCAGCGTGCATGTTATTCCACGGCCGCATGCAGAGGTTGAGCGCGTCCTGCCCCTTAATAACGCCACTGGATTCAGCCCCGACGAATCATCGCAGATGCAGGGCGGAGCACGCGGCCAGTTGGGCCAGGGCGAAGCCAACCGCTCGTTAACCGCGCGAGAAAGCGCCAGAGAGAGAGCCAAGTAAAGAATCATTGCCGATTTTCGATTGCCGATTGGGGACGACCAGTGATGGTCTCTATAGTCGTCGAGAAAGAGTTCAAAATTGGCAATTGGCAATCGGTAATTGAGGTTTCCAATGTCGGCCGATAAAGATTTAATTTCCGTGCAGCAGGCCCGCGACCTGGTCGAAGGCGCGCATCGGGCCCAGGCAGAGTTGGCCCGCTTTGACCAGGCGAAGATCGATCACATTTGTGAAGCGATGGCCCAGGCAGCGTTACGCGAATCACCGCGTGTCGCCGCTCTGGCGGTTGAAGAGACGGGCTATGGCGTGCCGGCCGACAAGGAAGAAAAGAACCGTTTCGCCGCGGAAGACGTTTGGAATTACTTCAAGAACCTGCGCACCGTCGGCGTAGTTTCTGAGACAAAAGATGTCGTCGAAATCGCCAGTCCGCGCGGTGTCGTCGCCGGCATTATCCCATCTACGAATCCTACCTCCACTGCCATCTTCAAGATTCTGATTTCGATCAAGTCGCGCAATGCAATCGTGCTCTCGCCGCATCCTTCGGCAGCGCGCTGCATCAACGAAACTGTCAAAGCGATGCGCGATGCGGGAGTAAAAGCCGGACTGCCGGCCGAGGCCATCGGTTGCATGACGACCGCTACGATCGAAGGCACCGAAGCCTTGATGAAGCACAAGATGACCGCAGTGATCCTGGCCACCGGCGGCATCGGCCTGGTTCGCGCCGCCTATTCATCGGGCAAACCCGCGTTTGGCGTCGGCCCCGGCAACGTGCCGGTCTTCATCGAACGCAGCGCCGATGTTCCCAAGGCCGTGCAGGATATTTTTACGGGCAAGTGCTTTGACAATGGGACTATCTGCGCTTCCGAGCAGGCCGTGGTTGTCGACGCTTCAATTGAAAAGGCCGTCCGTGAACAATTCAAGCTGCAGGGTGGTTACTTTCTCAGTCAGTCCGAAGCTGATCAGTTGGCGAAAATTGTGGCCACTCCGCAGAGACATTTGAATCCTGGCATCGTCGGTAAATCAGTCGAGGTGATTGCGAACATGGCCGGCATCAGCGTGCCGCCGGGAACTCGCTGCCTTTTGGCGGACGTCGCCGGAGTAGGGCGCGATTATCCGCTATCGATGGAAAAGCTTTCTCCAATTCTCGCGTTCTATGTCGAAGACGGGCTGGAGCGCGGCGCCGCGCGATGCAACGAGATCCTGCATTACGGCGGCATGGGCCACACGGCCGGCATTCATACGCGCTCGCGTGAAGCGGCGATTCATTACGGCAGCGAAATGCCGGCTTCTAGGATTACCGTTAACACGCCGACCACGCATGGGGCGATCGGTTTCTCGACGGCGCTGCCGCCATCGATGACGCTGGGATGCGGATCGTGGGGCGGCAATGTCACCTCCGATAATGTCTCGCCATTGCATCTGATGGATATTAAGCGCGTCGCCTTTGAAACGCGTCCGGTCCAGAGCAAGCGGCCAGCTATCGCGGCCCAGCCAACGGCGTCGCAGCAGCAACCGGCTGCTGTTAGATCAACCCCGGCGGCGCCCTCGTCCCGCGCGTCGGGAACGCCGCAGGTCAGTCGGCAGGAGATTGCCGCTATTGTCGATCGCTTTCTGGCAAATCGACCGCCTGAATCAAATCCGCCGGCGTTAGCGCCCCCTGCGTCACAGTCCGATCACTCGACCGGCGGCAATGGTGGGGCCGCGCGCGCGCGTACGAGCAGCCCTTCACAGTCAAGCAGCAACGGACATAAGGCGGCTGAGTTTGTCAGCGAAGACGACGTGAAGCGAGCCCTGCAAAAAGGCGAGAAGATCTACGTCGGTCCGCGCACGATTATTACGCCCTCGGCTCGCGATATCGGTGATCCGGCGGAAGTGTTTGCAAAGATCTGAACCGCAGTAGTCAGTTGCCCGTTGTAGTTGCAACGGAAAGCCACTGATTACTTACCACTGACAACTAACATGTTCTTAGGCAAAGTCGTCGGTACAGTTTGGTCAACCAAGAAGACGCCCGATCTCGAGGGCGTCCGTTTTCTGATTGTCCATCCATACGACTTGGATCACGAACCCACGAAGAACGTGGTCGTGGTGGCTGACCGCCTCGGCGCCGGCCCGGGAGAGACAGTGATGTGCGCGTTTGGCAAAGCCGCGCGCACGGCGATTGGTAACCAGGACATGTCCATCGAAGCCGCGGTCGTCGGCATCGTCGATCGGGTTGACCTGACCGATAGCACTTCGGAAGATTTGCGCGAGGCCTCACGCAGCCTGGGCCGGGATAACGGACAACGTTGAATCATTCGGATATTGAACGACCTCGTAAGAATCGCCACGAAAAGGCACAGAAGGCACAAAAGAGCTAGCGCCGCGCTTCATTACTTCATTTGATTCTTTTGTGTGTTTTGTGCCTTTTCGTGGCTAACGTTTGATCGTACTTCGCAACACCACATGGCTAACGAAGAGCTGATTTACCGCATCACGCGCGCAATCTACGAGCGGCTTGGCTCGTCTGCGGACGAGACTGCGGTCGAGCAACTGGTCACTGATATCTACCAAACCGTCGAGCCGGCGCTGGCGAAAACCGGCGCGGGTGCGACTTCGATCTCAGGTTCGGGTTCTACTTTCGGCGAGACAGCGACACGCGAAGGATCTTCCGACCGCCTGATCATCTCAGTTTTTGGGATGGACCATCCAGGCATTGTGGCGGGCGCAGCCCAAATCCTGGCCGAGGCAGGATGCAGTATCGTCGATATCAATCAAACGGTGGTGCAGGGAAAGTTTGCGATGGTGATCATCGCCAACACCTCGCGCTCGCAGTTGTCGGTAACCGAACTGAAAGAGCGGATGCGATCTGAGGGCGAAAAACTGGGCGTGCATATTTATGCCCAGCGCGAAGACTTGTTCAATGCGATGCATCGAATCTAGGCATTTCGAAATGCGAATTTCGAATTGCGAATTTGATCGTGTTTGCGTTGAAGGAGTAGAGTCAGGGTCGTTTGCTGTCCCGGGAATCCGCAGTTCGAAATTCAAAATTTATGTCGCAACCAGAAATCTCCATTCGTTGTTCGTCATGCGGCGCGGCGGTTCGCGAACCGGCCATGTTCTGTCCTGAGTGCGGCAAACCGCTGGCAACGGCTGCGGCCGAAACAGAAATGCCTCCCGAAATCGTAAAACCCGATTTGGCGTCGTTAGCGAACGCCGCCCCCGTTGTGGATGGGGAAGCTCAGGCGTCGCCGGACCCGGTTGAGGTCGCCGGCGCGGCGGTGGTAGATCCTGAAACGCGAGAAATCAAAACAATCACTCCGGAAGAACCAGTCTCCCCGCAGGGCGCCCGGGAACGAACCCGGGAAAGATTGCATCGTGCTTCCGGCGTCGCCCGCAGCGCGCTTGAAGGAAATGTGAAGCGCGTGGAAAAGATCCACCACGTTTCCACCGCCATGTTCGAGGAAGCCACCTACGATCCAAGCCTGCGCTTTGTGCTGGTAGCGCTGGGTCTCTTTATCGTCGCCATTGTCCTGCTCGTGCTCAGCAAAGTGATGGGATAGAACTGCGAGAGGTCCGAAGTCAGAGCTCAGAGGTCAGGTACAGACCACTTCTGACCTCCGACTTCTGACCGCTGTCTTTATGGAGTATACCCAAGCCGAAATCCTGCAAACCGTGCGCATGACCGAGATGGAACATCTCGACATTCGCACCGTTACTCTTGGCTTGAGCCTGCGTGATTGCGCCACGGATTCGATCGACAGCACCTCAGCAAAGGTGCGCGAGAAAATCAGCAGGACTGCCGGGACCCTGGTCCGCACCGTCGACGAGATCGGCGACGAGATTGGGATTCGCGTCGCCAACAAACGCATCGCGGTAACGCCCGTTTCGATCTTGACCGAAGGCGCGGCGGGCAATCCAGTCGACCTGGGCCGGGCTATCGACGAAGCCGCCGGATCGGTCGGAGTGGATTTCGTCGGCGGATATTCGGCGCTGGTGCACAAAGGCTTTACGCGAAAAGAGAGCGAGTTTCTCGACTCGATTCCCGAAACCCTGTCGGTGACAAAACGGCTCTGCTCTTCATTGAACGTCGCCACCACGCGCGCCGGCATCAACATGGACGCAGTCGCGCGGGTCGGGCGCTTGATCAAAGACGCGGCCGAGCGCACTCGCGAAAGTTCCGGGCTGGCTTGCGCGAAGTTCGTCTGCTTTGCCAATGCCGTCGAAGACAATCCATTCATGGCCGGGGCTTTTCACGGCATTGGCGAGCCCGAAGCCGTTCTGAATGTCGGCGTGTCCGGGCCTGGTGTAGTCAATCATGCGTTGCAGCAGGCGCCGAAAGATCTGCCGCTCCATGAGCTCGCGGAAATCATCAAGAAGCTTTCGTTCAAGCTGGCGCGCGCCGGCGAACTGGTGGGACGCGAGGCCGCGCGCCGGATGGGAATTCCTTTTGGCATCATCGATCTATCGCTGGCGCCGACGCCCGTGCCCGGCGACTCAGTCGCAAACATAATCGAAGCCATGGGTTTTGAGCGCGCGGGCGCGCATGGCACCACCGCCGCGCTGGCGTTGTTAACCGACGCAGTTAAGAAAGGCGGAGCGATGGCCAGCAATTCGGTCGGCGGGATGAGCGGCGCTTTCATTCCAGTCTCTGAAGATGCGGGGATGATCGAGGCCGCGCGCGTAGGCGCTTTGACCCTGGAAAAACTGGAAGCTTGGACCAGCGTCTGTTCCGTGGGCATCGACATGGTCGCGGTGCCGGGATGGACCTCCGCCGAAACGATCGCCGCGATCATCGCGGACGAGATGGCCATCGGCGTGATGAATAACAAGACGACGGCCGTGCGCATCATTCCCGTACCCGGACGCGACGTGGGCGAGATGGTTGAATTCGGCGGCCTGTTGGGGAGCGCGCCGATCATGGCCGTGAACCGCTTTTCATCCGAACAATTCATTCGCCGCGGTGGGAGGATTCCCGCGCCGGTGCATTCGCTGCGGAACTGAGCCGGCGCCTACTAAAGCGATATTGGTTTTGAAGAGATGTCTACAACAAGAGTAGAATCTAGCTGTTATTCAAGAGGAGTGTTTATGAGTTGTTCCCTCGGCCAAAGATCTATAAGCCCAGAGTGCCTTCAAGATGTTCCCACGATATCGGATCGAATGCGATCCTTGCCCGAGGACTCGCGCAAATGTACTAAGTGCGGCACATTTGTGGGTGTTCACATAGTCTCCACTACTACTGATCCTGTTGGCGCGAGCATGCCGATTGACGGCGCGTCTGTCACGGGTTGTGAAAAAATGCTCGACAGAGCGATTGAAACATTTATCGAAAAGTTTAGTTTCGCAGAATGTTTTGAACGCGAGAAATCAGAGAAGGTCTCAGGAGTGTCTCACTGATGTCGAAAAGAGTATCAACTCTCGACGATGCTGCTTCGGTCTCATTATCACCTGAAGCAGTTGATGCTTTGGGCGTAAGTGCAGGCGACGAATTGGATATCGAAATCGTTGGGCGAGCTCTAGTTGTTCGCTCTGTCGATGAAGCACGTCGCTCTCGAGAATTTGCCGACATATTCGAGTCGGTGCTGAAAAAGCGCCGTCGCGCCTATGAGCAGTTAGCCGAAGGCCCAGTCTAGTTGTCGGAAGAGTTAATGAAATTTCCCGACAAATTAGACGTTCTGGCGATACATGCTCGCTTGATTGCAGAAACTGGTGGCAGCGCTGGGATAAGAGATGACGGCTTGCTTGAGTCCGCTCTTGGTGCCGTCGAAAATCGGTTTACCTATGAGAACGCTGACCTTGTCAAGTGTGCTGCTACGTATGCTTATCACCTCACACAAGCGCATGCTTTTGTTGATGGAAACAAACGTCTTGCCGCGGCAGTCACTGAGACGTTCCTCGAGTGTAATGGAGTGATCTGATTATGAATGATGATGAGGTCGTCAGATTATTCCTGAACATTGCAGCGGGAATCCTGACTCGTGACGACGTAGAGGAATTACTTCGAAGAAATACTAGAAATGGAAAACAGTCTGACTGGTAGGCTACGAAAGGAAATCAATGGAACGTGAAGCCCTGGGATTAATCGAATGTCGTGGTTTGGTAGCGATGATCGAAGCCGCCGATGCCGCCGTAAAATCCGCTAACGTCGTGCTGGTCGGCTGGGAAAAGATCGATGCCGGTCTGGTAACGGCGATCGTCCGCGGTGAAGTCGGCGCGGTCAAGAGCGCCGTCGAATCCGGCGCTGCCGCCGGCCGCCGCGTGGGCGAAGTCGTCGCCACCCATGTCATCCCACGCCCTCACGCCGAAGTCGATCAGGCAATTCCCGTCCTGCACACAGGCGAAACTACTCGGAAGAAGATCAGCGGCTCAGTCCACGGGAAGTGATAGCGCCCGACGATCCGCTAGTCCATTACGCCAGCAACTCCCCCTCCTCGGATTCTGCGACCATTTGATCGATTGCATTTGCGCGGCGCATCTTTTCTTACCACCCTGATGAGAAGTCGCGGTTCAGCGACAAGGATTTGCTGAACCGCGGCAACAAAGTGGGTCTATCTCTTCATAGCTGGTTTGCTTGCCCGTGCTCATGTTTTGCCAATGCTGTTCTCATAACTTAATTCAGATCGGGATTCTAAATGAAGCGAACAGGGAAAGACCGAGAGCCCGATAAAGGAGAAGAGCAAATCGAACGTGTGCGGCGCTTTTGTCTGGCTCTCCCGGGGGCCTGGGAAAAAATCTCGCATGGCGAGCCGACCTGGTTTGTGGGCAAGAAAGTGTTCGCGATGTTCTCTAACAACCATCACAACGATGGCCACGTCGCCGTTGTCGTGCCCGCGCCGATCGGGGTCCAGCAGGCCTTGATTGAAACTTCGCCTAAGAAATACTACAAACCACCATACGTGGGAGCGGCAGGTTGGGTGGGCATCGAGCTGCCGCGCGTCAGCGACCAGAAACTGGCTCTTCATATCCAGGAAGCCTGGCGATTAATCGCGCCAGTGAAAATGCAAAATGATCTTGGCGGCTAACTGTCGATGGCCAGTTTAACTGAGTCGGTCGAAGCCTTTCAGCCTGGGACCGGCGATATCACGATCTACATCGTGTCCTACGGCTTTCAAGATCGTTGTCAGCGGTTGCTCAAATTGCTATTGACATGACCGTGCGTCCGGCATAGAGTCACGCCGAGCTTCCCGTTGGCCGCAGTCCCGCACGGTTCGCCTCGCTCTCGAGGAACGTTCATCGGCCGTTTGTCGCGACCGGGTCTCCATGTCTCGCCGCCAGGCGATCGACACCAAATGCCCCGGCCCTCTCCAGGAAAGGAGTCTCAACATGAAAAACTTTAAAGAGCGTCTCTGGCGAGGTCTGCTTCTGCTCGCGATTCTGACGGCAAGTGTGCTGCCGCAAGTTGGAAAGCAAATGCAAAGGCGACCTCGCCTTCAACCCACGAGTGCCGCGGCCGCCGTGGAGTCCCAACCGCAGCAGCCGAAATTTCGCCTCGACTGCACGCTGCCCAACCTAACCACCGAACCACTTGCGATTGATAATGTCTGTGGGAATGGCGGCAATTCCGCCGCCGGATCGAATAGCGCCAAGCAGAACAACATCAAGAACCGGTTTTGCCTGCCGGGTGCAGCGACGACACCTATTGAAATAGACTTCAACGTTTTGGATCAGCTTCAAAAAGCTGCGCACGACAAGGGAATTCCTTTCGGTCGCAAGCCGGTGCCAAACAGTAACCAGACTGTTGAGAACTTGCCGCCGGATCGCTCGGTCCTCGTTGACCTGATCACTGATGCGCAGGGGCGACACTTGGGTGAAGGTACACTGGTGAGGCTTGAAGGATTCGTCTTCAAGGCCCAGCACTCAAACACCTTTGTCTTTAGCGGCACGGGCGAGAGCGTCAACTGTAATACGAAGACTCTGGCGGGCAATGACATCCATATTGCCCTGGCCCGGACCAAAGCGGGCACGACGAACCAGAGCGAGGCCTCGGAGTGTAAAACCGTAACCGCGGAGATTACTCCGCATCATCGGAGCGCAATCTATAATCGATTTGACAGTAACCCGGTAGACTTCCTCAACGGCCAACAGCAACAGGCCGGGCAGGACAAGCTCAATGGCCATCCACTTCCGCTTAAGGGCGCGCGTGTTCGCGTGACCGGGCAATTATTCTTTGACGCGAGTCACTCGCCTTGCACGAACGGACACGGCGGGCCACCGCGCCGTTCAATCTGGGAGGTGCATCCTGTGTACGCGATTGAAGTATTCGAAGCGGCCCAGAATAAGTTCATTCCATTTGAAGAATGGGCGCAACTGCACGCCAACTAGAAACGCGAAGGAAAGATAAACCAAGAATTTGTGGCTGGTTCAAAAGACAACGGCACCCTGGAACCTCGGCCTTAAGTGTGAGACAACCAGCATCGTTTGAGTTCCCGACACCTTTCATGAGGAGCAGACCATGCATCGAGAAGATCAATTCATTCCCCACTTGATGGTTTCCAACGGCCTCGCGGCCATCGACTTTTACAAAGAGCTTTTTGGCGCTGAAGAAGGACACCGGATGATGACGCAGGACGGTAAGCGTCTGATGCACGGCGAGATCGTTCTCGACGGCCACAAGTTTTTTCTCAGCGACGAGTTTGAGGCCAGCGAAGGCGGCACGCTCAAGTCACCCCAGGCGCTGGGCGGAACCTGCGTGCGAATTACGGTCGAGGTCGAAGACGCTGATGGGTTAGTCGAGCGCGCGGTGGCCGCGGGCGCGCGCGTGCTCATGCCTTTGCAGGACCTTTTCTGGGGCGCTCGCTATGGAAAGATCCTCGATCCGTTCGGTCACGAGTGGGGCATCAACCAGCAACTGAAAGTTCAGAGCGATGAAGAGACTCGCGCTGCGGCCGATGAATTCCTGGCCAAGGGACAGTAATTGGAGCGCGGACATCCCTGTCCGCCTGAGCGCGCAGCGCGAACATGTTTTGAGTGTGATCGGTTGGGGCTGAGCGTGCTGCGCACGTTGGCGGACAGGGATGTCCGCGCTCGATGCTATGCCTCGTACAGGGACTTCGCTTCGATGAAGATGTGTTTGATCTCCGGGTGCTGATCTCGGATTTGCTTCTCCAAACGATTGACCGCGGCGGCAATTTTCTCCGCGGTCAGATGCTTCTTAAAACCTAAATCCAAAGTCAGCAGCACGTCGTCCGGGCTAAAGTGCATCGTCAGGGATTTTCGGACTTCCGCAACCGCCGGATCGGCTGCTGCTATCGAGCGAATGCTCGCGAGCACCGCAGGGTCGACACCTTCCCCGATTAGTAAGCCCTTACTTTCATAGGCCAAAAAGGCCGCCACCACTGCGAGAATGAGGCCTATGACGATCGATGCCACGCCATCGAGATAAGGGTTGTTGAGCCAATGCCCGAGGAATATGCCAACAAAAGCGACCAGCAGCCCGAGCAAAGCTGCCGTGTCTTCGAAGAGAACCGTGAAGGTGGTTGGATCCTTACTCGAGCGAATGGTCTCGAACACTCCTTGCCCGCTCATCTCTGTCCGGAAAGCCCGGTACGCGAAATAGAAAGACAGACTTTCAAAGACGATCGCGAAGCCCAGCACTAAATAATTCAAAATCGAATGGTGCACCTGGGGATGCGAAAGGTGGGTGACGCCTTCGTAAACCGACATGCCGCCGCCCAGCGCGAAAATCAAAATCGCTACTACCAGAGACCAGAAATAGAGCTCCTTGCCGTGACCGAAGGGATGATCGGCGTCGGGCGGTTTCTGGCTCTGGCGAAATCCGAGCAGCATCAGCCAGCCGTTGCCGGTGTCGACCAACGAATGTATGCCCTCTGACAGCATGGCAGAGCTGCCGGTAAAAAATGCGGCCACAAATTTGGTCGCGGCGATGGCCAGATTGCCGGCTATCGCGGCGAAAATTGCGGTCCTGGATTCAGTTTGCATACTCTAAATCCCGAGTCAGCCGCCTGCGGTACCGGGCGGTTCAACTGTGATTTCAAGGGCGCGTCGCCTCTGGATCAACTGCCCGCCACCGCAGCGGTTCTGACAACGAATGCTTCAGCGTGCAGAAGTTAACACACTCGTGAGCTATGTCGCGCGTGTGGTGAAATAGATTAGTGAGGTCCTGATTTGAGAGTTAGTTCAATTAAGAAAATCGGTCCACGAAACTACACGAATCAACATGGAGTTTTGTTAGTGAAATTTCGTGGAGGGCCAAGCGTACGAGCAGACGCCCAGGTCTGGAAGTAGTCTTAACCTTGGCATCATTCGTCTATAAATTGCTTTTCGTAACCAGTTTACTGAGCGTGTCGGGAACCAGACGCTCGGCAAAACCAGCGATGAATGACCAGATGATTAGCAACGCGTAATTCACCCCGGAACTCGGTCCCGTGTGCTGGATGAAATTACTGAACGCGACAGAATTGCTACCCTCTGTTCCAGGAGTCGGAGAAGCTGTTGGGCTTGGCGTTGGAGTCACCGTTGGCGTCGCTTCTGCCAGTCTTGCCACGGTCGAAAGCGGCGCGGGTCCAGGAATCCTGGCTCTTCGGGCTGACGCCACAGGTGTTGGCGAGGGAGTCGGAGTTGGTGTTCCAGACGATGTTCCAATCGCGGGGGGTGTAGGTGAAGGCGTCGGCGTCGGTAATGGAGTCGCCGTCGGTGAAGGCTTCGGTGTAGGCCTCGGAGTGCTCTCCGGCGTCGACGTAGGCGCCGTTTGTCTTATTTGTGGTAGCGATCCCAGACCTGACGCAGCGTTGGGCGTATAGATGTCGGGAAAGACTGTACCCTTCAAAACGCCTCCGGCAAACAGCACAAACAGCAAGACTGAAAAGACCGCTCCCGTTAGCGGCGCGAGAAAAATGCTGCGCCAGCCGTTTGTCAGCGACGCAAGATTAAAGAGCGCATCACCTTCACTAGGCGCACTCTGAATGCGCTGGAGCATACTCATCAAACCACCGACGCACCCTGCCGCCAGCACTACTCCGACGGTCAAGCCGCGGGTATAGCGATACACGCGAGTGTTCGGGTCATCGCTGCTAAAGTCGTTGAGGACGACGAAAACGGTGATAAGCCCGAGAGCAAATAACGTCCACTTGACACCCTTCCTCATGAGTGTTTCGCGCACTCCTTCGCGAACCTTCATCAGGGAATAGTTCAAATAGAAAACCTTCATCAGATACCTGATGTCTTCGCGCAAAGCCGCTTCGTTGATGAACTGAGGCGGCTCTAATGGACTCGCCTCTAGTGGACTCGTTGGGGGCGAAGTCGCCTTGGCGGATCCTAAATCAGGAGGCTTGCTGGCGATATAAAGCTCATACTCTTTTTCGCCCGCGACGTTTCGGTACCTCGCGCGCATGTCATATGCTTTGCTTACTAGATCCCCAATTGGCAGGTACTTCAGCAGCTCTAAATCGAAGAGATAAATATCATTCCAGGTTAGCGGAGGATCACGGTCTACCCGGCGTTGGTGAAGTCCGTCCAACAAATCCTGTGATTCAGGAGCGACGGTAGACTTCATCGACATGTATTCGCTGTAGAGATGGTCGAAATACAGCAAGCCGAAGTCATGGGCCTCTGACGTCAGAGAGTCCATATACTTTTCGTAAAATTTTTCTATACGATTATCCATAAGCCCCTCCGTGGGATGCCAGAGCTAGCAAGGAACGCCGCCACATTATTCATAGGTGTGATAATTGTCAAGAGCGAAGGGTAATGCCTGGGAGTGGGTTGCCAATGGCCAGGCTCGGAGTGGGCATTAGCCCGACCGTCAGGGACGTTGTGGGCCCCATGATGAAAAGGACCACGATGCGCCAGTGTGCCGGCATTTGGAATCCTTGATTTAACACGTGCAGCGATTCGTTCTTGAAATGCGGATGGAATAGACTATGCACGTGGCGATTTTTTCAGGTCAAGGCAACAGTACCCTGGGTTTTCAAACTCGGTTAATTCATTCAAGAGGAAGGTTCAGATAATGTCTGTTCTCAAGAAATCATCGACTGCTTGGCTCGTCGGTTACCTTGCGGTCGTCCTCCTTTTGATTTGCGGAGGATTCAATCCCGCAACGGCGGCTCAGAGCTGGTCAACGAAACTGGACAGCAAGGTGCGCTTTTATCAATCGACTGAGCTGGGCGTGCTGGTGGTCGGCACAGAGAAATCTTTGTACGCCGTGGATGGCGAAACGGGTGACGTGATGTGGCGGCGCAAGAATATGAAGCTGGACGAGACCGACGTCGCGCCGGTGCCCGGCACGGACCTCGTGCTATTGACCATCGAGTCAGGCAGCAAGACGCGTGTCGAAGCGCTCGATGTCATGACCGGTGAACCGCTGTGGCGCAGTGACAAAGTGCGCGGGGCCGTGATGCAGATGGCTTTGGATCAGAACGCCAACCTGCTGGCAGTCGTGCTGGTGCATGACGCGAAGGGGAAAGCTAAAGACGGTTTCAAGCGCAAACCGGTCATTCACGTTTTTGATGTCACTAGCGGCGAAGAGCTTTGGAAACGCGACCTTGAAAGCGAAGTCGAAATGATGCCCGCGCGCTGGGGCGACAAAGACGATGTGCCTTATACGCTCGACAATTATCGCCCGCCGGTCTTCCTCGACAATCGGCTTTACCTTTTCTACGAAGGCTTAACTTCATTGGACGCGCACACCGGCAAGGAACGCCAGCGCGACAAGTTTCGCGTGAACGAAGATGGGCTGGCCCTGACTGAAGCTGACCCGGCCGCCGACGAGCGCAATGTTTACACTTCAGGACGCGGACATGTGCGGGCCATCTCGCGTCTGAATGGCGAAGAAGTTTGGGAAGCAAAAGATCTCGGCTCAGTGCCCGAGATGATCCTGACGCGGGACGTTTTGTACGCGCGCACGGGTGGACAATTCGCGCGCCTCGAAGATGGTGAGACAGTCGCGCGCGGCCCGTATGGAGTTAGCGCCATCGAACTGGAAAAGGGAAAAGTCCTCTGGCGTTACAAAGGCGCCGACAAAGGAATCACCAATGTCGTCATGCCCGATGCAGCCACGATAGTGATCGCCGATCGTGACGACTTGATCATCATTGATTCGCGGACTGGAAAGCGCCGTTCGAAGATTTCGCATCAGGTAGAAAAGGCTGCTTTCGTGCTATTGAATGAACGCGGCGAAGCGGTAGTCGGCGGCAAGAATGAAATCGCCGCGTTTGATCTGAACACGGGAGCCAACGTGTGGCGGTCCCGTCATAATCCCCCGGGCCGCGGTTTGCTGCGGACCGCAGCCGCGATAACGGCCAGGGCTGCCGCTCTCTACTTCCGTTATGGCAGCGCGGCGTCCACGGCTTTTCGCGGAGTGCAGTTGTTGAATACTTTGAATGGATTGCGCGCGGGCCTGAGCTTACATGCAGCATTGCCAAGTCTGACCACGCTGGCGTCAAACAAGGCCGCCGATTATGCGCGCAGTAGAGCTTCAGATTATGCGCGCGAGCGCATCGCGACTTACGGCATACTTGCCCGGGCGCGGCAGGCGTCCGCTTCACGCCCGCGCGTTGCTGTTCCGCGCCCCGCGATTGAAGCGCGCTCCGGAGACGTAGAAGATCGTTTGTTAGACAGACTCGATCCGGCGCATCAGCTTGAACGGCTTTCCCGGTTTTTGTTGCGCACGCGCCGGCTCGCGGCCTTGCGTGGGGATTGGATGTACTTCTATACCGACCTGGGGCGTGGTAATGGATTGCTGGGAGTTAACGTCAATACGGGGGCCGACGAGCGCTCAATCCGCATGAGTGCGCCGGATGATCGTTTCTGGAGCGATGAACTACTGCAAGTGCTTTTCATTTCGCAGGATAACCGCATGGTGGCTTATTCGCTGAGCGGAAGCGAGTAGGTCGCTTAGGCTTAACACAGGAGCAAACTAATCAGGAGGAGAATCGATTGAATAGGGCAGAATCTCAGGACACGACACAGGTACCGCCGCCTCTCGCTATGTTGCAGTTGATATCGGGTTTTTGGATCTCGCGCGGCATCTACATTATCGCAAAACTTGGTCTTGCCGATCTGGTTAAGGACGAACCGCTAACAGCTTCGGAATTTGCTGCAACAACCGGAACTCATGGACCTTCGCTATTCCGGGTGCTGCGGGCGCTGGCGAGCGTTGGTCTATTTACTCAGGACGCGCAGGATCGCTTCGGCGATACACCGCTGTTGCAGACCCTGCGATCAGACGTTCCCGGATCGCTCCGCGCATTTGCTATGACCGAACTCGGCGAAGAACACTATCCCGCCTGGGGCGAATTGCTGCACAGCGTGAAGACGGGCGGCATCGCTTTTGATCAGGCATTTGGAATGGATGTTTGGAAGTACTTTGAGCAGCATCCGGACAATGCGAAGATTTTCAACGACGCCATGAGCGGGATGACTGCTCAGGCGAACGAAGCTCTTCATGCCGCTTATGACTTCACCGGCATCAACACTCTGGTTGACATCGGTGGTGGACACGGCGCCCTGATCACTTCGATCCTGCGTCGCAACCCTGAGATGCAGGGCATTCTGTTCGACTCGCCACAGGTAATTGACGGCGCCCGGACCGTGATTGATGCGTCAGATCTGGCGGGCCGCTGCGATCTGTCGGCCGGAAACTTTTTTGAATCGGTGCCCGCGGGTGCCGATGCGCACATCCTGAAATGGATCATTCATGATTGGGACGACGACCAGTCGGTGACGATTCTGAAGAACTCTCATCGTGCCCTCGCGGAAGACGGCAAGCTGATTCTGGTCGAGGCCGTGGTCCCTGCTGATGGCGCGCCCCACTTCAGCAAGTTCATCGACCTCAACATGCTGGTAATGACCGGCGGACGAGAGCGCACCGAAGCGGAATTCCGGGAGCTATACGAACGGGCAGGCTTTCGTTTGACGCGCGTCGTTCCTACCGAATCACCATTCAGCGTAATTGAGGGCGTGCGGGTTTAGGAGGGTGCTGGGCCAAGTGTTTGGCCCAGCTTTCGAGGGATGAGGACCATCGAGGTACGTGTATGAAAGACCGAGTTTGAAACGCAAAGGCCGCGAGGTCATCGGAAAGGGCGCAATGGTTGTGCTTCGGTTACTTTGCCGGAGGACCTTTGCGTTTAGATTCCCTTGTACTGATTCATCGATCGAAAGCTATTCGCCGCCCGCCGGCTGAGACAGGGCTAACTATCACTTCACTACAAACCTGATTGGCGCCACGATCGCGCGCGCTTCGGGGTTGTAGTAGTCATAGACAGTTGAGGCGGCCGTTTGCGCGCGCAAACCGAATCGCGGGCGAAACTTGAAATCGAATTTCGTGCCTCCCGCTCGCGGCCAGAGATAGACGACCAGGCGATCGGGCAAAACGTCGTACTGACTAATGCTCCAGTCCGATCCTTTCATTGCTAAATCGAGCGAGGTGCGATCAACATCAGCGCCCGGCGGCAGACCAATCTCTGCCAGCATCATCCCGTAGCCGCGGGAGCCGATACGCTCGGCTTCGACATGACAATTGATCTGATCGCTGACGTTGCTTTCCGTCTTATCGAACCGAGTGATCAATCGCAGTCCGCTCGATCCGTTTGCGCGCCAATTCTCGTTCTGGGTCGCGATTGATTCGGCCCAGGGCACGTAATAGGTCGTCACTGCTTGCACCGATGCAGGCGAGCTCCCGCGACCACGTCTGATCTCAATCAGGTTCGCGCCGCTTTGAATGAATCCGTTCAAGTCGATGGTCAGAGGGCCGGATAAGCGCCCGGGCGCGGGAAGTTCGACTGATTTCACAGTGCGTCCATTGACCAGAATCTCAGCCACTGGCTGTCCTGTTAATAAGCGCGCGGCATCGACGTCCCGGGCCAGCAAGGCCAGCAAAGCATCCAGTACATTGATCGTCGCCTGGGTTGAATACCAAACTCCATAGCGATCTTTTGCGCGGAGCAGAAACAACAGACCCTGACTAATCAATCTATCCTGGCGCCGAAAAAGATCGGCCCCTGATGTGACACGGGATCCGGCAGCGGTTTCTGACTCGTAGCGCGCCAGCGCCTCGACAACCAATGCGGTGGTCTCGACCCGGCCCGCAAGTCCCCAACCATAAAAGGGCGTGTTCGTTTCCAGCGACCAATAGCTCGCGCCGTTCTCTTCGTGCGTCAACGACCGCAGTTTTTCGATCGCCTTTTGACCACGTTCCCGGTCATCTGCATCCAAAGCCGCCAAGGCGTAAGACGCCATTAGGTAAGGCTCGTCGATCTCTTCGACCCGTGCCGCAAGATAATCGAGCGCGTGTTTCAGCTCCGGCTGGGCAGTCTTAAGAGGTTTCTGATTTGGCTTACTGGAAGTTCCGTCGATCTGGATCGAGGAAGCAGTAATAGCGAGTACGCGCGCGACGTAAGCAGTGAGCAAAGCCGTGCGTCGTTTGTTCTCGAGTTTGTCTCCATAGTCATACGCGGCCCAACTGCCGTCCGCGCGCTGCTGCCGGATCAGCCACGCGCGCGCCTGCGCGATCACGTCGTCGTCGACCGCGACCAGCTCTCGTGCCTCAATCAGAAAACGCAAAGCATAGGCAGTCAACGCGAGGTCTGGTTCGCCACGGCCCCAGTAGGTAAAGCCGCCGGCATTATCCCGATAATTCAGCAGGCGTTCGTAACCCGCGTGCAGATAACGCTCTGCCTTTGCCCGCAACGGGGAATCCTGGCCGGTCTTTTTGTAGTTGCGCAGCAGCAAAAGGCTTGGGTACGTCGATGAGATCGTCTGCTCGCCGCAGCCATAGGGGCGTGCCATGATCGCTTCGACGCTTTCAGCGACGTGCGCCATCAGGTTGGGATAGATTTTCAATTCCGAGCGCGCGGAATTCGGAACCAGAGAGTTAGGGATGTTAATTGTAAGCACGCCGTCGTCTGTCACCACGTCGCTCGCGGTTACCGATTTCTCTTCGCCGTCCGGATGCACTGTGATTGGTTTTTCGATCGCATCACTGGCCTCGGCGCCGGTCGCGGTGATTCGCTGTTTGCCGTCTTTCATCGCAGCGCTCGCGCGAAAATCGAATGTTCCTCGGGTCGCGTCACCGGCGGCAACATTGATGCTTTTTGTCGCGGGGCCGAGCAGGGCAAACCAATTCTCTGGTTTGATCTCGAGCTTAACCGCCTGCGGACGGTCAAGATAGTTACGCACCACGACCGGCAGAGATATCTCGTCACCTTCAGTTAGAATCCTGGGCGGATCGTGTTCGACAAAGAAGGGCTGGAAGGCCTTGATCTCTTTTTCGACAGTGCCGATCTGGCCATCTTCTGTTGATCCGATCACCGACATCTTCCAGGTCGTGATGTTATCGGCGAGCTTGAACTTCAGTTGGGCACGGCCTTGCTTATCTGTTTCCAGCGCCGGCTGCCATACAAGTGTCTCGGGAAAATATTCGCGGAGGCGTGGAGTTGAAAGTCTTGGAATCGAAGCTCCGGATTTTGTTACGGAATTCACTCCTTCCAAAGTGAAGCTGTTCGAGCTCGATTGACTTGAGGTCATTTCAACCAGACCCGCAGCGGCCGTGACCGTCACAGTTTCAGTGGCTGCCGCGACATTAAGGTTGGCATTAACTTGGGTGACGTTGGACGAGCGCACCGGAACGTCAGTGAACACGGTCTTCTGAAAGCCCGGGGCATAAAAACTGACTTCGTAGAATCCCACAGGCATGTTGCGAATGAGATAGACGCCGTTCTCATCGGTCGGAGCAAGAGACTCTACAGAGGTTCGTTTGTTCTTCGCGGTGACCGTGGCTCCCGCTACAACTGCACCGTTTGGATCCATTACCGTCCCGCTGATTGCTCCCGTCGATCCGGGCAAGATAACGCTGGGATTTACCGACTGTGGAGCGCTCTCGTTGCCGGCCTGTTCGGCTACCAGGCGCGAAAAGGTCGCGACGCTGAAATCGTCAGACGTTCCTTCCGTTCCATCTTCGCCGTCGCTGCGCAGATAGATGTAATTGATCTGCTGTGTGACCGGCGTCAGCTCAAGCTTCTCTTTAGCCTTCTCACCGTAGTTGGCATAACTGAAAATGGTCACCCGATTGCCGTAAATAGCATTCTGCTTGAAGGTGACGTAGTAGGGCCGGCCCCACGGATCGCGCAGGTCGGCGCGGTCCAGGCCTGAACTTTCGAGTGCAGTTCTAAAGGCTGCTTCATTCTGTGGAATCTGCGATGTTGTTTTGAAGTAACCCACCAGCGCCGAATCTATTTTCGCCTGCACGTCAGCCGAGTAGTCGATCGATGAAGTCCATAGCAGGATGTCGTCATTGTCCTTTGATGAGAATTGCCGGTCGGGTCCGCTGCTGCGGACGAACACCAGGTACTTTGTTTGACTCACACCGAATTCCGCCTGGTACGGCCGGCCCCACGGATCGCGAAGAGTGTCGAAATCGATTCCCTCCTGGCGCAACTCACTCTTCAAAGTCGCAGCCTCACGAATGAACTGTCCGGTGCGCGCATGATAGCGTGCCGCGGCGCGATTGATTGCTTCGCCCGTGAAACGGAAGTAAGGCCGCTCCGTGCGCAAGACGGTGAAATCATCCGAGGTTTCGAATTGTTTGTCGGCGCCCGCACTGGTGAGTTGAAAGACGTCCGTCGGGCCCGCGGGAAAGAACGCAGCCCGATAAGGCGTCTCCCACGGATCGTGCAGATCGTCGAAAGCAATCCCAGCCGTCAAAGCAAATCTTCGCAACCCCGCCAGGTCTGTTGGGTAGACACAGTTGTCCTTGTATTCGGCATCGAGAAGATCCTTCAGCGGATCGATCTCACTCTTAATGAAATCTGAAAACACCCGGGCGGGGTCGGCCTCGAATCTTTCGCTGTGAAAAAAGCGAGGCGCAAAACTGTTCTCGTTCAGCAGCACCTCGGCGACCAGTTCGAGTCCGTCCGGTAACGGCTTAGACAGATCGACTTGGTCCAGATCTTTACGAGTGACGCCGGCAATGTCATCGCTACAGCCGGCCAGATAGCAATAAGAGCCATAGAATCCGTAACGGCCGCCAAACTCCTGATCGGTGCGCGACCGTTCTTCGACGGCTTTGTCGAAGATGACTATGCCCAGCGCGCTTTCCGCCACGCGACCTTGCGCCGTGCGCGTGAGAAAGCTGGCGCTCGCTTCTTCGCCCGGCCGATAGCTCTCCCGATTGAGTGCGAGTTGGAATTTCAGATCGCGATCGTGTGGGAATAGCACCGTGTGCGAGCTGCTGATCACATCGTTCCCACCGCTGGGAGCCGGCGCATAAGCGGCCAGACTCACCGGGCCATCAAAGCCTTTGAGGTACGGAACCGCGAGGGAGGCGCGTCCATTTTGCAGACGCACAAACTGCGATTGCAGTACCTTTTCATCGCCAATCACATCAAGCGTCAGCACCAGATCGGGTTGGCTGGCGATGATCTCTGTGCGAATCGGATCGCCTTCGCGGTAAAGCGACTTGTCGGTGTCGATGCGGATTACCGGCTGGTCGTCGAAATTGAGAGTTTCCGTATGCTGTCCGGCGGCGCCCTGGCCGTCGCGGGCGCGCAGCATCAACGATAATCCACCATCCTCGTTGTCCGGGTCCCTGGGCGGAGTCAGAGCACGCACCTTGGCAAGCCCATATTTGTTGGTTCGGATCGTGCGTAGCGCGACTTCCGAATGCGAATTATTTCGTTCCCAGACCCGGCTGATCGAGACGTCGCACGTCGCCGGTCGGCCGTCGGCGTACGCGGTAGAAAGATAGAAGTCGAGCGGAAAATCGCGCGCCTGCCGAAGATTTCGCGCGATGGCATAGATATGGATGGCATCTTTGGTGAGACGCAGATCGAAACGTCTTTGCTCGGTGCGATTAGTAGTAGCATCGGTGAGGTAAGCCGCATAAGAAAGATCGCGATAGCGTGAATAGTCCTCTTCCTTTAACTTTGCATGCTCATCAACGAGGTTGATGTGCGCGACAAAGCGTCCGCTTGCATCCATGTCGCCCTCATACTTATCGGCCTCTTCGGTATCATATTTCTGCTCACGATAGTTCCAGCGATGTTCCGTTTCGCGCACGACCCGCACGTGACCGCGCTTTACCGGTTGGCCAAACAAGTAGTCGGCGCGCACTTCAACGTCCGCGTTTTGTTCCGGAAGGTAGTACGAGCGATCAGGCTTTACACTGACCGAGAAGTTGGGGAGATCGTAGCGGCTGATCTTAACGGAAGCTGCGCCGCGCGCGTCCTCGTACTTATCGCCTTCGAGTTCGACTTCGATCAGATAGTTTCCCAGCCGAGTATTTTCCGGAATGGTCCAATCGACGCTGGCCACACCAAAACGCGACGTGTTGATCTCTGCACGAAAGACCGTCGAGCCTTCGGGGTCGGAGACTTTGAGGGTTGCTTTCTGATCGGCCAGGGCATGGCGCGCAGAGTCAAACATCAAGACCCGCGTGTGGAGGGGCTGGCCTGGCTGGTAGAGCGGCTTGTCGGTGCTGACCATGACCCGGGCGTTACGATCAATGCCGACCTCAGTTTCCGCGCTCTCAGACAGGATGCCGCGGCGAGCTATGACTTTTATCTCTCCATCATTGTCCTCGACCCCGGGCGGAATCTGAAAATCGAGCGTGACAAACCCGTTCGCGTCGGTGCGCGCGGACTGCTTCAGCACGATGTCATCTTTGTCGTGACCGTCGAACTTGATTTCGGCCTCGACGTTTACGCCGGCCACCGCGCGTGAGGTAATCGGCTGGGCGGCGCGCACGCGCAGCCGATACGCCGCGCCTTCCTGAGCTTTCTCAGGCGCTGCCACGTGAAGCGAAAAAATGTCGGGAGTAATCTCTGAGAGCGAAATGACGCCGCTGAGCGGATCGAATTGCCCGGCCGTTGCGGGCGTCACCCGGTAACGCAGACGGTACCAGAGCACTTCACGCGTGTCGGTGGCCGACTTGCCGGACAGCCACAGAGCGATGGGAATGTTCAGGGTGTTTGCGCCGGGCTTGATCTGATCATTGGCTTCGGCCTTGGCGCGAACCGCGCCGTCGATGTCGATAAGTTCAAGCTGGACATGCGCAGCTACGCGCCGGCCCAGTGAATTTTCAACCGCGAGTAGGACTCGGGTGTCCTGGTCGTCGAACAAGACTCTGGTCGCGGATTCGTTAATGCGAAGCGTCAGGCTGGCGCTCGACAGCGGCGCCAGCGTGAGCAGGACTGAAAGGCAAAACGGGAAGAGAAGCCATTTGCGGCTCATGGTTGCCTCCTGAAATTTTCGCGGGCTCAGACTCTCAAAGTCTCTTGCACCATTTGAACGATCGACATCGACACACCTTCGGCTCGCGAAGAACTGGTTCACCGCCGACCGACAATTAGTTGGATTACGATCGCCGAGCCTGAGGAGGCACTCGACGCATAAGACTGCTCATTCAACTTTCAAATGAATCGCGAAAGGCTGGGGATCTCTATCGGACTTGTCGCGTGAGATGCGAAGCGTGCATGGGTTGGTTGTCAGTTGCAAAGAAAAGATTTCTGCACGAAGCGATCCAAAATTATGGATTTGATTTTCGGTGCGCGGCTATTCGAATTTAGGTATAGGAAGTATCCGGAGCGGGTCAGTTCAGAGTTCCAGCTTTAGGTTGTGACAGTAGCATAGACTTCAGTCTGTGTTGTCGCGCACATGAGAATCACAGACTGAAGTCTATGCTACGAAGGCCCGCAATCAGCAACCCAAAGGTTGAACTCCGAACGCTATTACTTTTTCTTGTCACAGTTGACTCAATGCGCTCGCGATCCGTGCGGCCACCAGAGCATTGTTTTCCAGCAGCGCGATGTTAGCGCGCAGGGTTGTGCCCTCGCTCAACGCGGCCATGCGCGCGAGCAGGAAGGGCGTCAGGTCACGACCGGCAATGTGTGACTCTTCTGCGTCACCAAGCGATTGATCGAGAATTCTTCTTAGTTCTTCCGGCGGGATCTCAGCTTCGGTTGGTACCGGAACCGTAACGAGCAAAGCGCCGGCGACACCTAACTCGCGTTGTGTTTTGAATAACCGAATAACTTGTTCGGGAGCGTCACAGCGAACATCAACCGGCAAACCGCTCTGCCGCGAATAGAACGCCGGCATTTCGTCACAGCCGTACCCGACGACGGTAACGCCCCATGTTTCCAGCCATTCGCGAGTTGCCGGTAAGTCCAGAACGATCTTCGCGCCAGAGCAAACTACAATCATCGGCGTGCTCATGAGTTCGGGAAGATCAGCGGATACGTCCGGTAGAGAGCCGCGATGCACGCCCCCGATGCCGCCGGTAGCAAACACTCTTATGCCGGCGCGATGTGCAATCCACATCGTTGAGGCAACCGTCGTAGCTCCATCCCACTCCTGCGCTACCGCGATGGCGAGATCGCGTGTGCTGAGTTTCTTGATGTCAGTCGATGTTGCGAGGTGTTCGAGTTGCTGACCGTCTAGTCCGACGGAGGGCTTGCCGCTGAGTACGGCGATCGTCGCCGGAACAGCACCTTGCTGGCGAACAATGTCTTCGAGACGTTGCGCAGTTTCCAGGTTCTGTGGGTGCGGTAAGCCGTGCGCGATCACGGTTGATTCAAGGGCGACGACGGGCCGGTGATTCGAGAGCGCTGTTGCTACTTCCCGATTTGTCCTTAAGAATTTGCTGTTATTCATTCACTCTCGCGCTTTGCCGTTGGGTTGAGGGAGAGGCGACAAGTGCTTTCGCTCCGAACGGAGCGAAAGCTAGAGGCTTTCCTCACATTAGGTGGCGTAGCCGTGACCATACTATTCGCTATTTGTCCCCGCTCCCTCCTTGTGCAACCTGAACCCTGTCCCGCCGCCATCTCGCTTCGCCCACTCGACCGCCGCATCGATCATGCTGGCCCGCGCACGAATGTTGGCTACGCCCCGGCCGGGCTTCTTCCTTGATCCGCTTCCGTCAAAACCCCGGCCGTCATCTTCGATCTGCAAATCGAACGCGCCGGCGTCGGTAACCCCGACGCTCATCTTAACGTGCTTTGCGTTGGCATGGCGGCAGATATTGCTCAGGGCCTCCTGAGCCACACGATAGATTTGAATTTGTACGCTCGCCGGCAGATTCAGCTTTTCATCCAGGCCGTCCTCGCACAAGAACTCATATTCAAACTTGCAGTCGGGCGCGGCGTGTTCGACGGCGTGGGCTAGAGCGAACTGCAAAGCCGCTGCCAGTCCGACGTTCTCGAGCGCCGATGGACTCAGGTCTTCACAGATACGCCGCACCTCCTGCGAGATCAATTCAATTTCCGAGCGCAGCGCGCCCGGCGCGGAAGGCGCGCGGTTGGGACGGACATTTTGCCCGGCGGGAAGCTGATCGACCAGCAATGCCAAATTTCTCAGATCAGCGAGCGTCTGATCGTGCAAGTCGCGCGCGATCCGACGGCGTTCGGTTTCCGTCTCATTCGCCAGTTGCAAACGCGCGTCGGCCAACTCGCGATTCGCGGACGCCAGAGCGGCGCTGGTGCGATGGATCCGGCGATTCTGAAAATATCCCCAGCCCAAAGCGATCAAGGCAAACAACAGCAGCACCCCGAGCGCGGTCGAAGTCCAGGGGAATGGAGCCCGGGCCACGGTAAACTCGAACGAGAGCGGTGTTGCCGGTGTCAGGTCTTTAGTAAAGGCTCGCGCCACGACCTTGTAAGTGCCCGGCTTCAGTCTCTCCATAGCGAACTGAGAATCGTGCGACAGCTTCTCTCTGATGACTTTTCCCGAACTGTCGGACAACGTGAACGCATATTGAAATTGCTCCGGGAATGTCCGGCTGCTGATCGCCGTCACATCCAGCAGCAGACTGTTCTGCGGATAATCCAGCCTCAGGCCGGAACGCAATTCTGACGGTTCGTGGATCCGCTGGCTAATGATGCGCGCCGGCAACACCGTCGGTGTGATGTGCCCCGGCTCGTACCGCACCAAGCCCCGATTGGTGCCGGCGATGATGCTCTCGCCGCCGTCGGCATTCCGTTCCGACAAGACGGCAAAGACCCGCTGCGAGGGCAACCCCTGCTCAACGTCCAGCCGCGAGACGATCGCGCCGAATTGATCGTCGAGCACGACAGTCTGTAAGCCATTGCCCACCGTCGCGCACCACGCGCGGTTCACGCGATCACTGTTCGCGGCGGCAACCAACTGCCGCGCGTTCACTCCTGGAACGATCTCTTTTAGTTGCCCTGCCTGCAACAGGAACAATCCCTTTTCTGTGCCGAGCCACGAATTGGCGCCCGAAGCCACGATTGCCCAGACTGCGCCGCCTTTTAGTTTATCCAGGGCGTTTTCGGTGCTGGTCTGTTTGCCGTTGAAGACAAAGATACCGGCGCTTGCCGTTCCGATTAACAGACGCTCGCGCGCCGCGTCACCGAGATTATCTTTGCCGAGGCTGGTGATCTCGCGCAGGTGATTGTCAGCGGCCGCGTCCGGCCAAACCAGTTCGCGTTGCGAACCCTGTATGCGTTCCACTCCATATCCGTAGGTCGCTATGTAAGTCGCGCCGCTAGAACTGATAATCGCGCGGACGCTATCGCCCTGGGGAAGTCTATCGACGGAAGCTGGAATACGAGTGAAGGCCCCGGATGTTGAAGCAAACAAGCCACTGGCTGTGGCTACCAGGACGCGCCCGGTCTGATCTTCGCCGATAGCAAACACAATACGGCGGCCAACTTCAGGAATCGCCTGCCAGTTTTTTTTTGCTCCGTCGTTTCTGTAGAGGCCGGAGTTCGTGCCGGCCAGCAGGATGCCCCGCGAAGTGCGAAACAGAGCGCGCACATAATTCGCGCTCGGGTCCTCGCTGATGCTCTCCGTCCGCATGGCATGCGGGTCGTAGCGGCAGACGCCTTTGTCGGTGGCAAACCAGACGACCTCTTCCGGATCGACGAACACACCAAAGATGTGATCCGAACGCAGCGCGCCGCCGGTGCCTTCGAAGGTGAAATGCTCGGACGGTTTCTGATCTTCAAAGTGAAAAGCACCGCGG
Source organism: Blastocatellia bacterium (assembly GCA_033856735.1). GTDB lineage: Bacteria > Acidobacteriota > Blastocatellia > Pyrinomonadales > Pyrinomonadaceae > UBA11740. The sequence goes on from JAWVEM010000323.1 coordinate 28,506, forward strand.
CCGTCGGTCGCCACCCAAACATCATCGCGCGACCCGCGCGCGATCGCTGTCACCGGGCCCGTCGAGGCGTTGGCCTTCGCCGGCTTAAGCGGATCGTCATAGTCGAACAGCCCGCTCTCTTCAAGGCGCACGCGGGCGCCGGTCCAAAGCCGTCCGTGTGAATCGACTTCCAGCGCATTGATGAAATAACTTCGAGGCTTGCTCGACACTTCGCGCGCCTCGCCGTTTTCAATCACGATCAAGCCGCGGCTTTGCGTGCCCGCATAAAGTTTTTCGCCCACCCACGCGAGGCTGGTGATCTTTAAAGGTCCCGGATGATCCTTGTCCGTGCTTTGCAAAGGTTGATCCGGGAGCATCACCACCGAAAAACCGGGAACGGTTGAGAGTTCGCTGGATCGATTCGAGGTACTCGTGGAAGTTGATTCCCTTACGTGGCAGTCAAAAATCTGGCCGCTCTCGCTGGCCATGATCGCGTGACCTGCTTGCGGGGTAATGATGGCGGTGATGACTTTGCCGGCCGTCTCTTTAATGGTTTCGAACTTTGCGTCGGCCAGGCGCGCGGCGCCATTTTCGGTCCCGATCCAGAGCGCGCCGGATCCGTCGGCTTTCAGCGTTAACACGCGGCCGGGCGGCAAGCCCTCAGCATTAATCGCGTTCGTGCGCCGCCCGTCATAACGCGCCAATCCGCCGTCGGTCGCAAACCACGTCACGCCAAACTCCGTCTGCGCGATCGCATGCGTTCGATCGGAGGGCAACCCGTGAAACGAAGTCACCGCGCCCCATTGATGCAGATTCGGCGGCGGCGTGGGCGAAGGTGACGGCGAAGGTGCAGGCGATGGAGATGGTTGCGGCTGAGGCGAGGCCGTTT
>JAWVEM010000324.1:0-7009 GCA_033856735.1 Blastocatellia bacterium
ATTCGCGAAATCACCGCGAACGGACTGACGGGCGCTCTGCGTCTCGCACGCGAGCGCGCCAAGGTAGTAATCTATTTCGAAAACGGCGAGCTGGTTTTCGCCACGTCGAATCTGCGCGCGCATCGGCTGCGCGAAGTAGTAAAACGCAACGGACTGACTGACGCGCATATCGCCGAGTTTCCCGCCAAGATCCCGGACGAGGAACTTGCCGCCGCCATGCTTCAAAAAGGGCTCTTGAAACCGCAGACGCTGGCCGCGATTCGGGCCAACCAGGTTAGTGACGTGTTGCGCCTAGCCTTGTTGTGGATCGCGGGCAGCTGGGAATTTGAGCCACGGGTCCGTTTGGCTGATGGGGTTCGGGTTCAGATTAACGTGAGTCGTTTGCTGCTCGAGTGCGCTCGTCATCTTCCGGCGCCTTTCGTCGCTTCGCGTCTCAAGGAAACCGAAAGCTCCTATGTAAAACTCTTCGGCAATAACGCCCAAAACCTCCTGCCCTCGGAAGCCCTTATCCTTTCGCGCGTGGCGGATTCTGTAACGCTCGATCAGTTGAGGGCGCTCAGCGACGCCGTCGAAGAGGATGTCTATCGCGCAACGTACGCACTGTCTCTAGCTGGTTTATTGCAGCGCAGCGGCTGGCCCGTCGCATTTGCAGATGACGGTTCCGCCGTGTTCGTCAAATCACCACGCGGAGGCCAAAGTAAGGCCACCGACGTCGCGACTGAAGTTGATGAACTTGCCGATGTCGAAGCGTTGTTTGCGCGACTGCAAATTGCAAAGGACCACTACGACGTGCTCGACGTATCGCGATTGACCACAATTGAAGAGGTCAAGAGCGCCTATCATGCGTTGGCTCGCCGCTTTCATCCTGATCGTTTTCACCAACGCGATACCCAACTACGCGCCAAAGTAGAAGCGGCCTTCGCACGCATCGCCCAGGCGTACGAGACGTTGAGCGATCAGGCCCTGCGCGCGGCTTACGACTCCCAGGGTTCAGCGAAACCAGTACCTGCGTTCCGTCCGCCAACACCAACTCCAGTACGCGACTCGAATGGCGCAAAGCGGTCAACGCCAAAAGCGGATACCGAGCGCGCCGAAGCCAGTTTCCAGCATGGGCTGGAGGCGCTGAAACGCAATCAACCCGACGAGGCAATACGATTTCTGGCTGAAGCCGCAATGCTCTCGCCGCGCGAAGCCCGCTATCGCGCTCATTATGGCCATGCGTTGATCCGGCAATCAAATACCAGGCGGATTGCCGAGAGCGAGTTGCAGACGGCGCTTTCGATCGAGCCGGACAACACCTCTTTCCGGGTTATGCTGGCTGAGTTATATAAACAGTTGGGCTTGCAAAGACGGGCGGAGGGCGAGTTGGAGCGCGCCCTGGCTGCCGATCCAAAGAACCCGGCCGCGCGCTCGCTGCTCCTCAGTTTAAAAGGCAAGAGCCACAAATCCTGAACTCGCGAAACGACCAGTTTAGATCTTATGCCAATCGAAGCCATCGAAAGCGACCAGCTTAACGCGATCGAAGTCTTCCGTGACCTGAGCGCGGCGGCCGACGAATTTGAGGGTTACGCGAATCCGCATGCGAGCCGCATCGCCGTGATTGCCGATCAGATAGGAAGATCGTTTCATCTGGGCTCGCGCGATCGCTTTTCGCTCCGCATTGCCGCTCTGGCTCACGATCTCGGCGAGGTCGTAATGAACCGCGACTATATTCGCCGGCGCGACAGTCTCAGCGACGACGAAAGAATCGATCTCGCTCGCCATCCGCTTTTGGGAGAACGCGAAGCGGCGCGGGCCGGCGCCGATCGCGGCGCGCAACTGTTGGTGCGTTGGCATCACGAGTGGTGGAATGGCAACGGTTATCCTGACGGTTTGCGCTTTGAGCAGATTCCTTTGGGCGCGCGAATCCTGCGAGTGGCTGATGCGTATGCATCTCTGACGGATGAGCGCCCGTTTCGCACCGCCTTCACGGAAGGCCAGGCGCGCGAACATTTGCTCGAATGGACCGGGCTGGAATTTGATCCGCGCGTCGTCCGGGCTCTGTTATCGCTTGAGCCATTTAAAGAATTAAAGGGTTATGGGCACGAGGTCGAACCTCCTCCGGATCTGTCGGCCATCGCGGATGAAATGCTGGCCCGCGTGCAGGCGCTGGGAACAGATGTCTAGTCAGAACTACCTGCGGTAGCGGGCGTTTGATCCAGAATCCTTCGACAAGCTACTTTAACCGCCCGCTAATGCAGGCGGTTCGGACATGTCAATGCAAACACAAAACGGTCTGAGCGGCGGCAGTATCGGTTGGCTCGGCTTTGAGCTGAGCGTGCTTCGTCGTTTGAAGTTTCGTTCGGTGGCCTTGCCGCTGGCAGGCGAGCCAAACCTCGGGCTTTATTTGAAGCGCTGGAACGCTCGGGTGGCGGCCAATGATCCGGCGCAATGGGCTTGGACCAAGTCCCAGGCGTTCATCGAAAACAATTGCGAGACCCTGACTGAACAGGATCTCGACGCGATTCTGGAGGACGCGTATGTGCCGCGCAACTATTTTCGCAATCCGACGCTATTGACCTGGTTCAATGAAACGGACGCCTGGTGGTTCGACAACGTGCGCGCGAACGCCGAGCATTTAGCTTCGCCTTACAAGCGCGCGCTCGCCCTGGCCCTGGGCATGGCGGTGGGTGACTACGTCTTCTCGTTCAACCTTGATACGCGCGACCTGCGCCAACCGCTGTCCCTGTCAAACGTTTTTCGGCGCGTGTGGCATACGGGTCTGCCACCATTTAATAATCTGCGAAAGAACACCAGCTCAAATCAATCGGCCCGGAGTTTTCTCGCGGAAACTCAGGACACCGATCTGTTGTTCTTGAGACTTCCCCGCCCCACCCGCGCCAATGACAGCCGCAACGCGCGCGTCCTGACATGGCGGGAAGAATGGATGCGCATGGGCAAGAGTTTCTGGGCTGAGATGGCAAAAGACCGGGCGGGAAAACTGGATGCTTACGTCGAAACCAAGGAGCAGTACCTGGGACTGATCGAAGACCTGCTGCACACGGCCGCTCACCTCCCGCTGTGGGCCATCGAAGCGGTCAGCGATGGTTTTGTTTCGACGGACGAGTTGGTTGAGTGCGTAGGAAACGCACGCAAGATAGACGCGATCTACACGAAAGACTTTTCCGAGCTATTGGGAATTCAAGCCGTAATTATTACGGCCGCGGCCTGAATGATTAGCGGCGCAAGTTATCAACTTGCGCTACTTCACGCTCCGCGATTCTGCGCGCGGCTGGCACTGAAGCAATAACTACAGAGCACCGGCCGGCCCGGCGCCGGTTTGAAGGGCACGCTGTCCGGCTTGCCGCACTGATCGCAGGTAATTTCAAACTTCTCGCGTTCCGTTCCCCCGCCTTGCCGCGCGCCCCCAGCGTTCTGCCGGCGCGCATCGCGACACGGTTTGCAGCGCTTCGGATGGGTCAGGCCGCGCTCGCGATAGTAATCCTGCTCTCGTTCACCAAAGGGGAAAATATCTCCGCATTCGGCGCAAGTAATTTCAAGATCTGGCATGGCTGTCTCCCCGGAAATATATCTTGAGATTTATTGTGTAAGCTTGGCGCAAAGTTTACTCCATGATCGGAAAGCTGTACAGCAAATGTCCGAGGTCTTGGAGTGCGGCGGCAAGCGCAGCGGATGTCCGACAAACTTAGGAAGCTCTGATCTGAATCCGGGTGTCTATACCGCGAAGCGGTTACGAAACTCAGCCCAGGGTTGCCGCGCTTTGGCGGCTACCCTGGGGTGACGGGTTTCACGATCGCAACCCCAACGGGGTTGCGTCAGTCCTCAGTTAAGGTCGTGATGGGTATTAGGTTCAACGCTGTGGTTTGATCGGTCGTTCGATTTGCGCAGGAGACGCAATCCCCGTTGGGGTTGCGCCCCTTTCGAGAACTCGATCCCAGGGTAGCCGTCAAAGCGCGGCCAACCCTGGTCTGAGTTGCCCAACCGCCTCGCGGTTAAAGGATCACTTAATCAGGTTATCGTTCTAGATCTTTTACTCCAGTTGAAGCGACAAACTGAAGTTTGCCGGACATATCAGACCATCAGGAACGCTGTAGCTCGCGCACGTGCGCGCGCGCCGTCTCGCCCAGAGTATCGAGGTTGTATCCGCCTTCCATGCAGGAGACGACGCGCCCGGCGCAGGCTTCGTCGGCCCACTGCTTAACCACTCTGGTCATCTGGACAAAATCTTCGTCGCCGAGAAGCAACTGCCCCAGCGGATCACCTTTGTGAGCGTCGAACCCCGCCGAGACGATCACCAGGTCCGGCGTGTAATTGTCGGCGATCTCTTCGATGGCCGACTCGAAAGCGCGACGCTGATCCCTGGTTGGCGTCAGCGCGCGCAACGGGACGTTCAACGTGAACCCACGGCCGCGGCCGTGACCGGTCTCTCCGCGCGAACCGGTGCCCGGATACCAGGGATACTGATGCATTGAAAAATAAAACACGGAAGCGTCTTCGTAGAAAATGCCCTGGGTCCCGTTGCCGTGATGCACGTCCCAATCAAGAATCGCCACCCGCTCGATCTCTTTATATCGCTTCTGTGCATACCGCGCCGCGACGGCGACATTATTGAAGAGACAAAAGCCCATCGCTCGATCCGATGTCGCGTGATGTCCGGGAGGACGCACGGGCGCAAAGGCATTCTTCGCCGCGCCTTCCATCACCGCATCGATCGCCTGGCACGCTGCGCCCGCCGCGCGTAACGCGGCCTCGAGCGAGTCTCCCGAAACCAGCGTGTCGTTATCGAGATAACCTTTGCCCTCGCGGACTGCTTCCTCAACATGTTTGTAATGCTGTGGCGTGTGACAGGCTTGAATATCGCTGCGTCGCGCTTCCTCCGCCTCGATCTCCACGACGTCTTTCCACAGCGCGGGATCGCCACGCAAAGCATCAATCACTACGCGATAGCGCTCGGGTCTTTCGGGATGATTAGGACCGGTGTCGTGCTTTTCGAAAACCGGATGATGAACGATGGCTGTCGGCATGTGGTTTGTACAGGTGTGTCAGAAGCCCGACCGTTAGGGAGGGCTACGCGGGGTCGCCCTCCCTAACGGTCGGGCTTCTGATACGATCTGCCTGCTAATTGCGCATGTTCGGCGGAGCCGCTGTGAACAGCTTCTGAGCCAGATCACGATCGAGCCTTTGCAGGATCACGTATTCCGCCTGCGCCCCTTGTTTATTTTTCTGCGCAATGTGGACCAGGCCCATGTAGTAGTGGGCGGTCGCGTAATCGCCTTTGAGCCTGATGGCCGTGCGCAGTGTTTCCGCCGCGGCGGGTAGGCGCCCGACTTTGTAATACGCGAAACCCAGCTCGCTATGCGCATCGTAAGCTTCCGGCTTTAGCTGGACTGCCTCGCGCAGATGGTTGGCGGCTTCGGCAAAACGCTCCAGGTCGTTATAGCTCCAGCCCAGGTTGTAGCGCACCCGATAATTGTTTGGAGAAATTCGAATCGATTGTTCGTAGGCTACGCTGGCTTCCTGATATTGCTTGAGATCGCTGAAGTAAACGTCGCCCAAACCCGTATACGCGAGGCCATAACCCGGCTTTAGTCTGATCGCCTCCCGGTAGTTACTGACGGCTTCATTGTAGAGTTCCGCACTCTGGCGCGCTTCGCCAAGTTTGCGGGTCGCGAATCCCAACTCAACCAGAGCTTCGGGGTAATCGGCCTTCAGGGCAATCGCCCGCTTCGCGGCGCCGGCGGCCTCGGCGTATTTATCCAGCTCGTTGTAGCACCAGGCGAGATTGTAAAAAGCGGTCGAATTATCATTCTTGAACCGCACGCCCTGCCGGTAAGCTTCCATCGCCTGCGGGTATTGTTTGGTCTGGTAGAAGTACGTGTCCCCGAGGCCTAAGTAAGCCAGGCCATACTCCGGATTCAGGCGCACGGCGTTTTGATATTCGGTAATCGCTTCCTGGGATCGAGTGAGTTTGTAAAAGGCATAGCCGAGTTCCTCGTGAGCTTCGGCATAATCGGCCTGGAGCGCCGTCGCTTGCCTCAACGGTTCGACGGCCTGCGCATACTGTCCCTGGTCGTTGTAGATCCAACCAATTTGGTAATAGGGAGTCGAGTAGTCGCGCTTGGCCGCAATCGCGCGGCGATAGCTGGCCAGCGCCTCGTCATAGCGTTTCAAACTACGGTACGAATAACCCAACTCGGCTAGAGCTATAGCGTCGCTCGGATTCAGCCGTAGCGACTGCTGCAGCGGCGAAAGCGCTTGATCGTAGTCGTCGCGGTCGTTATAGATCCAACCGATCCGAAAGTAAGCGTGGGCCGATGGTTTCAACTGAACCGCTTTAAGATAAAGTTCGAGGGCATCGTCGTACTGCTTGGCATCGTAAAGTTCGTCGCCCTGTTGATTGTATTGTTCCGCCGTGGTTTCCCTTCTCACGGGCGGACGCGGCCGGCGCACGGTGGTCGGGGCGGTACGCGTACGTTTGGCGGGGGCGCGAGTGCCGCCGCGGCTACTGGACTCTCCGCCCGTCGCGGCGTCCCGCGTACTGCCGCCGCCGACGTCGTGTTGCGCCACGGTAACTCCCGCCGAAAACAAGAGGGCGCCTGCCAAAGCCAGACCTGGTTTGAAACGAAAGATAATCATTGGGGTGAACTCCATGTGCTAAAGTATGCGGCTCGAACCGACTCGCGAATTGAGGCTAGATTATAGGGTGAAGTTTGGCTGATGCAAGAGCGACGAGCAGCAGAACGTCTCCGTATCGATCTGAATACCCGCTGGGAAGCCTTGCGGACCCAGGGCCGGGGCGCAGTGTGCGACCTCAGCTCGCTGGGCTGTTTTGTATTGACCAGCGCCGCGGTTAAGCCCGGCGAGTTGATCCGGCTCGAGGTGAACTTTCCGGCAGAGAACGCGACGCTCTGGGGTCAGGTGGTTTACGCCGTGGCGGAAATGGGTTTTGCGTTGCGGTTTGCGTTCGGCAATGAAGCTGATAAGGATATGCTTGATAGGTCGATCGAGG
>JAWVEM010000325.1:0-4067 GCA_033856735.1 Blastocatellia bacterium
GTCTCGTCCTGGAATTTGTTCTGCTCTAAAGCCGCGAATGCACGTTGATGCGAACGCAGTGCGAACTCGTCCTGTTCTTCGCGGGTCACTTCGTATTTCCGCGCAACGTTTTCAGTTGCCAGACCCATGTTCAAATAGAAGTCAGGGTAGTGTTCGACCAGGTATGGGTTGGGCCGAATGATATGCCCGCCCATCGGAATCATCGACATCGACTCCAAGCCACCGGCGAGCGCAACCTGCGCGCTGCCCGTTCGTATGCGATCGGCCGCGATGGCAATCGATTGCAGCCCCGAAGAACAAAAACGATTGATCGTCATGGCGCTGGTTTCTACCGGCAAGCCTGCGCGAATCGCGGCCGAGCGGGCTATGTTCATGCCTTGCTCAGCTTCGGGCATGGCGCAACCCATGATCACGTCTTCGATCTCAGCAGCTTCCAGGCCCGGGACGCGGGCCATGGCTTCCTTAATTACTGCTGCCCCCATTTCATCGGCGCGGGTATCACGCAAAGTGCCTTTCGGTGCTTTGCCCACCGCCGTGCGAACCGCTGATACGATAAAAGCTTCTTTCATTTTCAACTCCAAACGACTAATACCGATTCTAATGATCCATTACCTGGACGCGGCCCTTGTGCCGCGAGCTGCGGCGGACAAGTCCACCGTCTAAACGGTATCGGACCTGTTAGTTCCTCAACGGTTTCCCCGTCTTCAACATATGCGCAATCCGATCCTGCGTCTTGCGCGTCCCGATCAGCGACAGAAAAGCTTCGCGTTCGAGATCGAGCAAATACTGCTCGGACACTCGCGTCGGATGGTTTAGATCGCCGCCGGTCAGAATTCGCGCCAGCTTCTCACCAATCAAAGCGTCGTGATCCGAAATGTAACCCGCCCGCTTCATCATGTGAACACCCAGCTTCAGAGTAGCCAGCGACGGCATGCCCAAGGCGAGAATGTCAGTGCGTTGCTGTGCCTGCTGATAACCGCTCGCCGCTAACGCGAGCACTTCTTTCTTCGCGTCCGCAATCAAACGATCTCGGTTCATCGAGATTGAATCGTCAGCGCCGAGAAAACCAAATCCGCGCGCTTCCTCTGCCGAGGTCGCAACTTTTGCCAGCGCGATCGTTTCGAACGCCCGCTTAACGAACGGAAATGGATCAGCGTCTTTCACGTCTTTCGGGATCGAGTCGAGCGCGCGCACCAACATCTCTTTCGTGCCGCAGCCCGCGGGGATTATTCCCACGCCAACTTCCACCAGTCCGATGTAGGTTTCCGCAGAAGCCCGCACGCGGTCCGCATGCAGAACCATTTCACAGCCGCCGCCAAAGACCAACTGGAACGGCGCGACCACGACCGGCTTCGCTGAATAGCGCAAGCTCATCACCGACTGCTGAAAAAATCGGCCAATCATGTCCAGCTCTTCCCAGTTTTCATCCTGTGCTTCCATCAGCATCAGCATCAGGTTTGCGCCGACTGAAAAGTTCGTGCCCTGGTTGCCGACGACCAGGCCCAGGAAATTCTTTTCGACTTCGGTCAGCGCGATTTTCAGCATCTCGAGCGTGTCGCCGCCAATCGAGTTCATCTTGGAATGAAACTCGAGACAAGCGACCCCATCGCCAAGATCAACCAGCGAAGCGCCGGAATTCTTTCGGATGACTCCGGTTCGATCTTTCAGCGACTTGAGAATGATCGTGCCGGGAAGATCGGCGGCTGGAACGTACTTGGCGGAAGGGAAGTCGAAATAGAAACGCTGGCCATTCTCTTGTTTGTAGAAAGACTTTGCGCCCGAGTCGAGCATCCGCTGCACGTTAGCCGGAACGCTCTGGCCTTCTTCCTTCAATCTCGCGACTGACTTTTCGACACCGATGGCGTCCCACGCTTCGAACGGGCCCAGTTCCCAGTTGAAGCCCCACTGCATGGCGCGATCGATTTCCACTACTGTGTCGGAAATCTCGGGTATCAAATTCGCCGCGTAACAGAGCGTGCGCGAAAACGTTTTCCAAAGTAGAGCGCCCGCGCGGTCTTTCGACCAGACCATCGTCTTGATTCGTTCGGCCGTGTCTTCGATATTCTTCGCCAATTCCAGCGAGGGCAGTTTCACCTTCTGCGCTGGTTTGTAGTCGAGCGTCGCTACATCAATGGCCCAGATTTCTCGCTTGTCGCCTTCGCCCTTTTGCCGCTTGTAGAAGCCGGCCTTGGTCTTATTCCCGAGCCAGCCGCGCTCGATCATCTTCGCGACGAACTCCGGCATGACGAACGTCTCGCGTTCTGGATCTTCGGGCAGATTTTCGTGCAGGTTCTTTACGACGTGGGCCAGGACATCGAGGCCGACGAGATCAAACGTGCGAAAGGTCGCGGTCTTGGGGCGACCGACCGCGGGACCGGTAATCTTGTCAACCTCTTCAATCGAGTAACCGTCGTCGATCATCGCGCGAATAGTCTGCATCGCGCCGTAAGTGCCGATGCGGTTGGCGATAAAGTTCGGCCGATCCTTCGCAACGACTACGCCTTTGCCCAGTCGTTCATCCAGGAAGCCGAACATCGAACAAGAGACTTCCGGCCTGGTCCATTCGGTACGAATCAGCTCGACCAGATGCATGTACCGCGGCGGATTAAAGAAGTGCATGCCAAGGAAGTGAGCGCGAAAATCTTCCGAGCGGCCGTCGGCAAGCTGACTGAGCGGAATGCCGCTCGTGTTTGAAGCCACGACCGAACCCGGCCGCCGATGCTGCTCGACCTTCTCGTAAAGGCTCTGTTTGATCTGAAGGTTTTCGACGACGGCTTCGATGATCAGATCGCAGTCTTTCAGCTTCGGCAAATCGTCTTCGAAGTTTCCTACTGTGACCAGCGCGGCGAGATCGGCGGCGAAGAACGCGGCGGGCTTGGCTTTCTTCGCAGCTTCCAATCCGGCGCGCGCGATGCGGTGGCGCACCTGCGGCGATTCCAGCGTCAGCCCCTTGGCCTGTTCATCCGCCGTCAATTCCCGCGGAACAATATCGAGCAATAGGGTTGGAATACCGGCGTTGGCGAGGTGAGCAGCGATTTGCGCACCCATCGTCCCGGCCCCCAGAACGGCAGCTTTTTTCACTGTAATCATGGCGCGGTCATAATACTGAATGAATGCTCATTCAGCAAGGAAGCACGCGAGAGGGCCAACCTTGTACTCTCCTCCTCATCGTTTCAAGTTTTTCTAATGGTGGGACAAGTCGTTGAGGATGAGTTGTCTACCTTGCAGCCGCCCGCCATGCGTCCGGTTTTGCATCAGCGGAAGTCGGCGGACGCTCGAAGATAGCTTCGTCGTAATCAACGTTGAACTGGTAGGTTGTTTGATTCTCCTTATCTCCGCAGTTGACTATCTGCGGCATTTGAATTCCGCCCACGTTAGCATAGTCGTCCAAACGGCAGACGTAATCCATCGAACCCTTGCCGCTGCCGCGGGCCGCGCTACCATCAATCACGATTCTGGCCGGCAGATGGGTTTTTCTGTCGAGGTAGAAGTCTGCCCTCACCGCTCTCTCATTATCAATCACTTCTACCTGCAGCCGTTTCGTCGGCCCTTCTCGCGCTAGTCGCCTCATCTCTCTGTCAGCAATTACTGTCTCTACCACATCGTAGTTCTTGTGACCGACGGACTCAGTCCGCGCTCCAATGAAAGTTGGCTTGGCCCACCTTGTCTCTAAAAGATAGAGGAACTGCGCTTGTCTGAAGCGATATTCGAAGCCCTCAATAATAGATTTATCGAGATCCGGTCGTGGAGGGAGTGGCACTTTTTTCCCGGGACCAGCGCTCCACCAGATAACGCGATCAAAGTCCAGAACATTAATCCTGTATCCCATCTTGCCGGGACGGTAGTCCTCGAAGAACCACCATTTACCCGGCAAGACATACAGACTCTCTTCGGTCAACCCTGCGGCGACATCTGGCCGCGGGCTCAAGCGAAAGCGAGACTTTGAAGAGGCGACAAAGTTGCGCACGGCATAGAGCCGCTCACGTCCTCCTTTGGCTGCGAGGGCCTGTTCCCAGAGCATCTTCGCTCTTTGTGGTGATTTATCATCGGTCTGCTTCGCCACTGTC
>JAWVEM010000326.1:0-8911 GCA_033856735.1 Blastocatellia bacterium
GTCATGTCGAGCCATTGCGAGCGCAAACCAAAATCGGTCGAGGCCAGAAACCATAGATACTTCCCGCTCGCGTCCCACACGGGCCAAACCGCGTCGGCCAGACCGTCCGTTACTTGTTTGGTCTCGCCGGTATCGGCGTTGCTCACAAAAATCGCGTGATACATCGAGCGCAGACGGCTGGAGTACGCCACCCATTTCGAGTCAGGACTCCAGACCGGATTGAGCGTACGCTGCGGCACCATCCAGGGATCGTTGCCAACGATTCTGGCTTTACCGGAAGCCACATCCAGCACCCAGACGTGCAGGTTTGTATCGCTGAACAGCAGCTTCTTCGAATCAGGCGACCATGAAGCCGTGTAGTAGTGCGTAGGATGATCGAGGGCGATTTCGCGTGGCGGAGTGAGGCCGTCCTGCGCCTGTATGTAGATACGATACTCGCCCGACTTGTCACTGAAGTACGAGATGAATTTTCCGTCAGGCGACCAGGCTGGATCGCGTTCGGCTGAGCCGCTCGAGTTGGTCAGGTTGCGCACGTCGCCCTTCTCAGCCGGAACGGTGAAAATCTCGCCGCGCGCTTCGATGACTACACGTTTTCCCGTGGGCGAGATGCCCATGTTCGTCATGCGGCTGGTCACGTCTTCCCAACGGGGCATCATCCAGGGAAAATCTCCCGCGACAGTGATGTTGACGAGGTGCTCTTTCCCGCTCTTGGGATCCAGCTCGTGAATGTAACCCGCTTGGTCAAAGACGACCGCGCCCGCGCCCGAGTCCATAGTCTTCACATCAAAGTCGGTGAACTTAGTCACCTGCGCCAACTTCTTGGTCCTGGTTTCGTAGGACCAAACGTTCTCGACGCCGTCGCGATCGGAAATGAAATAGACTGTGTCACCAGACCAAACCGGATCGATGTCCTTTGAATCCGTCCACGGCGGCGAAACCAGATCGTAGGTTTTGAGATCGACAATCCATATAGGACGGTTCTGACCACCACGATAGTTACGGCGTTCGTCGTCCCATGAATTGTTCATGCGATAAGCGATTCGCGATCCGTCGGCTGAAATCTTTCCCTGAAACCCGCGCGGCAGCGGCATCGGTTCTTCGACGCCTCCTTCCACGGGCACAGTCCAGAAACGCGGAGCGCCACTGGGCGACCAGGTCGCTCGCGACGATGAAAACATGATGCTCCGGCCGTCGGGCGTCCAGCCCTGGGCTGAGTCGGCGCCCGGATGCCAGGTCAGGCGTTTGGGCTCGCCGCCGTCAGCCGCGACCACATAGATATCAAGATTGCCGGCGTACTCGCCGCTGAACGCGATCCATTTTCCGTCAGGCGAAAAATGTGGATTGGAAGTCTGTCCCTGAAAACTGGTGACGCGCCGGGCCAAGCCGCCCGCGCGAGGTACAACCCAAATGTTCTGTGCATAGGCAAACGCGATCTGGGTCGCGCTCACTGTCGGAGTGCGCAACAAGCGCGTGCCGCCGGCTGAAGTTTGGGCGTGGGTCACAACGAAAATGTGCGGCCCGGCAAACCTGAGACACAAAACGCCCACAACCAGAATACCTGCGAACAGAACCAGAGCCCGGCGGCCGAGCCCCGCCTTCAGGGTGCGATGCGACATTAATTTTCCTCCAGATAGAATCAGATGGGTTTGCGTTGCTTCTTTTAGCACGAAGGGAACCGGAGCGCAAAGCTAACAGGTGTTTAGAGTACCGACTTCAGTCGGGCCTTGGTGCTGATCGTAAAAACCCGACTAAAGTCGGTACTCTAAACGCCTTCAGTCCAATGGCACTCGGCAATCCACGATCACTCTCGCTTGTTACACGGTGCCGTCCTTCCTTAACCGACCCTTTAGTTAAAGGTTAAATTACTTTTATGAAGATTCTATTGCCACGCGCGCTTTTGTCACGCGTGGCGACACTCTTGCATCTAAGCAGATCGAATCGAATAAATGTATCAGTTGAGAGCAATACCTATGAATCCTGTCACAGAAAACGGTACGGACTCGGAACATGATTCGGAAACTTCTTATCCACCACCGCCGCATTTCGATGCGGACATGATTGCGGCTGCTCAACCCGTCGAACCGTTGACCACGGACCAAACTACAACAGCGCGACCAACGTCACGCCGCTTCCTGAAGGGCAGCTGGGGATTGCTGGCGGTACTTATGATCGGCGCGCTTTTGAGTGCCGTCCTCGGCGGAATACTTCTGGGCGTTCACGACGCGAAAAGTGAAACCGCCAGTCCCGCCGACCCGTCCACTGCAAAGGAACCCTTGAAAGAAACACCTCCGGTGGAAGCACCTAAAGCTTCGACCAACGCCCCGCCGGTTAAAGTCAGCGATAATATTCCAGCGAGATCGAAGCGACTATCAAGCCCGTGGAGCGTCGAGCGGACCAAACCTGATCAGGGCCCACTCAGTGCAAGCGAGAAACCTGTCGCGCGGAAAGTGGGGGTTCTCTACTTCGGCCCCGGAAAAGAAGATCGTAAAGGACAAAAAGGCCGCCGTCGTCATGGTGAAAACGACGACAACAACTAGATTCTCCGTTTTGGGGCGCGCCGGAATTGAACATGACTTGTGTTCTCTGAGGGCGTAGCTCGTCAAACATTATCCTCGCCTTTTGGACAAACTCTTCTTTCTATATAATTCGGCCCGCAGATCGACCTAACTTTCTTTGGGAGTTTTCCGCATGCCAAATCCGAATCAAATCAACGTCAACCCAGGCGACAACCTCGTGCTCGTCGGCACGATGAAAGGCGCGTTTCTGTTTCGCTCTGATGCCAGCCGGGAGAACTGGGAAGAAGCCGGGCCATACTTTCCCGGACGCAGCATCTACTCGATGGCTTATGACGGGCGCAACGGACGCTCGCGTCTGTGGGCTGCGGTGAACAGTTCTTTCTGGGGATCGTTTCTAAGTTCGTCGGATGACTTTGGCAAGAACTGGAGCAATCCCGAGCAATACAACATCAAGTTTCCTGAGGGCAGCGAGGTTTCGCTCAAACAGATCTGGCAAATCGCTCAGGGTCATCCGAGCGAGCCCGACACGCTCTACTGCGGTGTGGAACCGGCGGCGCTTTTTAAATCCACGGACGGTGGAGAGACCTGGGCGCTCGAACGCGGCTTGTTCGATCATCCTCATCGAACGCAGTGGCAACCCGGCGGCGGCGGTCTTTGTCTGCACACGATTCTTCCCGATCCGACGAATGACCAGCGTCTGTTCGTAGCCATCTCGACCGGCGGCGTCTATCGCACCGACGACGGCGGCCGGAACTGGCAACCGCGCAACCGGGGCGTGCGCGCGCAATTTCTACCTCCCGATCAGCAATATCCGGAGTGGGGCCAGTGCGTTCATAAGATCGTCAGTCATCCTGAGAATGCGCAGCGAATGTTTCTGCAAAATCACTGGGGCCTTTATCGCAGCGACAACGGCGGCGATTCGTGGAACGATATCGCTAACGGCGTGCCCTCCGACTTTGGATTTGCGCTCGAGATCGACCCGCATGACGCGAACACCGCTTACATCATTCCCATCGAGTCGGATGAATTTCGCTGTACGCCGGAAGCGAAGCTGCGCGTCTACCGCACCCGCAACGCCGGCGAATCGTGGGAAGCTTTGACAGAGGGCCTGCCACAGAAAGACGCGTTCGAAACCATCCTGCGCGACAGCATGAAAGCTGATAAAAATAATCCCGTGGGTATCTACTTCGGCACACGGAGCGGAAAGCTATTCGCTTCGAAGAACGGCGGCGATTCCTGGGCGGCGATCACCGAAGGCCTGCCGGCAATTACCTGCGTGAAGACGGCGACGATTAATTAGGGCTTAGCAGGACGCCGAAGACGAGGAGCACGATCGTTTAGGGTCGAGCGGCGGACAAGTCCGCCGTCTAAACGGAAAACCACATTTTAATAGGGAACTGGCGTCTTAAGTGAAGAGAAAATCGTGAACAAACTACTGCTGATATTCATTACTACCTGTTCCTTAATCGCTGCTCCCGTAATCGCGGCGCAACAAAAGGAAGCTCCACAATTCAAGCTGGTCCAGTTCCACATGGCTTTGTTTAAGAAGGGACCGAAGTGGCAGGCCATTCCGCTCGAGCAAAGAAATCAAATTCTCCAACAGCACTTTGCGAATGTCAGGTCGCTGCTCAGTTCCGGCAAGGCAATCATTGCCGGTCCCATGGGCGACGACACGGACTTGGCCGGCATCTTCATTTTGCGAGCGGCCTCTGCCGATGAAGCGAAGATCTGGGTCGATGGCGATCCGGCAGTTAAGGCCGGCTTGTTCACCTGCGAGATGCATCCATGGTTCTCAGAAGACATTTTTAAGAAAGCGAACTCGCCGCTGAAATTGAACACGGTCTATCTTGCGTTTCTCAAGAAAGGTCCGAATCGCAAAGAAGGAGACGGCGAGACTCCGGCAGTGCAGGAACTTCAAAAAGCTCACCTCGCCAATATCAATCGCCTGGCTGAGATGAAAAAACTTATCGTGGCCGGTCCTTTTGGAGACGATGGTGTGTTGCGTGGGATTTTTGTTTTCCGCGTTGGTTCGCTACAGGAAGCGCAGGATCTGTGCGCGACCGATCCCATGATCAAGATTGGCAGGCTCGCTGTTGAACTGCATCCCTGGCAAGTGCCGGAAGGCGTGTTGCCTTAAGTGGAGGGAATAGTCATGCAAAACCTGGACGTCCGACGAACCGCCAACGCCTGGTCCTCACTATCGGGAGATGTATTCGTTCCCACAGCGAAGAATGATCGCATCGTGGCTCTCCTGGACAACCTCGTTGACGAGGTAGGAGAGGATGGAAGCCATCCACTGGCTTCGTTAATGGAGGTGCTCAGCGTCTTAATCGAAAGATACGAAGCTGAACATGTGCCGGAGATGATCGCTCACTAGGCGCGTTCAGGAAGGTGACGCCGTGGGCGAAGGCTCCGGCTCCATGCCCTTCTTAACGATATCCACCACGTCTTTATGGGCCATGACCAATTTGAAGACGATGTTCTTGCCGTCGGCAGAGACACTCGTACTTCTAATTAGTATCTCTTCGTCTTTTCCTTTTCGTGCTTCCGCCCCAGCCGCCAATATTATCCTGAACCCGCCCGCCAACTGCCGCGCACTTTCCAAAGAGGTAACCTCTGAAGTGACCGTCGCCACCACTTCTTTGCCGTCCTGCTTGATGGTGAAAATCACTTTCGTGCCTGGCTTGTCCTCGTTTATTTTTTTCAAGTAGAACAAGACCCCACTATCGTTCATCGATGCGACCAGCCTGGTTCCGAGATCGACCAGCGTGGCGTCGCCCGAGTGCCTGGTTACTTTTGCGTTGACCAGCTTACCGTCCTTATCAAGATTCGTTTCGATCTCAATCTCGAATGGTTTTTCAAAGTCGAGCTTGCCCTGGTTCTTTAGATCGGTGGCGTAAGCGGCGAGGTCTTTGAACGGCCGCTTGTTCACGTCGCCTTCCTTAGGCAACTCGATCCCTGTCTTCTTTGACGCTGCATCGAGATCCTTCTGGGCTTTTTCATCGACCTTCTTATCGGTTGCCTTGGTTTCTGCGGCCGTCTTTACCGACGGGCTGGGGCTGGGAGAGTTCGATGCCATAGCCGGAGACGCACTGGCAACCGGCGAAGGCGCCGGGGTCGATGAAGTCACGGGAATTTGGGCCGGAGTAAAGGGCTGCGGAGTGAAAGGAGCAGGCTGCTGAAGTTGCTCGATCGGCATGCCCTGCTGATCCATCCCAAAGTATCCCGCGGGGTAGTGAAACTTTTCCAAGGTGATTTCAGTGATGTCGCCCTGATCGATTTCAGTTTTGTTGTAAGCACGATCGACGAATCCGCCACCTGAAAACAGAACCGTGAGATTGAAGGCATTGCGGAGCGGGGGAATCAGAATGATGCAAGCCAGCAACACCAGGTGCCATGCGCCGGAGCCGGCAATCAGCCATGAAATTCGCGGCCAGAATGGTTCGCGATTAATTTCAAAGCTCTCGAAAAGCCCGTCTGTTTCCGTAAAATCCAGCATTCTTGTAAAAAAAGCGCGAGCCCGTTGGACGCAGCGAACCTATGTTAAGTTGCGAAAATCACCTTTGCTAATTTTGACATCGGTTCCTAAAGATACTAAGACACCGCCAAGTTACCCGCAACCGCGCTCACGGAGAACTTCCAGCAATTCTCGTACACCGCGGATATGCGCCGCAGAGAGGTTGCCATACAATGACGGGATGAAACGCTCTGGCGGTTACCGGAAACCCGACGGTCGGGCGCGCGATCGAACTGGCAGTTCCGACAATTCACGACGCGCTGTATCCCCGCGTTCAGTCGAGCAAACCCCTGGCGGCCGGGCCGAAACGGCGCCGGCCGTCACCGGGAATTACGGACGAGAGCTGCGCGAACTCTTGTCAGGCATCGGCGCTCCAAAGCCGGCTCCGCTCAAACCTGATCCATTTCAATTGCAGGCTCTGACGGCGCTCGAGTTCGAAGACGTGCTGGTCACTGCGCCCACGGGAAGCGGTAAGACTTGGATCGCCCGCGAAGAAATGCGCCGGCTGCTCGAGCTGGGCAAGCGAGCCTGGTACACGACGCCCCTGAAGGCGCTGACAAATTCCAAATATGCCGAATTCAGCGAAGAGTTTGGACCAGAACACGTCGGCATACTTACCGGCGATCGCAAAGAGAATTCAAGTGCGCCGTTGATTGTCGGCACGACGGAAATTTTTTGTAACCAGTTATTCGATTCGTTGCGCGGCGGCGAAGAAGTAGGCGCGGATTTGGTTGTATTCGACGAGGCGCACTATCTCGCTGATGAAGAGCGCGGGCATGTCTGGGAAGAAGCGATCATTTTGACGCCTCCGCGAATCAGAATGCTGCTGCTCTCTGCCACGATTGGAAACGCCGCGGAGTTTGCCGCCTGGATCGCCGAAGTGCGCGGCGTGCATTGCGGCGTGGTGACGCGTCCCGGCGCGCGGCCGGTCCCTTTGCGGGCAGCGTTCCTGATGCCAGACAAGCGTCTGCTGCCTCTGCTGAATCAAAACGGCAAATTGAATTCAGAGATCTTGAAATTGAGTGAACAAGATCAGCGAGATCATCACCGAGGTTCAGGTGGAAGAGGAAGAAGACGTAGATGGTAATTCTTTTTTCCTTTTACCTTTTTACTTTTTACTTTTGATGAAACTCCGCATGCCCGAAATGCCGCCCGGCACTCTGCTCGCGGCGCTTGGTTCGTACAACTTGCTGCCGGCGATCATTTTCCTGCCGACTCGCCGGCGCTGTGACGAATCTGCTTCAGAGGCCGCCTTGAGTCGTCGCGCCGCGCCCGATGAGCGCCGGGCCGCACGTCACGAGTTCATGCTCAGTTTCGTCGAGCAGTACCCCGAAATTCGCAAACATCGTCATTGGGACGCAATCATTAGCGCAGGTATCGCATCGCACCACGCTGGGCATATGCCGGCTTGGAAGTTAGTAATCGAAAAGATGATGAGCGCCGGTTTGCTCGACGCGATTTTTGCGACCGCTACGGTTGCTGCCGGGGTCGACTTTCCAGCTCGCACAGTGGTTTCGACTTGCGCCGACCGGCGCAGCGCCAATGGCTGGCAATCATTAACCGCATCTGAGCTGCAGCAGATGACCGGGCGGGCGGGCCGGCGCGGAAAAGATCGCGTGGGCTTCGTCGTCGCGGCTCCGGGACCTCATCAAAATCCACAACGCATCGCCGAGCTGCTTAGTGCGCAGCCCGACGATCTGCAAAGCCAGTTCCGCGCTACGTATACGTCACTGCTGAATCTGCTCGACGCGTTTGGAAGTTTTGCTCAGGTGCGCCGCATCGCCGAGAAGAGCTTTGCGCACCGCAATCTCTTACCGCAGATTCGCCAACTGGAAACGATGCGCGATGCTAACGAAACGCGCATCCGTGAAGCTCTGAAATTGGCATCCGTGCAAACTCCGGTAGCCACAGTTCGCGCGATCGAGCGACTGGCAAACGCGCGTTCGCGGTTGCTTGAGTCGGCGCCGCAGACACGCCGCGAAGCGCGTCTGCGCTGGTTGCACAAGTCGGTCCAGCCTGGTCGAGTGGTAGCGACGGGCCGCAGTGGCAAACGCCTCACGCTGGTAACCGCGCGCGGCCGCGATGGAGTGACCGGCGTGCGTGAAGACGGCCGGACCGCATCGTTTTCCCTGGAACGCGCGGGCCGCGTTTTTGCGCCAATCTTTTCGACCCAGCCCGACAAAATCGAGGACGCTTTTGACGAGATACATCAGCGCGGGGGCCAACTGGCATTGCCTGAGCCGCGGCTGCGCGACTCGCGTGGCGAAGAAGAGTCCTCGATCAAATTAATTAACGATCTGATCGATTCCCTGGCCGGGCCACACGGCGAAGTTCTCTGGTCGCTACAGCCGGAAGCCGCCGCCATCGAACAAGCCGAGCGGCAGATCGAACGCCTGCGGGCGGATGTCTGGGAACCGTTTGAGCGGTGTGCGCGCGTGCTCGATCACTTTGGCTATCTCGACTTTGAGCTCGAGCGCGTCACGGATCGCGGGCGGTGGTTGGCGGACTTGCGCGTCGATCGTCCGCTCCTCGTGGGCGAGGCTTTGCAGCGCGGATTGTTCGCGGTCCTGAATCCAGTCCGGGCGGCCGGTTTGATCGCCGCTATCGCCGCGGACGAAGATCGCGATTACGGCGAACCGGAACTTGACGACGCGATCGTAAGTCTGCTGGTGCAATTTGAAGAGATCGCTTTCGAGGTATCTACCGAAGAATGGAAGCAGGGCGTCGAAGCCGCGCCCGGAATAAATTTCTCCGCCGCCGCCGCCGCCGCGAATTGGGCCGCCCAAGCGGAGTGGACCGAACTGGTTCACGAGACGCGGGCCGAGGAAGGCGATCTGGTGCGCCTGCTATCGCGCACCGGTGAAGCTCTGTTGCAGGT
>JAWVEM010000327.1:0-6057 GCA_033856735.1 Blastocatellia bacterium
AGATCACACCCGCAAACAGAATCGGCGCGAACGCCAGCAGGCTGGAGCCAATCACCTGAATGCTACGATTCATACCCAGAAAAAAATCGAGCGGGACGACGGTGTTCAGTATCAAGGTAATTAGCAAGCCAACGTAATAAGGCCACAAGCGTTCCGGCTGAAACCGAAGGGTCCAGCGATTGGCGAGCAGGATCATTACGAGAACCGCAAAGAAGACCACCGAGTTCACGACCCATGTGCTGCCGAACAGCAGCGCCATCGCCACCACTGCTTTCGTCTCAACCAGCATGAATCCGGCGCCCAAGAAGAAAAGCTGAAGATTGAGTGCGCTGCCGGCGCGGCGGATATTAATTCCTCGCTCAGTTGCCGCGTTCGCGTTTCGCCGAGGCAGGAAGAGAAAAATTAACAGCAACCCCAGCCCGCCCATGATCACCATTCCGCGCAAGCTTTGCGTCGGGATCATCGGTTTACGCAGATAGAGGAACGGCCAATCATCGGTGGCGGTGCGCAAACTGCCCTCAGGGGGCAAGACAGTTGCCAAACCAAAATGCTGCCAATGTGACGTCGCTGCTTTCTCTGCCGTTTGTGCCGCGGCCGGCATCACCTCTGGCCCAGTTTGTTGGAAGCCGTTTGGTGAAGTGGGCCCAGGCGGGCCGTCGTCGCGCAGCCAATACTCAGGCTGCCGCGCAAAGGCGTTCCGCAGGTCGCTCGTCGCACCGGAAAAAAATATCGTGAAGTCGCCAAAGGTCGCTCGGTCGGCCTCGATGACTCTTCGATAAGGCAGCGTGAGCACTAATGTATTTCCGGCGCCGAATACTTCTTCCAAACCTTTTTGCAGGCGGGCCGCCAGCCATCCCTGACGAAAATAGTTGTAGACGACAAAATTGCCGTTGGGCTTGAGGTGACGGCTCACGTCCTGATACGCCTGACGCGTGAACAGAAAACTCTCGAGCCGAATATTGCTGTAGCCGCTGTGCAAGACGAGTGAGTCGACCAGCGCGTAGATGATGAGATCGTACTTACGCTGAGTCGAGCGCAGAAAGTTCCGCCCATCATCCAAATGAATTTCCACCCGCGGGTCCTGATAAGGATGGTCGGGATGATATTGTCGCCCGAGCCGGTTTATGGCGGGGTCGATCTCTACGGCGTCGACGTGTTGAGCTCCCCACTGCAGCGCTCGGCTGACGTCATTACCTGAACCGGCTCCGATTATCAGCACGTCCGCGAAAGGCGCTCGGCCGGCATCTCGATTCAGCAGGTGGGGCAGCGCGTAGGCCGGAAAATTCTGGTTTCGCGAAACCATTTGCTGGTGATAGATGAGGTTCACCGAAAGCGAGAGGTCGGCTCGCTCAAAATCAATCCGGTAATAAGGCGACCAAAATTGCTGCGTTTCACGCGCGCCCCGATCGTCTTTATGCGCGGGCACGAAGGCTGCCAGCCAAACCACGAGCACGAGCAGCAAGGCAGTCACCGGGCCCTTCCAACCAAGCAAACCTCCTGGAAAACGATGCCGGGGTGAAATGAAATAGAAGTAACCCAGGCCCGCTGCGATCAGCAGGAACCACCACAACGATGACAGCTCAAGCCAGGAGCAAGCGGCAAACAGAACGATGCCGGCGATACTGCCGACGATGTTCCAGGTGTAAGCCTGCACTCGATTGGGCCAACGCATGAGCGCTCGTCCCAATTCCTGACCGGGACCAATAAACGCGAGCGCAATAATCAGGAAGAAGAAGCCGCACAGAACCTCGACCGGAATCGCGTAGTGCGATAGATCCTGGCTGTGATATTCGGTGCCGAAGAAGACCTGCTGTGGTGCGGCTTGATTGCCCACATCCACGAATCTTGCGAACAAGCCGCTGGTGATCTCAACCGCATGCGCCGCGGCCAACGCAACGACGAGCACGAGTGGAGTCCAGGTCAGATAGTTACGGCGATGCCCGGCGGCCAAACAGCCGACAGACATTCCCAGGAACGACGCCAGGAGCACGACGTTAGTAAAAAATGTAAGGTAAAGAACATGCGCGGGGAACCAACGGATGCCGGCCAACTCCAAAAATAGAATCACGAGGCTGATCAGAAACAATTCGAAGCTGTTACTGAAGCGAGAGAAGGGTGGGTGATCGTTATTTGATGATGGAATGGTGCTGCCAGTCCTTTCTCGCGCAGCCTGGCCGCGCGTCACATTTTTGATAGTAAGCGAAGCGAATGTTACTGACTACTCAGTGAATGCGAGTCAGTCTTTCTATCAAAGCGCAGAGAATAGTCCTTCAATTTTGGAAGCGCATCTTAACACGCATCTTTGCCGGCAGCTCTTCTATACTCAAACTGTTTTACCGTAAGATATGGCCCGCGCATGACGACCGGTTTAAGAGGCTGTGTGAAGATTCAACAGAAGGGAGGCAGTCGAGGAGGAACTTTAACGCAAAGGTCGCAAAGTTCTTCGCAAAGGTCGCAGAGGAATTCCTCTTTGCGTCCCTTTGCGAATCCCTTAGCGTCCTTTGCGTTTACCCTAGATCATTCATTATGCCTCAAGTTAGTTTTCACACGGAGTCAAGCAGCAAATAGAAGCCGCCAGTCGGGGAATAGACCTACTTGAAACCATTTCCACTGGAGTGTGTGATCGATGATGCGATGCCTAAAAAAGCGAGCCTACTTGTTGGGTATTATTCTGTTGCTGCACGTACCTTCCACAGCCAGCGCCCAAACAAAATTCGCCACAACCAAAGGCAAGACGATCGTCTCGCCTGACGGCAGACCGCTGCTCTTGAAAGGCACTAACCTCGGCAATTGGCTGCTGCCTGAGGGCTACATGTTCAAATTCAAGCAGACCAATTCGCCCCGGCTGATTCAGACCGCAATCAATGAACTCGTGGGAGAAGACGAAGCGCGACGCTTCTGGAAAACTTATCGCGACAATTACATCACTCGCGCAGACATCAACTTCATAAAGCGGTCCGGATTCAACTCTGTTCGAGTTCCTTTCAGTTACCGTTTGTTTGTCTCAGACGAGACCAGTCCAAGACTGGAGGGCCCGGGCTACGAGCTGTTAGATAGAGTTGTCGAATGGTGTCGCAGGGAAGGTCTCTACGTAATTCTCGATATGCACGCGGCGCCGGGCGGACAGACCGGCGACAACATCGATGACAGCTTTGGGTACCCGTTTCTGTTTGAAAGCAGCGAGAGTCAGGAGTTGACCGTCAACCTGTGGCGGAAAATTGCCGCCCGTTATCGAAACGAGCCGACTGTCCTCGGATACGATCTGCTCAACGAGCCGATCGCGCATTACTTCGACGCCGCGTCACTCAACCCAAAACTCGAACCGCTCTACCGCAAGATCGTTTCGGGAATACGAGAGGTGGACCGGAATCACATTATCTTTCTGGGCGGCGCGCAGTGGGACACTAACTTCAAAGTTTTCGGGCCGCCGTTTGATCCCAAGCTCGCCTACACTTTTCACAAGTATTGGATGACCGTGAACGAGGATGCGATTCAGGAGTATCTTGCCTTTCGCGACAAGCACAACGTCCCGATTTGGATGAGCGAATCCGGCGAAAACACCGATGAGTGGATCGATTCGTTTCGCAAGCTGCTGGATGCACATGACATTGGTTGGTGTTTCTGGCCCTATAAGAAATTGGAGGCGACGTCATGCATCGTCTCGATAAACTCGCCGGCGGATTGGGCGACGATCGTTGCGTTTGCCGATGGGCCGCGCACGACGTTTGAGGAAGTGCGCAAGCACCGGCCTCCGAAAGAGGAGACGCAGAAAGCTTTGAATGAGTACCTCGAGCGAATAAAGTTCGAGAACTGTCGCATCAACCAGGGATATTTGAAGGCCTTGGGGCTGAGGTGATCACGGCTATTTCAACCGCTTGGCGGTTGCGGCAACTCTCCATCGGGGAAAGATACGACCGACGCAACGGCGTTGCGGTTGGAAGATCAATCGTTCTTTATCCCAGGGTAGCCGAAGCGGCAACCCTTGGGCTGGAGGCGGTAACCGCTTCGAGGTTGCGCGCCAAAAACTGAGGTCGATCGTTCCGGAAATTTGACTCATGTGGATCACCGTTAACCCTGAAAAAAGTGGTGCGATAATTACTTCTTAACTCCCAAGCCCAAAGCATTCACGATCTCTGCATCAGCCGTCGCGTGGCCGTTCTGCTTATTGACTACCGCAAAGCCGCCCGCGTAATCCCACATGGTCCAGCCGATGCCGTACTTTTCCAGCGCGGTCCGCATGTCCTTAATCCAGATCGCGCGATCCGCCGGCGGCGCAAAGTTACGGAAGGTTCCGAATTCATTACAAGTAAGAGCGACCTGATACTTAGCGGCCCAGGCGGCCGCCACTCCAATCTCCCGGTCAATGCGGTCGGCGTTCCAGCGGTCTTCGCCATAGCGAAGCAGATTGTAGCGCGCCGGTTCATCCTGAACCGTGTCGAGGACCTTGCTGACGCTTTCCGGACTTGACGGGTAAGGGATGTTCTTATAGAAGGGCAAGTTGGCGCCAGCCCACGACGCACCCTGATGCGTGAAGGTAAACGGCTCGTAGAAGTGAAAGTTATAGATAATATTCCGGTCGGCATAGGGCTGCATGAAAAGCAACTCCGCGAGACCGGACCACCGATGGCCTGACGCAATGATCGTATGCTGCGGCGCGCCCGAGCGAATCGCGGAGATGAGTTTCCCCTGCACGCCAAACCAACGATAGCCATCTTCCATCATCGGCTCGTTGATGACTTCAAGAAAGACTCGCTCGGGATCGCGCGTTGCCAGATGCTGGGCCAGGGCCCGCCAGAATTTGCCGAAAGCTTCAATCTGCCGATCGTTGCTATTAAGCTTTACCTTGAATTCATCAGACGGATGGATATCCACGATCACGGCCAACCCTTGCCCCAGGATCAAGTCCAGCGCGTGGTCGAGATACTTAAGGTACTCGGTCCTTGGCTTCTCCGGCTCACCCGCATTGAAGAGCGGTGCGGGTTCGAGGGTCAGGCGAACATGATCAAAGCCGAGGCTTCTGATTAACGCAAGGTCCTCCGCCGTCGTATGCGATTCAAGATGAGCTTTTGAATAATCGGCGGACTGCGCGAACCAGTGACTCAGATTGATTCCGTGACGCAGCCGGGCAAGTCTGGAGGCCGGAACCTCTGACCGCATCACCGCATCGTTCTTACTATCAGGTGAATTGGCCCTCACCGCCGTTGACACTGGCGCCAGAATAGAGATAGTTACCGCAATGATCGATAAGGAAATCCATCGTTTCAGCATGTCGATTCTTTTAGCAGCCGCAGCAACAGAAAGCAAAGTAAGCTTAATACTCTTAGGCCCAAAGAGCTGTCATGTAGCAGCCGCGACCGTTAGGTCGTGGATCGAGAACCAATCAAGATCACTTGAGCGCCGAAGGCGCGGCACAACATGTTCACGACCGTGGGAGCTCTCGGCCCTTAGGGTCGTCGAGCATTCGGATACGCTCGGGACCACGCCCCTCACGAACGTGGCTATTTCACAACGGCTCTTTCGGGCCTTCTGGCCCAAAGTACAATCCCTTCAGAAAGTGAGTTAACAGATGAAGGCAAAATTGCTGATCGCCGTTCTGTTTCTGCTGACTTTGACTGCCGCGTCCGCTCAATCTCAAACCGCGTTGCGAAGAGAGAGCGGCACGCACACGAGCACACTATCGCTTAACAGTGGTTGGCAGTTTCGCGAGGCCGGCAAAGACAAGTGGTATCCCGCGAGTGTTCCAGGGTGCGTGCACACCGACCTGCTTACCAACAAGCTGATTGACAATCCGTTCTATCGCGACAACGAAAAGAAGCTGCAGTGGATAGGCAAGGCGGACTGGGAATATCAGACGATATTCAACATTACCGCTGAGATGCTTCGGCGAACGAATCTGGAGTTGGTCTTTGAAGGGCTGGATACTTACGCGGACGTGTTCCTCAACGATGAACCGCTGATCAGTGTCGATAACATGTTTCGTACCTGGCGCGTAGACGCAAAGCGTCTCATGAAAGTTGGCGCCAACACCCTGCGGATTCGGTTTCGTTCGCCCATCAA
>JAWVEM010000328.1:0-2511 GCA_033856735.1 Blastocatellia bacterium
CGTGTTTGCGATGGGCACCGATCCTCTGCATTCCCATAGTGGCGCTCCTGGTTGCTTCCCGGCAGGTCTACCTCAATAACCAGCGCGATCTGAGCACCTGGAAAGGCGGGGGCATGGGCATGTTCGCGGGTGCGGACGGACGGTTGAACCGATACACCAAAGTGTTCATTGCCGACGGGCATGGAAAGCGCCAGCCGCTGACCCAGCTAACGTCGGAACAGACGAAGCTGATCAACCGCGCTCTCAACTATCCCGTGCGCGAGAATTTTCTCATCGCGGCGAAAGAATTGGCCACGCTCGACTGGGTTGCCGCCCGTCAACGCATGCCAGTGGCGCTCATCGACGCCAACGGCCAAAACACCGGCACAGCTCAGGAATCGTACTACATGATGGTGCCGTTCGGCCGCCGGCCGCGCGAGGAAACGTGGGAGTGGGATATCCAGATTGAATACTGGAAGCTCTCCTACGATCCGGTGACAAGGCGCGCCCACGCCAGCCGAGTCGAAACTTTCATCTTCAGGCCGCAAGAGCTGCGAAGAGGACAGCAGAAATCCAGCTCATGAACGGAGCGGATGCCGCGCTGGGATCGGGCAAAATCAAATCCCTTATTCTTCCGCGCTTCCAGGCACTGATCGAATTCGTCAAGGAGTTTGAGTTGGTTCAGGTGGTCAGCCTGCTCACCTTGTTTCTCGCCGTAATTTTCGGCTTCGAGGATTGGCTGTTTGAAACGACGGCGCGCATATGCCTGCTGCTGTTTCTGCTGCGTCCGAACGCTATTCGGAACCCAGTCTTCTGGCTTGCGCTGTCTCTTTCGGGGACCGTTGTGATCATCCTGGACTGGCAGGCCGCGGATAATCACAAATACCTTCTGCTTTACTGGCTTTGGGTTTTGTTCTTTTGCCATCTTTTTACCGAGCCGGAGCAGAAGCGGCGAACGATCGTCTTCAACGCCCGGTTTTTTCTCTGCTTTATCTTCCTTGCCGCCGTGGCGCAAAAACTCTCTTCCCCTACTTACCGGTCCGGCGAGATGTTTGAGTATTTCCTTTATGTCGACTCGCGGTTCACCGCGTTCGGCAAACTTATCGGGATTGACCCATCCGTACCGGACGCCGTGCAGAAGAGCGTCGCGTTCTTCAGGAGTCCCTTTTCTCAGGTAATCAACAACGAACTGGTGCTTCCTGGCTGCGACCGCGCCCGCGTCGCGGCACTGGCGTTCACTTGGTGGGACGTGTCACTTCAATTGCTAATCGGTTCTCTGCTGCTCGTCCGGCGACCCGTGACCGACAAGTTCGCGCACATTCTCCTGCTGTTCTTTATCCTCACCACTTATCTTCCAGCGCCGGTGTTCGGCTTTGGCTGGATCTTAGGCATCATGGGTTTCGCCTTGGCAAAGGAGAAATTTCCCAGAATCGCGGCCGTTTATATGATCTGCTTTGTGGTGATACTACTCTACCAAGTGCCGTGGCGAGAATGGGTGCTGGCAGCGTGAGCTCTAAATTGCCGCTGCTATCTCAACTGGCGCGAAGGCTTTTCACTCAACTTCGCTAGAACCGTTTTAAGGGATCACCGCGTGGGAAAAGCGGTAATTCCAAGAACCAAACCTCCGAGCCCAACCGTGGCAATTACCTATATCGATAGAAGGGTCCTTTTGGGCCTCAGAATCTGATTCCAGCCCGCTTTTGGCCGATGACCCTCAGTCTAAAAAGGTTGCATTGCCGCCACGTAAAAAGATTGAACAACACGCGTCCAAAACCTGTCAGAGATTCGAATATTTAACCTTGTTAAATACTTTTTAGAATGCTAATAAATGTGAGCGACGAGGCGCCCGCGAAGATAATCGCTAACAACCTGTCGATCCAACGCTTAAGCCCCTCAGATGAGAACTTATATGGCCGCCGAAGATAGCGATACCGGAATAAAGATTTACCTGCGCGAGATCGGGCAAATCCCGCTTTTGACGCCGGACCAGGAGATCGAACTTGCCGCGAAGATCAAGAAGGGCGACCGCGAAGCCCGCGCCTTGATGATTCGCTCGAATCTGCGACTGGTCGTCAAAATTGCGCACGATTACGCCAATTTGGGCTTGCCCCTGCTTGATTTGATCTCAGAGGGCAACATCGGCCTGATGAAAGCGGTCGAGCGCTTCGACCCGGCCAAGGGTGGCAAACTCAGCACCTATGCCGCGTGGTGGATCAAACAGTCTATCAAACGAGCGCTGGCCAATCAGAGCAAGACCATCCGTTTGCCCGTGCATCTGGTGGACAAGATTTCCAAAATGCGCCGTGTCTCCTTGCAAATGAGTGAGGAACTTGGGCGCGAGCCTACCGATGAGGAACTCGGCGACGAGATCGGTATTGCCAGCGGAAAGGTTTCGCAACTTAAGACCGTTTCGATTCGGCCGGCCTCGCTCGATGCGCCGATCAGCGACGATGATTCCACGGAATTTGGCGAGATCGTCGGAGACGAAGAAGCGCAGACGCCTTTCGAGCTGTTGCGCGACAAGAATCTTCG
>JAWVEM010000329.1:0-16126 GCA_033856735.1 Blastocatellia bacterium
CCCGGGCAAATCAGGGGCGCGTACATTTTGTACATCGGCGCCGGCGCGGTGGCCGCGGGCGGAATCATCAGTTTGTTTCGATCGCTGCCGACGATCTGGCATGGGCTGAAGGGTGGTCTTGCTGATCTGCGAGGCGGTCAGGCTGCCGCGGCCAACTCGCCGCGAACGGACCAGGATCTTTCCATGAAGCTGGTCATTGGCGGAATCCTGGCGCTGGTCGCGATGATCATGGCCTTCCCACAATTGAACCTGCAGTGGAACATCATCGGCGCGATTCTGATCGTGGCGTTTGGTTTTCTATTCGTGACCGTCTCGTCACGCCTTACCGGCGAAATCGGTTCTTCCTCGAATCCAATTTCCGGGATGACCGTGGCTACCTTGCTGCTCACGTGTCTGATTTTCCTGTTAAGAGGCTGGACCGGGCCTAACTATTACGTTACCGCGCTTTCGATCGGCGGCATCGTTTGCATTGCTTCT
The DNA here is from genome assembly GCA_033856735.1 of Blastocatellia bacterium. Lineage (GTDB taxonomy): Bacteria > Acidobacteriota > Blastocatellia > Pyrinomonadales > Pyrinomonadaceae > UBA11740. The sequence continues at coordinate 478 of JAWVEM010000329.1, forward strand.
TCGAATGGTGGAACTACTTCCCAGGATCTGAAAACCGGATTCCTGGTGGGCTCGACGCCAAAGTACCAGCAGATTGCGATCCTGGTGGGCGCCTTTGCTTCGGCGCTGGTCCTGGGTCCCATTCTGCTGGTGCTCAACGATTCGGCGACGGTTTATGTACCGCGTCTTAGCTTTGAACCGGCGACCAAGAGCGTCATGGTCGACCCGAGCAAAGCAGGCTCGCTCCCGGCCTTCAACGATCAGATCAAACCGTTGACGCCGGGCAATTATCGAATCCTGAAAAACGACGCGGCCGCGCCCACGGTAGCTGGATTGGATCCGGGCGAGTATCTGGTCGACGGCAGCGGTAAGGTCGTTTATAAAGTCTCGGAGAATTTTCCGGCTGCACTCAAAATTGATACGTCCCAGGCTGGTGCGCCGGAAAAGCTCAAGGGACCCCAGGCCAATGCTGACGCCGCTCTCTACCGGCCTTTCCATAAAACGGACACCGAAGGCGGCCCAGCCGGACGTTACCTGGTTAACGATCAGGGCGTGCCAATCTATCTGGCCGATCCTGGAATCAACGGCATTCATAAGACGAGGCCTGACGGATCGCAGGTGACGAAATACGACGCGCCTAAGGCGACCCTGATGTCTTACATCATCAAAGGCATTTTGAATCGTCAGTTGCCATGGGGACTGGTGCTTTTGGGTGTGATGATTGCCGTCGTGCTCGAAATGAGCGGCATTCCTTCGCTGGCTTTCGCGGTCGGTGTCTATCTGCCGCTGTCGTCGTCGAGCCCAATCTTTATCGGTGGCATGATTCGCTGGCTGGTCGATAAATATCTGCGGAACAAACTCAAGCACAAAAAGCTTTCCGAGGATCAACTGGTGGCTGAGACTGACAAGAGCCCCGGCGTGTTGATGGCTTCAGGTTACATCGCCGGCGGCGCACTGGCGGCGATCGTAATCGCGATCCTGCAAGGCGTGCCCAGGCAGGGATTGGTGAACTTCAATAAATCCGTCGAGGACTGGGCAACTCTCAAAAATCCCTTGTTCGCTGGCGGGAACTCGGACCTACTGTCGATGATCCCGTTTATCATCCTGATGCTCCTGCTGTATTTAGTAGGACGCGAAGTTATTCTTCGCTCAAAGAACGCGAGGGCTGGTTAAGGTAATGGGGGCCGGCTCGTCCCTGCCCTACCGCGTGGGCAAGGACAAGCCTTGCCCCTACAATTGCGCAGACTGGGGCAGCCTGCGCTCCTGATTCTGAATCTGATTCAAGTGAAGTTCCGAGGCGCGCTTGCCATTAACGCGAGGAAGCGCGCCTCATTATTTCGTCTCAGCAAGAAGGAAATACATTCCATGTTTCATTTCAGGTTTAGCAGTCGCGCGGCTTTCTTATCGGCAGCTCTGCTCGCCGTAGTATTCGTTGGTGCGCCCTCGACCACGAGCGCCCAGACGCAGCGCACGCCCTCAGACACTGTGCGCGAATTCTACAAAGCCATGCACGAACATCGTTTCAAGGAAGCATGGACCTTGACGATTTATAGGCCCGCCGTCGAGGGGCTGAACGCACAAGAGATGGAAGACCTGCGCGCGGACTTTGAAGAAAAGGCCGCCGCGATTCCTGATCAGGTGGAAATCTCGGGCGAGCAGATCAGCGGTGACATCGCGACTGTCTTCGTTAAAGTTCCCATCAACGAGAGCACGCCGCAGACAATTTCCCAACCCGTGACCTTAATCAAATCGGGCGGCGTCTGGATCATCGGCGACGAAGACAATCAGGCAATCGTTAAGAAGGCGGGCCGCCGTTTCTTTCTCGACGCGCTCATCACGCAACGTCACCTTGATATCGAAGAACTGCTCAAGCGGGTGATCGCGGTGCAGATCGTCTATTCCCAGCAGCATGGTGTATTTGGAGATTTGCAGGCGCTGATTGATGCGGCGCTGGTTCCGAAAGCTGCCGCTGATCCGAAAGATCTCGGCTATAACTTCCGCGTCACAGTGGGGAAGGATGGCAAGACTTATTTAGTCAACGCTGAGCCCGCGCGGTACGGTCACACGGGCAAGCTTTCCTATTGGATGGATCAGACCGGCACGATTAAGAGTGTAGATAATGGCGGCAAGCCCGTCGGCGCGCCAAAGTAACAGCAACGCTCCAAATGGGGTTTGAACTTCCCGATCCGGCATTTATCTGAATATTTCCGGGGGCGCCCGCCTCGTCTCGCTCGGCATAACCTCATGATTCGAGTCCGGACCGTAAATCGAGGTAGATATTTATTGCCTACCGTCGTTCCCAAACGGTAGAATACCAAGCGGACGCCGTCAGCGTTCATTCTTGCCTTCCCCCTCTCGAATCAATTCCAGGTCTTCTCCGCTCCCCGCTCGCGAAAGAGGTTGAATAATGCCAGAACTAATTCGCTCGGTAGTCTCTCGGATGCGGATCTTTGTTAAGGATCGACGGCGTTCGCCGCGGCTGAGTGTGCGCCTGTTGTTCTCGGCTTCGGTGTGCCGCAGCTCAAATGGCAATGGCGGCCAAAATCGCGTGCGCCTCCTGAAAGGGCACACTCGTGATATCGGTTTCAATGGGCTGGCGCTGTACGTTCCGCAAATACACGTTGACGGGCATCATCTTGCGACCGAGGGTAACGAGCTGGACTTGCGGCTGGAACTGCCCGGGGGAGCGCTTTCGATGCGCGTCGCTCCCAGACGTTATGAACGTCTTGATGAACCCGAGCTCGGCTGCATGTACCTCGTCGGAGTTCAAATCGTCCACATCGACGAGGAAGACCGCAAGAGATACCTGAGCTTCATTGCGCAGGGCATGGAAGGAAAGATCTAAGCCTTCGGTAGAAGAGAGTGGGGCAGTAAGCCCGACCGTGCGGGAGGGCTTGAGCTTCAATTATTCAAATACCAACCAGCCAAAAACCTGCGGCACGTGAAAGGCAGGTTCCTTTGTGCGCGTTGGCTGCCAGGCGAGATAGCCACGTCCGGGATCCTTACCGACACAGCGAAACAGATTGACGCGCCAGCGTTCGTGCTTTTGCGGCTCGTGAATCCAATGGTTCCAGGGAATGCGCATCGCAATGGTTACTCGATCGCGCTCGATATGCGACGCCGTAGCCATGTGTGACTGAAACTCCCAATCGGATTCGCGCTTCTCAGGCGTCCAGTGAAGCGCCACGTCCAGCCACTCGCCGGTAGGCGCAGCTTCAAACTCAAAATAGCGTTCGACGACACCCGGATCGGGTGCGAGAAAAATTTCGCAAACGTCGCGATCCCAAAGACCCATAGTCTTCTTTGCGGCTTGCGGCGTTGCGCTAATCACCAGAGGTTCTGCCTGACGGCAAACGAAGCGCACGTGCAAGGCCTTGCTTGACCAGAGAATTCTGGCTTCCGTATGGCGCCCCGCGGGTGCAGGCTCTCCCGACCAATAGCGATCAATCGCGACCGGCTCCGCCTTGTTCCAGGCGGTGCTCTTCAAATCGGCGACGTTCAGATCCACCGCGGTATGGCGCGCCTCAATGATTTGTTTCTCGTCGGACATTCCGTTGTCTTACGTGCCAGAGGCACGGGATGTTTATAGTACCGGATTGACTTTTGATTCATCAGCCCATTTATGGGCGAGACTATGAACATTGCGCTCCTCACGGAGCTGGACCGTAATTAGTTTATTCTCCTCTATAAACATTTTCGTCCCTAACGGGACTTCAATCTCACTCGCTGAATTGCACGCGCGGCGCGGGGAGTCGATACAACAGCTGCTCTTCCTCTTCCTCTTCTTTGGTCGGCATCATCCGCGAAGGATCTGCGTACTGCAACTTGTACAGCCGCCAATACAATCCCTGCAAGCCCAGCAGGTCCTGATGCGTACCCTGCTCGCGAATTTCACCATGGTGCATCACGATGATTTTGTCCGCGCGCTGAATCGTCGACAGACGATGCGCGACCACCAGCGACGTGCGATTGCGCATCACGCGGTCGATCGCCTGCTGAATAAACTGCTCAGTTTCAGTGTCGATTGAGCTGGTTGCTTCATCAAGGATCAGCAAAGCCGGATCAAACGCCAACGCCCGCGCAAACGAAATCAACTGTTTCTGGCCCACCGACAAGCCGGCGCCGCGCTCGCGCACCTCTGATTTGTAGTCATGCGGCAAACGCCGGATGAAATTGTCGGCGCACACTTCAGTGGCGGCCCAGCGAATGCGCTCGTCGGAAATATCTTCGCGGCCCAGCCGGATATTGCTTTCCACCGTGCCGGTGAAAAGAAAGATCTCCTGTAAGACCACCGCGAAGTTTTCGCGCAACGACTGTAATTCCCAATCGCGAACGTCCACGCCGTCGAGCAGAATGCGGCCCTTCTGCACGTCATAGAAACGCATCAGCAGATTCGTAATCGTGGTCTTCCCTGAGCCGGTATGGCCGACCAGCGCGACGGATTGTCCCGGCGAGACCGTGAATGAAACATCTTTCAAAACCCAGTCGTCGTCTTTATAAGCAAACCAAACATTTTCAAATTCAATACGGCCTTCAGCGCGGCCCTGCTTAAGTGGAGTGGCCGGAGTGGTAATCGCGATCGGAAGATCAAGCGCCTGGAAGATTCGATGCGAAGCCACGACCGCGCCCTGCAGCACGTTGTACTTGTCGGAGATATCGCGGATCGGCTGAAACAGAAATCCGGAGTACTGAATGAACGCGACCAGCGCGCCCAGGCTCAACGCGTGGCCCATGACCCGGTAACCGCCGTACCAAATAATCAGCGCAATGCCGACCGCGCCAATGAAATCTACCAGGGGAAAGAAGACCGCATAGTAGAAGATCGTGTCGAGGTTCGCTTTGCGATGCTGGTCGTTGATGTCGGCAAAACGAGCCAGCGATTTAGCTTCCGCATTGAAAATCTGCACCGTCTGCGCGCCTGAAAAATGCTCTTGCAGGAATGCGTAGATGCGGGCCACGCGCGTGCGAACCATGTCATAGCCGCGGCGCGCGCCCTTGCGAAACCAAGTGGTCGCGGCGATCAGCATCGGCACAGTTGCCAGAGTTAACAGCGTTAAGCGGGGATCCTTCCAGGCCATTACCGCGATGATTCCCGCAATCATCACCAGATCGCCAAGCAAGTCTGTGACGCCGGAAGTAAACAGTTCGTTCAGCGCGTCTACGTCGGCGGTCAGGCGGCTCATGATGCGGCCCACCGGGTTGCGATCGAAATAAGCAACCTCCTGGTGCTGGAGCTTGTCGTAAAGTTCGCGGCGCAAATCGAACATGACGTACTGGCCGATAGTGTTTAAGAGCACAACCTGAAAATAGGAAGAAACAAAGCGGGCGAGCTGAATGCCGAGGTACAGCAGCGCAAACACCATGATGCTCAACCGGAAAGAACCCAGGAAGTGTCCGCGGAAAGTTAACGGCACCACGGCAACTGTCGTGCGCGGCACGATGTAGCCGTCGATTGACCATTGCGTGAACTGAGGCTGGAGCAGGACCAGCAGATTCAGCAACAGCGTCAAAATCAAAGCGGGAACCAGCAGTCGCCGATACGGTCTTAGATAGCGCAAAAGCCGCCGCGCCACCTGCAAATCGTACGTCTTGCCGATGGCTTCTTCTTCGTGAAATTGTTTGACTGCAGCGGACATTCTTTTCTCAGAGTTGCCGGTACGAAGACGCGTTCACCAGCTTTTCTTTTTGCGGGAAGTGGAACAGCAAACCTAAACCAGCGATTACGAAAGCGAAGTAGAAATACCTTGACCCGGTCGTGAAATGATCCACCAAGCCTAACAAGGCTGAACTCTCACACAAGGCGAAGGACAAGACATAGGCACTCTGAACCAAATCGAGCCGTTGCGCCTCGACTGATTTGGCCAGCAGCTTTCGCTTCAGCAGAAATGATAAAGCTACTGGAAAAATTCCCAGGCCGTTGAGCACGAGCGTCAGCATTCGATTCTCAGCCGCTGTAACCGGAACAAAGTTAGTTACGGCCAGGAGCATCAACACCGACATGCAGATGGCCAGCCAGAGAATCAGCAGCGTGCGATATCGCGCGTTAATGTCAGACTGATCTGTGTTGAGTGGGCTCATATTAGATAATCCCCGATGCTTACCTGGCCGCCAGCGGACATGTTTGAATCTGAAATCTCAAATTTGAAATCTGAGATCTGAGATTTTGAAAATGACTCCTCAGGTAGCCGCCAGCTCTTCTTCCAGCAACTGCCGCTCGTAAAGATCTTTATATTCGCCGCCCCGGGCCAGCAGTTCTTCATGCGTGCCGCGCTCGATGATTCGGCCTTCGTCCAAAACGCAAATCAGATCGGCGTGCCGCACGGTCGAGATGCGGTGCGAGACGATGATGCTGGTGCGTTCACGCATCACACCGCGAAGCTGTGACAGGATTTTTTCTTCCGTGTAAGTATCGACCGATGACAACGCATCGTCGAGAATCAAAATCTTCGGCGCGCGCAGCACGGCCCGAGCGATTGCGGTGCGCTGTTTCTGTCCGCCTGAAAGCGTAATCCCGCGCTCGCCGACCAGCGTGTCAAAGCCGTCCGGAAAATCCCGAACATCGCTATCCAGTCCGGCAATCCGGGCCGCCCGTTCGATCTCTTCGCGCGTGGCATTGTCTACGCCAAAGGCAATGTTGCGGTCGAGCCCGTTACTGAACAAAAACGTCTCTTGCGGCACATAGCCGATAGCCGATCGCAGTTGGGCCAAAGGGTAATCAGCAAGCGGAACGCCATCCACGAAGACGCTATCCCGTTCGGCTTCCAACAGGCGCGGGATCAAATTCACCAGCGTCGATTTGCCACTGCCGGTCCGGCCCACAAACGCAATCGTTTGGCCCGCTTCAATGGTCAAATTGAGATCGCGTAGGACCGGTTCGCTGGTCGGATGATAGCGGAAAGTCAGATGGCGAAATTCAATGCGCCCGGAAATCGGCGGTTGCGCTTTGACCGACGGGGCATCGGCAATCGCCGGCTGGATCGTCATGATACTCTGCATTCGTTTCCAACTGGCCGTGCCGCGTTGATAAAGATTGACTACATAGCCGATCGCGATCAGCGGCCAGATGAGCCGCAGCAGATACATGTTGAATTCGGCGAACTGTCCCACGCTGATCTCGCCACGCACGGCCAGCGGGACGCCCGCCCAGATGATCAGCACAAAGCCTATACCGATCAAGAATGTCATCAAGGGCCTCATCATCGCGTCGATACGAACCAGGCTCAGGTTCTTTTGCGCGTACTCGCGATTCAGGCGGTTAAACGCCGCTATCTCGGCGCCCTCCTGCGCATAGGCGCGGACGACGCGAACGCCGGTGAAGTTCTCTTGGGCGCGCGCGGTGATCTGGGCGAAGAAGTCCTGGATCTTCTCGAACCGCGTATGCACCTGCTGGCCAAATATTTTTACGGTCAGCGAGACCAGCGGCATGGTTACAAATAAGAGCAGTGTCAACTTCCAATTGATCTTGAAAAGCAACGGCAGCAGGACCACTACAGTGAACACGGTTTGCAGCGAGTACATGATCATCGGGCCGACCAGTTGCCGTACGGCGGCCAGATCATTTGTCGCGCGGGCCATCAGGTCGCCGGTGCGGTGTTCCTGGAAAAATGATAGTGGCTGATCGACCAGGCGGGCATAAAAGTCCTGCCGCAGGTCGTATTCAATGTGGCGCGAGATGCGGTTGATAATGCTGCGTTGCAGGAAAAGAAAGACACCGCCCACGGCGCTGAGACCCAAAACCTCGAGCGCGGCAATCGTCAGCTTGCCCCAGGTTACACTGTTCCAATTCGCATCGATCGCCTGGCCCACCACCAAAGGAATGCTGAGATTGAAGAGCACATAACCCAGGATGCAGGCGATCGCGACGGCGAGCGACAACCGGTACGGTCGAAAATAGCGGAATAGTTTGCGCAGCTCACTCATGAAGCAGAAACAGAAGACCTCGGCACGTAAATCAACGCAGGCCTACAGCTCGATTCCTGAGTTTAGCAGGAATCGTTATGAAGTTCTGAATCGTGGAATAGCGAGGTACTGAGCTGATAGTATTTTTGCGGGGGATGCGGCCGCCTCACTGAAGTGAGGTGCTAGTGAAGAGCGAAACCAAAACCTTGATGAGTAACCGGGCGGGATGGAGGATCGAGATCGTCTCACATATTCGATTCAAGAATATCCAGTAAGGGCCCATCAGAAGAAAAGATTGACTTGGGATCGTCACCTGTAGCCGCGAACAGGCAGACACGATTTCGCCCGGCGCGTTTCGCTTGGTAGAGCGCGGCATCCGCGGCGTTCACAAGGTCTGTTCGAGAGGTCCCATGGGATGGAAATGTGGCGATGCCGATCGAGGCGCTGAGGTTTCCGAACCCCGGGATCTGAATCTCAGCGATGCTCGCGCGCAAACGCTCTGCGACGATCATCGCGCCTTCCATATAAGCCTGCGGCAGAATCACGGCGAACTCGTCGCCGCCAAAACGGGCGGCGGAATCCACTCCGCGCAGTTCCTGCTTGAAACAATCCGCCAGCTTTCGCAGCGCCGCATCCCCGGCATCGTGACCTACCGAGTCGTTCAACTGTTTGAATCGATCGAGGTCGAGCATGATCAGCGACAAAGGTTGGTGTTGCCTTTTGGAGACCTTCATTTCGCGGTCGAGCTGCATCTCGAAAGAGCGGCGGTTATAGCATCCGGTCAACGCGTCGGTGAGGGCTTGTTGTTGAATCTGGGCAAACAGGCTGGCGTGATTCACCGCCACAGCTACCTGATTGGCCACCGTGAGTAATAAAAGAATTTCGTTTTCGCCCCAAATCCTCTTCCGGTCACTGGCTATTACCTGCAAAACACCTATCAAGCGCTCGTGGAAGATCAGCGGCACGACTACGGTGGAAAGCTGTCGGTCGGCCGCGTCTGTCTCATCATCAGCATCCTGAATAATAGTCTCGGGATGCTCGATAAAACGCGCGCCGTAGAGACTAAGATCTGCGACGATCTTCTCTTGCTTCGAGCTTGCGGGCTCTGAAGTGTCGGCGAAATAAAAATAATTCAAAGCTTGCTCAGCTGTCTCTGCTTCAACACGGAGCGCACAACTTCCGACATTGAGCGCGGTCCCAACTTCGTCGACAGTCTTTTGCAGGATGACGCCCAACTCGAGCGATTCGCGAATGGCGGTGGCAATTCGATTGACGGCTATCTCGCGGCTGGCCTGCTCCTGCAGCAAGTGCGCGAGCTTGGTCGTAACACTCACCGTTAATTGCAGCGAGGCAGCCTTCGGCATTGAAGTGCGCACGGCTGCGCCGAAATCATCCGCGTGATAGGGATGCTGAGCACCGACCCGCGCCATCAAATACTCCAGCGCCGAATAAACAATGTCGGGCTCAAAGGTCCAGAAAACTTCATCACCGCCCAAGCGGCCGGCATCAGCCCTGCCGCGCACAGTAGCCAGCAGAGCAGAGAAGCGCGCGTCAGCTATGACGACGAAATGTTCGCTGACCTTGTTGTCCTTGGCCTGGGGCAGGATCACCGGGGCGACGACCGGTTGTGCCCCCACGCCGGTGACCAGTTCGTTGAGCGCGTCGGCCTGGTCAACAAAAAAGAATGCGCGGCGTTCTCCCCGAGCGAGATCTCTTACGCGAGCCTTCTCTCTCGCGGAACGCTTGGCAGAAAGAGGCAGGCTCTCGATCACCAACGCATTCAAGTTGTTCTCGAGTACCACATCCTCAAAGTAACGATGCAATTGGACAATCGTCGAATAGGCACAACGAACCGGCGTCAGCTGGCGCGCGTGTTGTGTCAGGAGGACGTCGTAAAGTGAATGCATCGGAATATCTACCGCGGAAAATGGTGGACGGGGCTTTGAGGATCCTAGCCAAAGCCATTCTCGCACTTTTAACGATGTTTTGTCTATGGGTTTTTTGAGGTTTTTACGCGATTTCGGGCGTTTTATTGGATCTTTATGTAACTTGTGACCGCGGTCGCGACCAGGATCTGCTGGTCGTTTCGGACTTCGATCGACAGGACAAACAAACGTCGCCCGCCGCGAACAATCCGGGCCACTGCCGTTAGGCGGCCCGAACTCGCCGGGCGCAAGTAATGAATCGTCAGATCGGTGGTGGAAACGCGGTCGTTCGGGTCGAGTTGGGTGAGGACGGCGAAGGCTGCGGCCGTATCGATTAGCGAAGCCACGGCGCCCCCGTGAATCACGCCCTGGTTCTGCTTGAGATCGTTTCGGACGTCCAGGTGAATGCTGACCGCGCCAGGGCTTATCTCGCCGAGTTCGAGACCGATCAACTTCGCATAAGGAACTGCGGCGAAGGCTGCGCGAGCGCGCGCGACGCGGGCCGGATCCAATTCGTTTTCGCTCATGAGCGGTAACCGGAATCCGTCGGTTCGACGATGACGGCTGTGCCGTAAGCAATCACTTCGGTGACTCCGGTCGAGATCTCAGTCGTGTCATAGCGCATGCCGATGATCGCGTTGCCGCCGATTTCGGATGCATGCTGGATCATGATTTCGAATGCATCCGATCTGGTTTCTTCGCACATGTTGGTCCAGAGAGTTATGTTGCCGCCGACCAGGGTCTGAAGCGACGCGCCGATCGTGGCAAAGACATTCCGCGAGCGCACTACGATTCCGCGCACCACTCCAAGATTTTGAGTGATGCGAAAGTTTGGTAACTCGAAAGCCGTAGTGGCCATTTGATGTGACACTGAATAGCGCCGCGGACTAACCTCGTACGGCGCGCGCTGCGGCAGGGGATCGATGTTCATGTTGTTGCTCCTTAGTCCGCGGTTTGAAAACTCCGAGTTATGGAGGCTGCGGACGCTTTACGATCCGGGATCTGTCCAAAAAATCCAAACACTATCGTCGATACAGCGCGGTGCGGGCCTTTGCAGTTTCCGTCTTGCCGATCTTTTTGGGAGCAGGATGCCAGAGGAAAGTCTCGAGATCACATCTGCCGGCAGTAAACTTCACACCTTCCGTTTCCAGCATGCGCTGCTGCTTGTCTGAGGGCAAAACTATGCCACCAGTCGAGCACCGACCTTGCGAGTTGATGACGCGATGCCACGGCGTTTCTTTTTCGTTCGCGCCATGCATCACGAAACCAATCGTGCGCGGGGTGTACCCTTCGCCGAGGATGTAGGCAATCTGCCCATAAGTCATAACCCGGCCCCAGGGGATCCGGCGAACCAGTTTATAGACGCGCTCGCGATACTTTGGATCAGGCTTTGGCTTGGCCGCGATATTCTTCATTAAGTCCCGAACGTTGCGTTACAACGTCCTCAAAACCGCGCGCGCCGGCGAACCATCCCCGGCGCCGTCGGCAATCTTTAAAGGCAAGCAAATCAATTCGTAATCGCCCGCCTCGACTTCGCTAAGGTCCAGTCCTTCAACGATAATAACGTTTTGAGAGAGCAAAGCCAGATGCGTGCGATGATGGCCCGAATGAAATTTCTCAATTGAAAGATAGTCAGTGCCGACCAGTTTCACACCCAGCTCGACCAATCTATTGGCAGCATCGGGCGCGAGATGGGTATAGTCTTTGCGAAAACTCTCGCTCCAAAACTTCGAATTGCGCGTGTGAAACAAAACGCGTTCAACCTGATCGAGATCGCAGCCAGCCAGAAATTCGAGATCGATCACCGCCGCTTCATCAGGCACGCGAATCACTCGCGCCGGCCCAATCAGCGAGTCCAGCGAAAGAGCGTCGATTTTGCGCGCGCCTTCGATAAAATGCGCGGGGGCGTCGACATGCGTACCGGTATGCGCGCCAAAGTTAAGAAAAGAAACATTCGCGGAATCGCCTTTGGACAGCGCCGACCAGGCTTTGATTTCAACGCCGGGGTCGCCGTCGTAAATCGGCATTCCGGATCGAATGGGAACTGAGATATCGTAAATTGTCATAGTGTGTGATTGAGTTTCTGCCGCAAATATAAACGTAAAGTGGGGAAGGACAAAGGCGAACCCAGTAAGCGATAGGCTTACCGCAACGTGCTCCGGCCAAGCCCAGACGCCCCTTCAACTTTAACGGCAACGCTTCTCCACGGTCTTTTGCCGTCGCATTTAAGTGCGCTAGGATTGGTCATTCATGAACCAGAACCCTCAGGATCGGCGACCGCGGATCGCCGCATCGAGCTATCTTAATACCGCTCCGCTGATTTGGAGTTTTCTCTACGGTTCAAGGCGGGACGCCGTGGAACTATTTACGCACAAAGCGCCCTCGCGCTGTGCCGAGATGCTTCGCAGCGGCGAAGTCGACGCCGCCCTCGTCCCGATAATCGAGTATCAACGCATCCCTGATGTGGCGATTGTTCCCGGCGTCTGTGTCGGTTCGCAGACTGCCGTGCGCAGCGTGGTGCTCGCGAGCAAGCAGAATAATCTGAAAAAGATTAAGCGCGTCGCCCTCGACGATTCATCCCGCACTTCGGTCGCACTCGTTAAGATTATTTTTCGCGAGTTCCTGGGATTTGAGCCCGAGTGGCAAACGTCGCCGCCTGATCTAAGGTCCATGCTCGAGCACAACGACGCCGCCCTGATCATCGGTGATCCGGCCATGAAGATCCCGCGGGACAAAGTTCGCGTGTTTGATCTGGCCACGCTGTGGCATGACTTCACCGGCTTTGGATTTGTCTTTGCGATGTGGATGTCTAGCGCGAGCTCTACTGAACAGCTACGGGCGATTGATTTGAAAGCCGCGCGCGATGAAGGACTCGCGAATCTGAATGACATTGCGCAACGTCAGGAAGATCCAACCCTGTCTCGCGCCGAAATCACGTATTACTTGACCCGGAACATCGTGTTTCAGATGGATGAAAACATGATGAAGGGACTGGAACTTTATTTTGAGTTAGCGCGCAAGCACAAACTAATCGAGAGCGCTAAGCCGATCGAGTTCACCAACTAGTCTTGATCTCGCCTGACTGGGATTTCCACTTTGCGTTGAGATCGATTTGCCTTGTTCGCTGCCCGAAGCGGAGCCAGCTTGTCCTGAACTTCCCGCAATCGCGAAGCGATAACCATCTTCTCGGAAATCGGCCGTTTGGCTTCATTCTTGCGATGTGCCTCCTTGCGCTTATAGAGTTCAGTGACGTTCGGATGTTTCTTCATGAGAGGAAGCGTTCCCGAAATCCCTTCCATTTGCCGTTCAGGCCATGTCGCTGCAGTATGTCTTCCAGTACGGTGGAGTTAATCGCGTCCTGCGATAAGAACATTTCAATCCGAGCGAAATCCTTTAACCTTCCAAGCTTCAACATCATTGCAACCAGATGTTCTGGCTGAACGACCCTTACTGACACGCCGTCCAGATTTTGATCCTGGGCATTGAGGTAAGCTTCGCGCTCAAGAGCACTGGTAATGGGAAGAAACTGCACCGGCCAGCCTTCAACTACAATACCTTCCCCCCGAATCTCGCTATATCCGCGCGCATTTAGATATTTCCAACCTGGCATTTCCACTATCAATTTCTCTTGGGGCTCGGGAATGACAACCAGTACATCTATATCTTGAGTAGAAAAAGGCTCGACATAAAAGATGGCCCCGACGGCCCCGACGACGGCATAATTTTCAATCGCCGCGTCTTTGACCATTTTATTCAGCACTGCGAAAGTTTCCTTCATCGCAGTTACTACTTCGCCATCAACGCTTCGATCTCTTTTGGATCCTTTGGCACCTTATGCGTCAGCACGCGCGCGCCGTTCGCTGTCACCAGCACATCATCCTCGATCCGCACGCCGATGCCGAGATACTTTTCCGGCACGTCCTGATTGAAGCCTTCGGGGATGCGTGTAGTATCGGGCGAGATGTACAGCCCCGGTTCAATGGTCATCACCATGCCGGCTTCCGCCGCGCGTGATTCGCCGTTGAAGTAGTAACGGCCCGCGTCGTGTACGTCGATGCCGAGGTAATGACCGAGGTTATGCATGTAGAACTGCATGTACTTCTTTTCTTCGATTAGCTTTTTCGAATCGCCCTTCAATAGACCCAGCCGCACCATTCCTTCGGTCAGCATTTCGACTGAGTGCGTCTTTAGATCCTCTAGTCGCACACCGGGACGCACCATGTCGATGCATGACATCTGCGTTTCCAGCACCAGGTCGTAGACATCGCGTTGCGCCTGCGTGAAGCGGCCGTTGATCGGAAACGTGCGAGTAATGTCGGAAGCATAACCCTTGTATTCCGCGCCGGCATCGACCAGCAGCAGATCGCCGTCCTTGAGCGTCCCCATGTTAGTGATGTAGTGCAGCACGGTGGCGTTCGCGCCTGAGCCGATGATGGAAGTATAAGACGGGCCGGCAGAACCGTGGCGGCGAAAGACCGCTTCGATCAACGCTTCGACTTCGTATTCTTTCATGCCCGCGCGCACGGCTTTCATTGCTTCGACGTGCGCCTCGGCGGCGATGTCAGCCGCGCGTTGCATGATCTCGACTTCGGCCTCGTTCTTGAGCACGCGCATCTCGTGAAGGATCGTAGAGGGATCGATGATCCGGGCGGGTGGTTCGAGCGGTTTCCGATTAGTCTCGCGCATCAAGGAGAGTTGCCGAATGATCTTGGTGTCGAGTTCAGGACTGCTGTTGCCAAACGCGTAGTAAAGACTCGCCGGGCCGTCGAGAACCTCTGCCAGTTTTTCGTCGAACTCCGCCACCGAAAACGCTTCGTCGGCGCCGTATTCGCTCACCGCGCCTTCGACGCCGGCGCGATAGCCATCCCAGATTTCGCGTTCGGGATCGCGCGGCCTGACGAACAGGGTGAACTTCTTTTCGCTCGATGGGCTGATGATAGCGATCGCGTCCGGCTCTTCGAATCCGGTCAGATAAAAGAAATCAGAGTTTTGGCGATAGCGATAGTTCGTATCGTGCGAGCGCACGGCCTCGCGGGCGGCGGGAACGATGGCGACTGAGTTCGGATCCATGCGGCGCATGAACTCGGTCAACTGCGGCTTGATCATTTCGGTCTCTCCTCTATCTTTTCAACTTGGGGGTCGTATTGTAGCTGACAGCAAGCGTGCAGCGGAAACCGGCTTCCAGCGCCAAAGGCGCGAAATGTAATAGCTGGGACATCGGCCCAGATGCGAGCCGGCCAGGGTTCCCGAGCGCTGAAGGCGCGCAATGATGGCCGTTTCGGCGACGGAGTCGCCATTTCGCGCCTTGGCGGGAACTCGAGTTCTGACACAACCTTCCAACGGGAGGGGAAGAAATCACCTTGTGGAATTGAAGACTAAGGTCTACGCACAGGATTCCTCTTCCTTTGCTTTTGATTCTGCGCGATAATCGCCGCGATGGCCCAAACCATGCCCGCTAAAGTTCTGGGGGCTGAACTCGTCTCATGCAATCCCGCGACCGGTGAAGAGATTGGCCGCGCGCCGCTGACCATGCCCGAAGACGTCGCACGTGCCGTCGGACGAGCCAGAGCAGCGCAAGCGCAATGGTCGGAAAAATCGTTCCGTGAACGCGGCCGCCCGATCTTGAAGGCCCGCAAGATCATTCTGCAGGAGCTGGAAGAGATCGCTCTGCTGATCTCACGTGAGACCGGTAAGCCGGTGGCGGAAGCGATCTCGATGGAACTTGGGCCGGCCCTGGATCTGATGCAGTACTTCGCGCGGAAAGCACCGGGCATGTTGAGACCGACGCGAATTAGCGTTGGTCAATATGCTTTGATGGGCCGTTCTTCGTATGAGATCTATAAACC
>JAWVEM010000330.1:0-3051 GCA_033856735.1 Blastocatellia bacterium
CGTTCTGCAGCCAGACGCCGGGCTTCGTGATCGTCTTAAAGAAAGCGCCGCTTTCTTTCCGGGCCGACAGGCGAATGATTTCGTAAGAGAGACCGGCCACTACGGGAATCAAAGCGATGCGTACCAGAAAATTGAAAAGCAGCGAATCAAATTTGATTACCGAGAACAGGATGATCGAGACGAGCATCACCACCATCAGGAAACTTGTGCCGCAACGCGGATGCTGTCTCGGCTGTGGCCGGGCGTTGTCGACCGTCAAAGCCAGACCCTTTTCCCAGGTGAATACGGTCTTGTGTTCGGCGCCGTGATATTCAAACACGCGCCGAATATCTTTCAATAAAGAGAAACTGACGATCATGATCAGAAAGAACGACATGCGAATCAGTCCATCGATCAGATTGAAGCTGACGGAAGGACGCACCGGATGCAGATAACCACGAACTGAGTTCCAGGTGCGCGTATACCACGCCTCTTCCTGGAGCGCAGGATTCCCAGCTTGCGGTACGCCGGCGTCCGTGCCGGTAGCTGCCCGGTCGCTACCGCTGCCGGTTCTGACAACCGCGGCCGGCGTCGCCCATCCTGTCGCTATGAACAAAGCGTTGGTGAGTAACAACGGCGCGGCGATGAACAGCAGCACATTGAAAATCAACGCAAAGACAATCGAGCTGGCGGCGGCCGCCGTGCCGCCTTTCTTCAACTCATCTTTGGAACGCTTTTTGGTCGGCAGCGGAAACAAACCCGGCACGGCCCCGGTTAGTCCGGCAAAGTCCCCTTCGCCCTCGATGATCGCGGGCGTCAAAGCGACTTGTACTTCCGCCGCCTTCGCGTCTTCGACTTCGGCAAAGGCTTCACTCGCGGAATAGTTCAGGGCTTTGATTCCCAGGCCCATCGACTGCAGCAGAACCGCGCCGCCGCGCAGTACCGGCAGTTTCAGAATCGGAAGCTTGTCGCTCCACTTCGGCAGCGAAGCCGCGGTGTTGACGATTGTGCCGTCGGCCTTGCGGACCGCGATCGCGTAAGCATTGGGAGTGCGCATCATCACACCTTCGATGACCGCCTGGCCGCCAACTATTAAATCTCTTTCGTTAGTGCTCATGGTTTTCTTCCCACTCTTTCGCCCCCGCCCTTTTGTTTAGACGCCGGACTTGTCTGGCGTTGGCGGGACAAGTCCCGCCTCTAAACTAGAGTCTGTGCCACTGCTTACAACAATGCCGGCGATTTGCTGCTGGCTGCCAGGTCGTAACGCAATAACGGCAACCAGCGTCGCACGGCGCCGGCATCTCTTACTTTGTTTATGGCTAATGCTTCAGCATCATCTCGATACTTTCGATCATGCACGAAGGCCTTACTGGGCTGGCGCGGCTTCTTCCGGGTTCTTCTTGCCATAACGCCGGTTGAACCGATCCACGCGGCCGGCCGTATCGATCAGTTTCTGCTTGCCGGTAAAGAACGGATGGCAGGCCGAACAAATTTCGATATGCAGGTCGCCCTTGCGGGTCGAGCGCGTCTTGAAAGTCTCGCCACACGCGCAGGTCACGGTTATCTCTTGATATTCAGGGTGAATTCCAGGCTTCATTTTATTTCTCACTTGCTATAGTAGTCGTTTACTCTTCTCACTCAAACAGCCAATGATACGGGGCGTAACTGTGCTGCGTCAAGCCGGTGGCTGTTGGAAAATGTCGCTCATCATTCCATGAACACTCGCGGCCCTGGGCACTTCAAACCTTTAAAATAACTGAATTGACAACGGCGCAAATCGCATGCTACAAGTCACTTGTCCGACCTGATTTACACTTAGCATTAACACGTGAGCATGGCGTTTTGAAGTCGCGCGTGAACTTTTGCGCGCCCGTCGGCCGGAAGCCAGAGCGTCCCCAGAGTGTCCAAAGTCAGAGTGTATTAACCGAGGGTCATGGCAGAGGAAAGTAAACCCACCGAACCGGGTTCACAGTCGGATCAGACATCGGAACAGCGCCCGCAGGATGAAGCGGGCGCTGCAAAACCTTCGTCGGTAAGCGCCGACGACGAAAAAGACGCACAAGTCGAAGCTGCCAAAGCGCGAGTGATCGCGGCGAAAGAGGCAGCACAGAAGGCCGTCCAGCCGGGCGCGCCGAAGCCTCCTGTAAAAAAGAAAGAAGAAGGTCCAAAGCCAGTCGATGCCTCAGCGCATCCGCTGGTTAAGAAGTTGCGCGACAAGTTCGACGCGGCGGTGCTCGAGGCTTCGGAGTTTCTGGGCCAACTCTCGATTCGCATCGAACCGTCGCAGGTCGTGCCGGTGTGCGAAAGTTTGAAGCAGGATCCGGAAACACCGTTCAACTATCTCTCTGACTTAACCTGCGCCCACTATCCCGATCATCGCGAAGCGCCGTTCGAAGTCATTTACAATCTCTATTCAATTTCGGCGAATGAACGCGTGCGCCTGAAGGTTTGGGCCAATGGCGACGGCGCCGGCGTCGACAGCGTGACCGGCGTGTGGCCGGCGGCTGATTGGCCCGAGCGCGAAGTCTACGATTTGTTTGGCGTGAATTTCCGTAATCATCCCGACTTGCGGCGCATCCTTTTGCCGCCGGACTGGGATGGCCATCCGCTGCGCAAGGATTATCCGCTCGAGTTTGTCGAGAACAAGTGGACCCAAGATCATCTGCCTGAATTTACCGATGTGCAGAAGGAACAGTTGGAGCAACGGCGCGCGTACGGATTAGAAATTTTGTCGGCGTCTCCGGAGCGCGAAGTGCGCGAGCTGTTCAAGAGCGGCAAAGAAGTAATGCCTAAGGATAAGTGAGCAGTTGGCTGTGAGCAGTGAGCAGAAGTCAGAACCGCCTGCGGTAGCGGGCGGGTGATCCTGGCAGGGTAAAGATCGATGTCACCAAAAGAAATCGCCGCTCATTACGAGGCAAAAGTTTTCGATTCGCCGGCCGCGGCGGAAAGCGCCGGCTTTGCTTTAACCGAAACCCTGGCCCCGCGCAATGTCTGGAACAAGGCCAGCGCTGCTCAATCGATCGCTTTGAAACTGCGCGATA
Source organism: Blastocatellia bacterium (assembly GCA_033856735.1). Classification (GTDB taxonomy): domain Bacteria; phylum Acidobacteriota; class Blastocatellia; order Pyrinomonadales; family Pyrinomonadaceae; genus UBA11740. The sequence goes on from JAWVEM010000330.1 coordinate 3,021, forward strand.
AAAAAGAGAAGGGCGAAGTAAAAGAAATCGG
>JAWVEM010000331.1:0-6908 GCA_033856735.1 Blastocatellia bacterium
GACGTTTCAGCTATTTTGGAATCCTGGTGATAGATGAACGAATCAGTTTTCACCTTCAAGGCATCATGCGTTTCCATTTGCACGTTGCCATTGAACTGACCCGATCCGCTCGTCTCGTCATAGATCGCTCGATCTGCAACGATCTGATCGGGCTTGTCACCCGTAGGCGGAAACACCTGGAGGTTGACAGTCTCGAGTTCATGATGGCCGTCCGCATAATAAACGTCGCGCGCGGCCCGCAACCAAAGGTACAAGCGATCGTTTTTGGTGATGCGGCGTTCGTAGCCGTTGATGATTCCTTTAATTTCCTTCGACAGCGCGGGCGCTTCGGATTTCAAACGAAAGGGCGTGTTGTTGCGCATCTTGTAGTAAGACACGCCGACAAAAATCGCGCCGCCAATCAGCAGCAACAGCGCCAGCCCGCGCGCAATCGCCGGAACGCGGGCCCGCAAGTCAACGGCGCTAATTCGTTTTTTCCGAGTTACTGCCTGCATCGCATTTAGTGGCACAGACTTCAGTCTGTGATCCCGAGCTAGCCAAAGAATTATTCACAGACTAAAGTCTGTGCCAGCTTCATATCCTTAACATTCAACTGCAAACGGATGTCGCCATGCCAACGGTTGGATTCCAATTCGTATGCGAGATCGATGCGATCATTGGCCTTTGGCGTGTGCTCGGCTTCTTCTAACCCACGCCACCAGATCGCTTCCATCGGTCGATTGTCGTTGCCGGCGACCCGCAACTTTAGATGTTGCTCCTTAATGATCTGTGGCTCGCTCATGACCCGAAACTCGCGGGTGGCAAAGACCGGCCGCCGATTGCCCGCGCCAAAAGGCTCAAGTGCGCTCAGATCCTGAGCCAACTGAAATCCGAGCGACGTCGCTGGTACCTCAGCATCGATCGCCAGCACAGGTTCCAAGTCTGCTTCAGTCAAACACGAGGCCGCATGTTCATTCAAGCGGCGCCGGAATTCCGGAATATGTTCACGCCGAATCGACAGTCCCGCCGCGTGCGAGTGACCGCCGAATTTATCCAGCAAGTCCCGGCAAACCGTCAGCCCGTCGAACAGGTGATAGGCTTCAATGCTGCGCGCCGACCCGTGGCCGACGTCGCCGTCGAGCGAGATAACCACGCATGGCCGATTCAAGCGTTCGGCGATCTTTGAAGCAGCCAGGCCAATGACGCCCCGATGCCATCCGTCTCCGGCGATGACGGCGGCGTGCGTCTGCGCCGCACGCTCCGCGCCGTTCTCGAACTCTTCAATGGCCCGGTTAAAAATCTCGCGTTGAGCTTCCTTGCGTTCACTATTGCGAGTGTCGAGATGCTCAGCCAAACGGCGGGCTTCCGCGATCTCTTTCGCCTGGAATAATTCGATGACGGCCCGGGCCGCATCCATTCTGCCCGCCGCATTAATGCGGGGTCCGATGCGAAAGCCCAGATCGTATGCGGTCATCCCGCCCTCGTCACCGCAACCCGCGATATCAATCAAGGCGCGCAGTCCCGGATTCACCGCGCGAGGCAAGTCAGAGAGACCTAAGGCGACAATCGCGCGATTCTCGCCCGACAGCTTGGCGACGTCGGCGACTGTGCCGATGGCTACCATTTTCAGAAAGCCCGGCGCCTGCGCCTCTCGCCCGCGTTCGCGGAACAACGCATGAATTAGTTTGAAGGCAACGCCAACGCCGGCGAGATTCTTATCAGGATACTTACAACCGTGCTGGTTGGGATTCAGAACAGCCAGCGCCGGCGGCGAACCGGCATCTGCGTCGGGCAGATGATGATCGGTAATGATAATGTCGAGGCCATTTGCGCGCGCCCAATGCAGCGGCTCGTGCGCGCGTATGCCGCAATCGACACTGACGACTAGTTTGTAACCGTCGCTCTTGGCCTTTTCCAAACCGGCTTGCTGAATGCCATAGCCCTCGGTGAAGCGATGCGGGACGTGAAAACCAGCCGTGGCGCCCAACATACGCAACGCGCGCAAAAGGACCGCCGTGCCCGTGGTCCCGTCAACATCATAGTCGCCATAAATCAGGATCGGCTCCTGATGATCGATCGCGTAAAGCAAACGGGCCACGGCCTCTGACATACCGAGCATCAAAAATGGATCATGAAGTTGATCGAGACTGGGATTAAGAAAAGCTCTGGCGGAATCCGGGCTGTGATAACCGCGCGCGACGAGCAGACCGGCGACAATCGGCGAGACGCCAATGGCGGCGGCCAACTCTGCGGTGCGGTCAGTATCGTGCTGGTGCACTATCCATCGTTTAGGCGAACGATTGGCGGTCATGTCAGTGGGAGTTTACTTGTTGTTCGGGGGAAGAGCTAACGGAAGACGTTGCTTCGCGGCGAGAAACACTCCCTTTCCCAGAGAGCGGGAGGACATACCAATTAGTTGGCGCTCTTCACAACGGGCTAATGCGCCCATTGAGCAGCATGATCAGAATCGCGCCGCCCACAATCAAACGATAGCCGATGAAGACTCCGGTCGTGTGCGTGCGCAGAAAACGCAGCAGGAACCAGATCGACGCATATCCCACCGCGGCGGAGACGGCGGTGCCGACTGCCAGAGTCGCTAAACTGCCCTGGGGCAGCAGGTGCACTGCTTGTTTCAACTCCAACAAACCGCTGGCAGCTACCGCCGGCATCGATAGCAGAAATGAAAAGCGGGCGGCCGTCTCGCGAGTCTCGCCGGCAAACAGCCCAGCCATGATCGTAGAGCCCGAGCGGCTGGAGCCGGGAATGAGCGCCAGGCACTGCGCAAAGCCGACGGCCAGAGCGTCGCCAAGTCCCAACTCCGGCATCTGTCGCTGCTTTTTGCCGACGGCTTCCGCGATTGCCAGAAACAACGCCACGACGATCATCATTATCGCGATGACCCAAAGGTTTTTCGTGAACGTTCCTTCAATTTGTTTCTTAAAGGCAAGCCCGACGATTGCCACGGGCAGCGAACCGATGATCACCAGCCAGCCGAGCCACGCTTCGTGCGACAGCCTCGGACGAGCGTCCGGGCGATTGAATTGATCGCGCCGGCCGTTCTTCAGCAATCGGAAGTGATCGGCGACAAAGGCCCGCGTGATATTCCAGATGTCGCCGGCAAAATACACAATCACAGCGACGAGCGTGCCCAGTTGAATCACGGCGATGGACGAAGTCAGTTGTTCCGGAGTAAGCGACAGACTCATCACCCGGCTGGCCAAAACCAAATGCGCCGTGGAACTAATGGGTATGAATTCAGTCAGACCTTGAACAACGCCGAGCAGAATGGCTTGAAGAAGGGTCATTACCTTTCAGCAGAATAATTCCCGATTTAGATTTGAAGACAGATCGTACTTTGTACTTCGTGCTTCGTTCTAACGATCGCTGATGAGCGCCGGCTCCGGCATTTCAAGAGCGAAAGTACAAAGCACCAAGTACAAAGAACAATTGCGGCTATTCGCGGAACGAATTTCTGGCCGCGACCCAATCATACAATGGATTTGGCAGAAGCATGCAGGCGCGAACGATATTGGCCAACTGCCAGGGAAAGGCATAACTCTTTTTTCGCTTCTCGATCGCGCGCACCATTTTCCTGACCGCGTCATCAAGCTCCATCAGGTAAGGCATGTGCCGGCGACCGGCGGTCAGCGGGGTCTTGATAAACCCCGGATGAATAATCGTCACATCAACTCCGGTGCCCATCAAATCGATCCGCAAACTCTCGAAGAGCGCCGACACGGCCGCCTTGCTGGCGCAGTACGCAGCCGATTTCGGCAGACCGCGATAAGAAGCGAGACTGGAAATCGCGACGAGATGTCCCTTGCGTCGTTCAATCATGTGAGGGATAACGGCGGTCACGCTGTTCACGACGCCAATCACGTTGACCTTGATCAACTCGGCAACTTCTTTTTCACAGAGATCCACCGCGTAGGTTGTCGCACCGACGCCGGCGTTCGCGATTAGCGTATCGATATAGCCAAACTTTCTCCGGAGAGCGCAAGCGGCAGCGCGCACTGAATCTGCATCGGTCACGTCGGCCGGAAGAGCCATCGCCCGGCCGCCCGCTGCTTCGATCTCTTTCACGATCTCGCGCAGAGCATCAGCTCGCCGCGCCAGCAAACCGACCGCCGCGCCACGACGGGCTAACTCAACGCCAAATTCGCGCCCAATGCCCGATGAAGCGCCGGTAATTAGAACAACTTTTTCAGACCACTCCATCATCGTTGTGAAGACAAATCGTTTTGAGGTGAATGCTTATTAAGGACAAACATGACTGTTAGATATTTGAGAGAACTCAGGGGCCAGGAGTTGATCGCCGCCTTAACTACCATCGCCGACAGGAGCGCCGCTGACGGTGGCGGCTCGGTGGTCCCGGCTCAACCGGGTACAACTCAGAATACCAAAACCTGACGTAGAGGGCGATAGATTTTTTCGCCTTAGAATCAGTCCAGACTAAGGAAGTCGCTCAGTCTTCCCTTCGAAGCCTTAGGCCGTACTCTTATCCGTAACTCATCTAGAGGCTTAACTGCGCAAGCAATGCTCTGGCTACAGGGGGCATTAAGCCCTGGCGGGTCTAACTTAGTGAGATTGCTGCTAAACTTTTTGTATCACAGGCACGATTACCGGCCGCGCCCCAGTCTCTTTCTGGATAAATCGCTTAAGCTCGACGCGCAGGTGTTCCTTCAATAGCGAGATATCTTCGAGCATTTGTCTTGAGGCTCCGGCGATGGCCGCAATGACCACGCCCTGCGACTCTTTTACCAGTTCCTTTGAGCCTTCATAACTCGAAACCTGCGTGCGGTGATTTGAACCGTTTCCGTTGCCCGACTCAAAACCTCGCACGCCCTGGGCGACTATCTGCGGCGGCCCTTCCAACTCTCCGGTCTGGCCGTCAATGGTCACGACCAGTGTCACCATGCCTTCGTACGCCATCTTCTTTCGCTCGCGCACGGTCTCGTAATCGATCTCTTCAAATCCCGAATCGTCGATGAACGTGCGCCCGACCTCGCGGCGATCTATGACGGCGGCGCGTTCACCATCCAACTCGAGCACGTCGCCGTTCTCGATCAGAATGATGTTCGCCTCAGGAAAGCCGAGGTGATTCTTGACGAACTCTTTGTGGCGAAACAGCATGCGATACTCGCCATGAATCGGCACCACAAACTTTGGCCGCACGGCTTCGGTCATGATCCGGATGTCTTCCTGCGAAGCATGTCCGCTGACGTGAATTAATCGGCGCTTCTCTTCGATTATGTTAGCGCCGCGCTTGTAGATGAAACCGATTAGCTTTGAGATGGCGCGCTCATTACCGGGGATGATTCGCGCTGAGAGTACAACCGTGTCCGTTTCCTCGATCGTCAGGCCCCGATAAACCTGGGTGGCCATCTGGTAGAGCGCTGCCCGCGGCTCGGCCTGCGAACCAGTAACCAGAAAAACAATTTCGTTATCAGGCAGATGCTTTGTCTCTTTCACGCCCACCAACAAGCCGTCGTGAATATCCAGGTAGCCCAGGCGATCGGCGATCTCGACGTTCTTCTGCATCGAACGGCCCAGCACACAGACGCGGCGATTGAACTGCTGCGCCACGTCGAAAACGATCTGAATTCGATGGATCGACGAAGCAAAGCCCGCCACGATGATGCGGCCTTTGGCTTCGCTAAAGATCTCTTCAAAGGCCGGAATCACGGCCCGCTCAGACGGGGTCCGGCCGGGAACGGTAGCATTCGTGGAATCGGAAAGCAGCGCCAGCACGCCTTCCTGTCCATATCGACGGAGGGTTCTTAAATCAATCGGTTCACCGATGACCGGCGTTTCGTCAACCTTGTAATCGCCGGTGTGAATGATCGTCCCAACCGGTGTTTTAATCGCGAGCGAGAAACAATCAATCAGCGAATGCGACGCGCGAATGAACTCGATCGCGAAAGAACCGATCGTGACTACGTCGCGCGGCTCGACACGATGCAGCATCACATCGCCGAGGATGCCGTGTTCATCCAGCTTGCTTTCGGCCAGCCCCAGAGTGAAGCGCGAAGCATAAACCGGAACATTGAATCTTTTCAGGATGTACGGGAGCGCGCCGAGATGATCTTCATGCCCGTGGGTGAGGATGACCGCGGTAATCTCATCTCGATATTGTTCAAGCACGTCGAAATCCGGAATGCAGATATCGACGCCATAGACGCTTTCTTCGGGAAAGCCCATGCCGGCATCGACCACGATCATCTCGTCGCCAAAGCGCAGCAGCGTGCAATTCATCCCAAACTCGCCGATACCGCCGAGGGGGATGATTTCTAAAACGTTAGACACTTATCGTTGTTACTCGACTCTCTGGACGGGCTGGGTGCATGATCAACCGAACGTTCATTGCGTATGTGTTCGCAGTATATCACGCCACTTTCAGTAAGCCGATCCGCACTGTTTCGATAGCGTAAGTGGACAGGCTACCACTAGCCCAACGCACGTTCCTTCGCTTAGAGTTGCTGGTCTCAAGTCAAAACCAGGAAGGAAGCGCTTCAGAATAGCCGCGAGGCCATCGACCTCAACCTTGCGCCCGATCCAATCGAACTTATTCCGTGAATCGGCGGCGCCAAGCCGGAAATTACTCAAGATTCAATGATTTTGGGCACCCTGGCGTTGTCAAAACTCAATACTCACCCAATTTTGCCTCGATCCTGGCTGATTTGAGGTACTGCCTGATTGATTTTAGGTACTAGTAAATTGATTTAGGGTTCCTCTTGGTCGCTTGGAGGAACCTGCAATTAGATTCTAGGTACCTGCAAATTGTTCACGGGTACTCCGAATCAATTGAGGGGATCCCAGTAGCTGATCAGAAGAACCTATTATCGACTTTGGAGTACTACCGATTGATATTGAAGTACGCCCCAATCTCTAAGCAGAGCCCATAAACTGTTCCGGGGTTCCGGTTGATT
>JAWVEM010000332.1:0-6565 GCA_033856735.1 Blastocatellia bacterium
CGCTTTCACCAACTCGTCGTCTAAGGTAACTCGACGCAGAAACTCTGCGTGGGATTCGATTCAATAGTGACAACGATTGGTGACCGAAACGACAGTGGTGATCATTTCGTGCTGTTGTCTGGTGAGCGGCAGGTCAGGCGACATCAACACTCCGAACGTGGCAAACGCATGATAGAGCGCGTCCGGTATCAGGCTATGCGAAGCTACGATGCCTGAGGTCTGACCGTCAGGTGTGGGGTGAATCGGCACGGCGTATTCGGCCGGATAGAACTCACGCTGCGCTTCTACAACGCGGCGCACGGCTTCATCGGCATCGATGGGTATGGTCTTAATCCATGTCATAGAGACGTATTTCCTCGATCTGCTGGTGATGACTGTTCGCGATGGAACAGTAAATAGTAAACCGGAATTCCGAGCGCCACGACACCGGCTCCTACAAAAGCTTGTTTCGGATTATTGCTCGCCAGAAGGAAAAGCAACCCAGCGACCAGCAACAAGAATATAACGGGCGTGACGGGATAACCAGGAGTTAAATACTGTGGCGGGTGTTCGGACGTGCGGCGCAACACGAACAACGTCGCAACCGTGAGCGCGATAAAAATAACAACTACAAAGACGAAATAGGAAACGATTTGATTGAAGCTGCCGAGCGCCACGAGCAACGAAGCCAGCAGCGACTGCAAGGCAATTGCGCGCGCCGGCGAGCCGAAGCGCGGATGGATGGCAGCCGCGGCGGAGATGAACAGTCCGTCGCGCGCCATCGCGAAATAAACTCGGGGAGCAGACATGATAATCGCAGCCAGACTGCCGAGGACGGCCACTACCACAATCGCTGAGAACACTTGCGCGCCTGCTCTCCCAAAAAGAACCTCACCGGCCTGGGCCGCGAAAGTCTCGCTTGAAGTCACCGCCTCCAACGGTATGAGATAAAGGAACACCGCGCTGGTGAGAATGTAAACCAGCGTTACGATCACAACTCCGTAGATCAAAGCGCGGGGCAGAGTGTGCGCTGGATCGCGCACCTCGCCGGCCAACTTCGTTACGTCCCACCATCCGCCGAACGAGAAGAACGCCGCCACTGTCGCGCCTGCCAAACCAAACAGCAACGGGGCTGAATGGGGGCGCTGCGCTACGAACGGCGTGAAGTTTGCCCAATTCCCCAGACGGAAACCAAACCCCCAAAGCAAAAGGCCAAGGAGCAGACCCAGCTTAAGCACCGTGAGCCCGCGGAGCAATCCTCCTCCAAACTGAACCCCGCCAATATTGATCGCGGCGAGGACCAAAATTGAGCCGATGGCAACTGCCTTAATCACCAACGGCGAAAGACTGAGGATGTAACCGGCATAGCTCGCCATGCCCACCGCGAGCGCCGCGGTCAACCCCGGATCCATAACCAGCAGAGCCATCCATCCGTATAAGAAAGCGACGGGTCGTCCGTATGCCTCGCGCAGGTAAACGTACCCGCCACCCGCTTCGGGAAATCTGGCCGCGAGTTCGCCGTAACAAAGCGCGCCGCAGAGGGCCATCGCACCCATGGCCAGCCAGACGAGCAACAACCACAGCGGCGACCCCAGGGACTTTGCCATGCCTGCGGGCGTGAGAAAAATTCCCACCGCGATCACTTCGCCAACCACCAGCGCCGTGGCAGTGCGAGGACCAATCCGTCGCTTGAGTTGGTTAGGTGAATTCAACGGGAGCTAAACCGATCTGCACTTAGCGGGCCGGATGTGGTTGGATTTCTTCTCACCGGCTCCATAACACCTGCTTGTTCTGCGAACAGGAATGAACAAAATGAACGATCCTCTAACCCAGACGAATCAAGGCGAAATATGCTGGTTTCGTTAATTGTCAGACGTGGCTGGAGCCCGATTTCTAAAAAGTCACGCGCGCCGCGAACTGGAACGCGCGTGGTCCGCCTGAGCCAAACACGCCGCCCGCGGTTGTCACAGGTTGGCCAAAGCTCGACGAACGCAGAAACCCGGGATTCGCCGGATCGTTGCTGTCTCGCACCAGCACATTTGCGAATCCCGAATAGTTGACGTTTGAAACGCCCAGCACATTTGTGACATTGAACAGATTGAATACCTCGGCAATCGGCTCGATCTTAACGCGCTCACCTATTTTGAAAGCTTTCGAAAGCCGGAGATCCAAGGAACTGAAGTTGTCATTGAAGCGCGCGTCATTGCTCACCAGCGGGACCGGCGACGCCGGGCCGCTCGCATTAAACTGTTGGATGAAGGCGTTGAGTTGTGCTGCGGTGTGGAACAAACGCCCGCCGGCATTGCGTTGCAGCCCGGGGACTCGCGAGCTGCCATCGGGAACAAGAATGTCCATGGGGACGCCGGACGCCAGCGTAAAGATCGGAGCCAGACGAATCCCGTGCGACAGATCAAACGTGCCTGAGAACACAAAACGATGACGCTGATCGTTGGGGGTCGGTCCGTACTCGCGCCGCAGATTGTTAGGATCTATCGGACCATTCGAAAATGGAATCTGATCGTCGTTGGCGTAATTGAACGCTTTCGAGAGGGTGTACGAGACGCGGAATTGAGAATGTTGGGACAGCCGCTTTTCAAAACTCACCAGCAGCCCATCATATTTCGTCTTCACGCTGGACTCGAGATTCTTGACCAGATCGGGTCCGCCGACTACCGGATTAAAGACACTGCCGATCGTTCGTCCGATAATGAAGTGCGTGCCATAGTTGTGCAGGTAATCAACGCGTAGCACATAGTTGCGGGGAAACTCACGTTGAACGCCCAGATTGATTTGCTGCACCATCGGATTTTGCAAACCATTATCAATGATATTGATCCCGCCGGCGCCCGCTCCGGGCAGAATAAACCCCGTGAACGGGTTGGCCAACGTCGGCACCGGCGGCGGAAATTTGCCATTGACCGGATCGAACAGAAATTGCGGCGGGATGAAGAACAGGTTTCCGGCGCGTACCTCGATGGGCAGCGCCCGGCCGTCCAGTCCGCGCTCGAGCGATTGCACTTCCAACGTGATGCGGTCGTAGTAGATCCCATAGCCGCCATGAAGACTCGTGCGCCAGTCTTTACTCGAATAATTAAACCCGATGCGCGGTCCGAAGTTATTCTTATCGGCTGATCTCTTGCCTTGAAGAAATGGCAGAATTAGCGGATTGAGCTCATTAACTCTACTGACATTCTTGACGTCGGTGTCGACCTCGTAACGCAGTCCGAGATTCAGAGAGAGTTGCGGGCGCACCCGCCAGTCATCCTGAAAAAAACCGGCAAAATAAGTATTATTGGCAGCGGGGATAAGCAACGGCTGGGTGGGTTTCCCGCTGCGCAGGGTCACGGCGAAGAGCAGATCATTGTCATCGACTCGACCGTCGCCATTGCGATCAAAATCCGGAAAGTCTTCGATCAATTCGATCCGGCCCTGCTGAAAAACGCCGAGGTTGAAATCGGATTGCACGCGCTGAATCTCGCCTCCGAAAGTCAGCGCGTGATTGGCGCGAATCATCGAGAAGCTGTCGCTAAACTGATAACGCCGTTGCTTTGTCTGCTGCGGTACCCGGAATGAAGCGCCATCCTGAATGCTGGGGAAAGTAAGCTGCGGCGCCAGCGTTACGGGGGCGGTACGGTTGATGAAGTTGCTTACGCTAAAGCTGAAGCTGTTAAGGTCACGAGCGGTCAGGACGCGTGTGTAGTTGAGCAAAAGCGAGTGAGTGTGGTTACTACTCGCCTGACGCTGAGACGCGGAGCCAATCGATCGAATCAAGCTGCTGGCCGTAGTGTCGTCTTCACGTTCGAGCGAGTAACGGGCGTTGATCTTATCGACATTAGAGGGAGCCCAGTCGAAGCGTTCGGTGCTCAGAGTGTCATGCAACGGCGCATCGGCAAAGCCCCGGACGATGGACCGCGTGGCGACGTTGCGCGTTCCCACCAGCACCGCGCCTTTTTGGTTTCGGTATTCAATGGAGCCAAAGAACCAGGCCTTGTCCTTCTTAATCGGGCCGCCAAACGCGAAGGCATATTGTTCGCGGTGAAACGGCGGCGCCTGCCCAATGGTGCGATCGAAAGTGGCCGGCAAGCCTTGCAGCGACTTATGACGAAAGTAGAACGAGCCCGAGCCGTGAAACTTGTTGGTGCCTGCCTTGGTCACAATGTTGATGACTGAAGAGCCCGAGCGCCCCAGTTGCGCCGAAAAGCGATTCGTCGCTACTTGAAATTCCTGCACGGCCTCCTGCGAGATATTCTGCACCGCGCCGCCAACCACATCGTCGTTGTCGTCGGCGCCATCTACCGTGACATTGCAGCCGCGCCCAAGTTGGCCCGCGGAAGAAATCACCACCGTATTGGTTTTCGTCGGATCGAAATTGGGCGCCGGGGAATTCCCGGGGATTAATAGAGCGAGCTCGAGAAAGTTGCGCCCATTGAGAGGGAGGCCTGCGATCTCGCGTTCGTTGATGACCCCGTTTACCACCGACGCTGTGGTGTCGATCGGCGGGCTCCCACCAAAGTCATCCAGAATCACGGTCGTCGCCGCAATTGTAAGGGGAATATTCACGCTGGTCGTCTGTCCCACTTGCAGGGTTACCTCTGAGAGGACCAGGTCCGCAAAACCCTGCGCCTGAACTTTCACTTCGTATCCGCCACCCGCGAGACTGGGAATAACGAAACTCCCGTCATCATTCGTCGTGGCCTCGCGCTTCGCGCCCGTCGCTTTCTGTGTAGCAGTCACCGTCGCGCCCCGGACTAACGCGCCGTTGGGATCGAGGACCCTGCCACTCAGCGTCGCCGTCGCGCCCGGCTGAGCAAAGACAAGCAGGCTCAGTGAAAAAATCAGCAGGACAGTGAAGGACAACTTATTCAGAAATCTCATTAATTAGTGCTCCTGGTTATTTGACTTCAACATCCCGTGCTTTCCCATCATCCGCGATCGTGACCGCTTTCGGATTTAGGCCAGCCGCCTTGATAACAAAACTGAACTTTCGCGCCCCCGGATTGTATTGCCCCTCCGGCGCACGAACGCTTACTACGAAACCGCTATTCGCGCGCTTCACCGTTAGACTCGTACGGCGAAAAGCTCCCTGTTTGTAAGCCGGACTGAGCCCGTCGTCTTCATAAAGGGCCGTCGCCGCTGCACCGTTCGCGTCGGGATAGATCGCGAACGTAATCGGATCGAAGGGCTTCTCACCGACGTAATTCATGGGCTGTGCTTGTGGGATGATTGCACCGCCACGCACAAACATCGGCACGGTTTCCAAAGGCGCATCGACTCTAACCATCGTGCCGCCTGAATACTTTTTATTGGTCCAGTAGTCGTACCAGATGCCTTTCGGTAGATAGACCAGGCGGCTGGTAAGATCAGGCTTTACTATCGGCGCTACCAGCAGGTCATCTCCAATCATGAATTCATCGTCGAGGTTGTACGTACTTTCATCGTCCTGATAGTTCAGCATCAGGGGACGGAATAAAGGCACGCCCGTGCGATGCGCCTCCTCGAGGGTGGTGTAGAGGAAAGGCAGCAACTGATAGCGCAGCTTCAAATACTTTCGAATGATGTCTTCGTAGTATTTCCCGAAACGCCAGGGCTCCTGGTCATAGCCATCGATGACTTTGTGATTGCGACAGAAGGGAGCAAGAAAACTTATCTGGTAAGCGCGCACCAGCAGCTCCCCGTTTCCGCGGCCGATGAACCCGCCGACGTCGCTGCCTACAAACGGTTCGCCCGAAAGACCGAGCGTGGTAAACATCGGGACGTTCAACGCCAGCGCCTCCCAGGTGCTGTTCGTGTCACCCGTCCACATCGTCGAATATCGCTGGATGCCCGCATAGGCTGCACGCGTAATTACGTAAGGCCGCAGGTTGGGCCGCAATCTTTCGAGGCCTTCGTAGGTGGCGCGTGCTTCGAGCAGTGCAAATACGTTTCGGTTTTTCGCGTGGGTGGAGTTTTCGCCTTCGTCATAGCTGACGACGTCAGACTGATTCTTACCGGTTTGATCGACAAAATCAGACGGCTCGTTCATGTCGTTCCAGATTCCAGCCACGCCGTTGTCGAGGTAAGCGCGATGCAGATCGCCCCACCAACGCCGCGCTTCGGGCAAGGTGTAATCGACAAAGACGCTATCGCCGGGCCACACTTTGGGAATGAACAGCCCGCCATTGCGGCGATGCTGGAAATAATTCTTCTCGAGGCCTTGATCGTAAACGTAATAGCGCTGGTCCTGCGTCTCCAGCTCGGGTTTTGCTGAATTGATCGGCGGCGCATTCTTCGCCGGCGGTTGATACTTCACACCCGGATCGATTATCACAATCAGCTTCACGCCTTGTTGGCCCAGCTTGTCAGTGAACGTTTTAGGATTGGGAAATCGCCTGGTGTCGAACGTGAACACGCGATAAGCCTGCATGTAATCAATGTCCAGATGAATCACATCTAGCGGCAAATCACGTTCGCGATATTGGCGCACTACCTCTTCGACCATGCTGTCGGGATAGTAACCCCAACGGCTTTGTTGATTGCCGAGCGCCCACATCGGCGGCAGCGGCAGGTGCCCGGTGAGATCGGCGTAGCGGCCCACGATCTTCTTTAT
>JAWVEM010000333.1:0-9714 GCA_033856735.1 Blastocatellia bacterium
CTACGTCGCAGCCTGCTGGCTCCGGCAATCGTCCTGCTACTGATCGCGGGCTGGACGATTCTTCCCGGCGGCCCTTTGTGGTGGACATTGTTCGCGCTCATCACTCTCGCCTTTCCCGTCTATGCGCACGTGACGACTGGTCTGCTGATTCACCCGCGCGGCGTTCCCTGGACCAGCCACTTCTGGAGTGTCTGGGGCGACATGCGAACCAACACCGCGCAACTGGGACTCGAGGTTGTATTCCTGGCGCATCAGTCGTGGTTGATGATCGATGCTATCGGGCGGACCGTCTATCGCAAATGGATTTCGGGCCGGCACTTGCTGGAGTGGCAGACCGCGGCGAACACAGAAAAGACGAGCACGCATGACCTCGTAGCCTTCTTTCAATTCATGTGGCCGGTAGAAGTAATAGCCCTTTTGACTATGCTGTTGGTTACTTTTGCCAGGATCCGGGCACTGCCCCTGGCAATTCCGTTCTTACTGAGCTGGGCCCTGTCGCCGATGATCGCTTTTCATGTCAGTCGCCGCCGGGTCGAGGACGTGCGAAAGTTCGCTGCCAAGGATGTGCGCACCGCGCGCATAGTCGCTCGCCGCACCTGGCGCTTCTTTGAAACGTTGGTGGGCGATGAAGATCATTGGTTGCCGCCCGACAACTTACAGGAAGATCCACCGGTGATCGCGCACCGTACCTCACCGACTAACATCGGCCTGCTGCAGCTCTCAACTCTGTCGGCTTACGACTTTGGCTACGTAGGATTGGTGGAGCTGCTGGAACGAGTGGAATTCACTTTTACGAGTCTGGAGAAACTGCAGAAGTTTCGCGGCCACTTCTTCAACTGGCATGACACACGCACCCTGCAGCCAATGTGGCCGCAGTACGTCTCGGCTGTCGATAGCGGCAATCTCGCCGGCCATCTGATTGCGCTGAAGCAGGGCGCTCTCGATGTTCCTGACGATAAACTTTTCGATAGACGGGTGCTCGACGGCTTAAGGGACACAGTCGCGGCCATCACGCAAGAGACATCCCAGTTGGCAGCGGCCCGCCAGCGCACTGACGCCATCACCATCAAGCAATTGAGCAGCGAGATTCAATCCTGCGCGAGACTGCTCAACGCCGGAACTCCCTTCGCGCTGGCCGGATGGGCGGAGTTATTTCAAGCAGTTAACGAGCGGGCCACGGTGATCGACGACATCGTGGCAGCGTTGGCGCAGGAACATCGCGGCGATGAGTTTACCGAGCTGCGCTGGTGGACCAGCGCGTTACTTAGCCAGGCTCGAAACTATCTCCGAGATCTGAATTTGTTGGCGCCGTGGGGACTCGCCAAGCCTGATTCGCTGGCCGCGATTGGCTCGTCTGTTGACGGGTTGCGTGCACACTGGGAATCAATCACAAACGCCTTGCGGGTGGTTCCTTCGCTGGCTCAAATTTCAGAAATCTGTGACGGCGCATTGGTTCAACTGGCGGCTCTGCGGGCGCAAATTGAGACAACTGTGCCCGAAACGCAGCCGACCCGTGGCGCAGCGTTAAATGAATTGAGCACGCTTACCGGCGCGTTCGAGCAAGCCGCCGAAGCCGCCAGGACGATCACTACGCGGCTGGCGAAGATCGCCCAGACCTGCCAGCGCATTGTCGACGAAATGGACTTTAAGTTTCTGCTTGATCCTGAGCGCAAGGTCTTCACCATCGGCTATAACGTTAACGAAGGGCGACACGACAACTCGTTCTACGATCTATTGGCCTCGGAAGCGCGCCTTGCCAGTTTTATCGCCATCGCGAAGGGCGACGTGCCTCAGCAACACTGGTTTCGCATGGGTCGCCAACTGACGGCGGTCGATGGCGGCCGCGCGTTAATTTCGTGGACCGGCACAATGTTCGAATACCTGATGCCGCTGCTCGTCATGCGCGACTATCGCGAGACGTTGCTGGGCGAGACCTACGACGCCGTCGTCTCCCGGCAAATCGAATATGGCTATGAGCGCGGCGTGCCCTGGGGCATCTCTGAGTCGGCCTATGCGGCCCGCGATCTGCAACTTAATTATCAGTATGGACCGTTCGGCGTTCCGGGCTTGGGTTTGAAGCGCGGCTTGATCGAAGACCTGGTGGTTTCGCCTTACTCGACCATGTTGGCCGCGAGTATTGTTCCAGGCCCGGCGATGGAGAATCTGCGGGTGCTGGAGCGCGAAGGCGCGCTTTCACGTTACGGTTTTTACGAGGCGCTGGACTACACGCCTGAGCGAGTTAAGAAAGGTGAGCGCTGCACGCTGGTCCGCGCCTTCATGGCGCACCATCAGGGCATGACTTTGATCTCGCTCAATAATCTAATTAACCGTAATGTGATGCAGAATCGCTTTCACAGCGATCCGGCGGTGCAGGCCACTGAGCTGCTGCTGCAGGAACGTATCCCGCGCGGCGTGCCGGCCGCCCATCCCCGCGCCGAAGAAGTTCTGACCGGACGCGTGGTGCGCACGCTGACCGGTCTGGTCACGCGCGCTTACGACACCGCCGATCTGCCGACGCCGCGCACGCAGTTATTATCGAACGGAACCTACAGTGTGATGATCACGACCGCCGGCGCGGGCTATTCGATGTGCGGACCTGTGGCGGTGAATCGCTGGCGCGAAGATTCCACCCGCGATAATTGGGGCAGCTTCGTTTATATCCGCGACGTGCGCAGTGGGACCGTGTGGTCGGCGGGCCATCAACCAATCGGCAGTAAGCCGCAGAGTTACGAAGTCGCTTTCTCAGAAGACAAGGCAGATTTCTGGCGGCGAGATTCCGGCGTCGTCACGCACCTCGAGGTGATTGTATCGGCGGAAGACAACGCTGAGATGCGCCGCGTCTCGGTCGCCAACTATTCGACCCGTCCCCGCGAGATCGAGCTGACCAGTTATGCCGAAGTCGTGCTGGGCCCCCGCGCCGACGATTTGGCGCATCCTGCGTTCAGCAATCTGTTTATTGAAACTGAGTACTACGCGCCGCACAGCGCCCTGTTGGCGCGCCGCCGTCCCCGCTCGGCGCAGGACGAAGCGAAGTGGGGCGTGCATGTTCTGTCCACCTCGGCCGAAACGATCGCCGGGACCCAGTTTGAAACCGATCGGTCCCGCTTTCTGGGTCGTGGTCACACTACCGCAGAACCGGTGGCGGTAATGGAAGATCGTCCGCTGTCGAACACGGTCGGCGCCGTGCTCGATCCAATTTTCAGTTTGAGGTGCCGCGTGCGTTTGGCGCCGAACGAAACGGCGCAGGTTGTTTTCACCACGGGTGTCGCCCAGTCGCGCGAACACGCGATCTCGCTGGCTGAAAAATATCGCGACGCCAATATCTTTGAACGTGAATCGCGCATGGCTTGGACCCGAGCGCAGGTCGAGATGACTCACCTGCACATCGATCCCAACGAGGCGCATCTTTTTCAGAGACTCGCCGGCCGCATCCTTTATACGGATCCGTCGCTGCGGCCGCGGCCTCATGTCCTGGGGCTGAATAAGTTGACCCAGTCAGGTCTCTGGTCGCAGGGGATCAGCGGCGACTTTCCCATAGTAATCCTGCGCCTCGATTGCGAAGAAGACATCCAGATGACCCGCCAACTGGTGAGAGGCCATCAATATCTCCGATCAAAAGGGCTCCAGTTTGATCTAGTGATCTTGAACGATCATCCGACGGGCTATGCGCAGTCGCTGCACGACACGTTACAGCTCGCGGTGCGGACCTCGGGCGCGCCGGGTCTGATCGACAAGCCGGGCGGAGTTTTCATTCGCCGCTCAGACATCATGCCCGAAGACGAGCGAATCCTGCTGCATTCGGTGGCGCGCGTGGTGATCGTTTGCGAAAGAGGTTCTTTGGAAGATCAGCTCGTGCGCCGGCCGATCGAAGAAACCCTGCCGCCGGCTTTTCAGCCGCGTCTTCCCTCGCAGGTCTATCCCGAGACGGCTCCGGAACCACCAAAGCTTTCTTTCTTCAACGGGCTGGGCGGCTTTGCGCATGGCGGGCGCGAGTACGTCGTGATGCTGGGCGAAGGCCAGTGGGCGCCCGCGCCCTGGTCCAATGTGATCGCGAACAACCCGGATTTTGGATTCATGATTACCGAAACCGGCTCGGGTTTCACCTGGTCGGTCAACAGTCATGAAAACCGGATCACGCCCTGGTCCAATGACGCGGTCAGCGATCCGCCTGCCGAGTGCATTTACATTCGCGATGAAGATTCAGGGTCTACCTGGACGCCGACGCCTTTGCCGATACGTGAAGCGCAGGGTTATTTAATTCGTCATGGCCAGGGCTATAGCGTCTTTGAGCATGCCAGCCACGGCATCTCGCAGGAGCTGCTCTTATTCTCGCCCCTGGACGCGCCGGTCAGGATTTCGCTCCTGCGGCTGCTCAATCGTTCAGACCGGCGGCGCCGGCTCTCGGTCACCAGCTATCAGGAGTTGGTTCTGGGCGTGACGCGCGAAGCGTCGGCAAATCATGTCGTCACGGATTTGGAAGAGAATGAAGGAGCGATCTTCGCGCGCAACTCCTATAACAACGAGTTTTCGAATCGCGTGGCTTTTGCCGGCACCAGCGAGCGACTTTTCACGGCGACTTGCGATCGGAAAGAGTTCATCGGCCGCAACGGCACGTTGGCCCAGCCGGCGGCCTTGCGCCGCGGCGCGCTTAGCGGCCGCGATGGCGCGGGTCTGGATCCGTGTGCGGCCATTCAGACTCAGATCGAACTTGCACCCGGCGAAGCTCGCCAGGTGATCTTCTTATTGGGCCAGGCTGGTTCGATCGAAGAAGCTCGGGAAGTCAACCAGCGCTTTCGCAGTCTTCACACAGTCAACGAAGCTTTCGAAAAAGTGCTCGGATCGTGGGACCAGACATTGGGCACGATCGAGATCAAGACACCCGATGCCTCGATGGACACGCTGGTAAATCGCTGGCTGTTGTGCCAGACGCTGGCGTGCCGGGTCCAGGGACGCTCGGCGTTCTATCAATCGAGCGGCGCGTTTGGTTTTCGCGATCAGTTGCAGGACGTGATGGCGCTGGTTTATTCGCGTCCCGACGTGGCGCGGGGCCAGATCCTGAGGGCCGCGGCGCGACAATTCAAGGAAGGCGACGTACTGCATTGGTGGCACGAACCGACCGGTCGCGGCGTGCGCACGCGTTTCTCAGACGATTTGTTATGGCTCCCTTACGTCGCGTCTTTCTACACCAGCGTGACCGGCGACTATTCGGTGCTGGAAGAGACGGTGCCCTTCATCGAAGGTCCGGTGTTGGCGCCCGATCAGATTGAAAACTACCTGCAGCCGAGTGTCTCGTCCGAAAGCGCGACGGTGCTGGAGCATTGCGCGCGCGCAATCGATCGCAGCCTCAGCCTTGGTGCGCACGGACTGCCACTGATGGGATCCGGTGACTGGAACGACGGCATGAACCGCGTCGGGGTGGAGGGTAAGGGCGAAAGCGTCTGGCTGGGCTGGTTCCTCTGCACGGTTCTGAGCGGATTTGCGCCGCTCTGCGAACGATATCAAATGACGGAGCGCAGCAATCGTTATGGCCGGCACCTGGAAAAATTGCGGAAGGGACTCGAGCAGGCCTGGGACGGCGACTGGTATCGTCGCGCCTACTTCGACGACGGCACACCTTTGGGTTCAGCTCAAAACGATGAATGCCGCATCGATTCGATCGGGCAAACGTGGGCAGTGATGTCGCGAGTCGCGGAGTCGTATCGCGCGGCGCGGGCTATGGCCGCCGTCAACGAATATCTGATTCGTCGCGGTGATGGATTGATCGTTTTGTTCACTCCGCCATTCGATAAGAGCAAACTGGATCCGGGTTATGTGAAAGGCTATGTGCCCGGCGTGCGCGAAAACGGAGGGCAGTACACACACGCCGCGCTTTGGACTGTGATCGCGTTTGCGATGCTGGGCGACGGCGATCTGGCGGGCGAGTTGTTCAGCCTGCTGAATCCGATCAACCACTCGTCGACGCGCGCCGGCCTGCACAAATACAAAGTCGAGCCTTACGTGGCCATGGGTGATGTCTATGCGGTGCCGCCGCACACCGGGCGCGGCGGTTGGACGTGGTACACGGGTTCGGCGGGCTGGATGTATCGCGCGGCGTTGGAATACATTCTCGGGTTCAAGCTGGCGGGTGATCGCCTGCGCATCGATCCCTGCATTCCGCGGGGCTGGCGCGAGTTCGAAATCAACTATCGTCGCGGCGGCTCGACGTATCGAATCAAAGTTGAAAATCCGCATTCGCTTTCTCGCGGTATCGAGAGTGTCCTTCTTGACGGCCTCAAGCAAGCGAGCGATGAAATCGCGCTCGTCGATGACGGCCAGACACATGAAGTGCGCATCCTAATGGGTGAGAAGATCGAGGTCGCGCAACCCGAACCGTTACGATCCGAGCAACCTGAAGAAGCACATTGACGAATGATCTCGTGACGGTGACGTGTCGGGTCGTGCGTGTCGGTTCGTAAAATACAAGCAGCGTCGCCGTGACTCGGTCAGTGCTTGATCGCGGCAGGGATTGCCTAATGCGAGGCACCTGTTTTATTCTCCTTCTTCGCCCCGTCGTAAGCGAGCAAGAATCAACTTTGTTCCTACATTCACCGCGCAATGACGCGCTGTCAGCCATCCTCGGCAGAGCTGGTTGATATCTTGAACTCGCACTTCCGCCTCGTACTCAGACTCCCCGACTCCCTGAGACTGGCGCCTCCATCGTCTTTCCAAGGAGCAACCAAATGCCGTCGTCCCCCACTCTTCGCCCCCGCGTCCGTGCGTTCCTTTTCATTTCGATCTGCGTCGCCCTGGGTGCGTTCATCTCACTGTGGACAAGTCGGAACTATGCGAGTGCGGCGCCAGACAAAGGCGCAATCACTCCGGAAGCTAGCACGATCATGGTCAATAGCACGACGGACGTGGCGGATGGTAGTGATGGTTTGTGCACTTTGCGAGAAGCAATCACGGCGGCGAATACGGACACCGCCTCGGGCGTGGTTGCGGGCGAGTGCGGGGCAGGTGGCGGTCCGGATACGATCGATCTTACTGGACTGAGTGGCACTATTACTCTGACTGACAAACTGCCGAATATTACTTCAGCGATGACATTCAGCGGACCGGGGCAGAATCAATTGACGATCTCAGCCAACAACTTACCAGACACACGTGTCTTCGGACTGTTTCCGTTAAGCCCAGTAGCAGTGAACTTCTCAGGACTCACAATTGCTAATGGGAACGCAAATCATGATGTCGGCGGCGCGATTTATGTCCAAACCACTGCGGCGGTGACCGTCACAAACTGTACCCTTCGGAATAACTTCGCCGTTCTCGGGGGCGCCATCGGCAACAGTAGTTCGGGCACATTTGATCTGATTAATAGCACGGTGAGGAACAACTCAGCGGGCACTGCTGGAGGCATCTATAGCGGATCCGGCACCTTCAACATTATAAACAGCACCATCAACAACAATACTGCCAGCGGCGGTAGCGGCAACGGTGGTGGAATAGTTGAAGGCAGCGGGACTCTGAATGTTATGAACAGCACGATCAGCGATAACGCATCTGGCGGGGGCAACGGCGGGGCTATCTACCACCAAAGCAATACTCCAATTAACATCACTAACACCACGATCAGTAATAACAGTTGCACCACCCTGGGCGGGGGAATTAACAGCAACAACGGCGCGACTGTTCAGATCAGAAACAGCATTATTTCGGGGAACCTCTCAACCATGGCCAATGGCCGTGATCTCTCCGGAACCTTCACGTCTCTGGGACACAACCTGATCAGCAGAAGTGGTGGCTTTAGCGGTATCACCAACGGCGTTAATAGCGATATGGTTGATGTCAATCCGTTGCTCTCACCGTTGGCGAACTATGGAGGGACGACTCAGACCTTGGCCCTCAAGGCCGGCTCGCCAGCGCTCGACGCAGGAGACAACTGCGTCACTCAGGTCGCTCACTGCGGCGACGCCAATATCCCACCGCTGAATAACGATCAGCGCGGTCCGGGATTTAGTCGAATCATCGACGGGCCAGACGCAGATACGACCGATACAGTCGACATCGGAGCCTTCGAAGCGCAACTCTTTGTCGAGAGTATTCCCACCCAGACAATTAATGAGGACGGACAGCTTCAGATCTCTTTCCATGTGGGCGGAGTAGTTCCCGTCACGAGTGTGACGGCCACATCTGACAACCTCACGCTGGTCCCAAATGACTCGACTAACATTTCTGTCAGCGGCTCTGGCTCGACGTGGATATTGGCGATCAATCCGGCGTCCAAACAATTTGGCTCCGCGGGTATTGATGTGACCGCTTCCGGCTCGGACGGTCAAAGCATGACGGCCACGTTCTTACTGGTTGTTAACCCGGTTAACGACCAGCCATCCTTCACCAAAGGACCGGACCAAACGGCAAATGAAGACACCGGCTTCCACTTTGTCAACTGGGCGACAAATCTCTCAGCGGGGCCGCCAAATGAGTCAGGGCAGACACTTTCTTTTCAGGTAACCAACAACACCAACGCGGCTTTGTTTTCATCGGGGCCATCGATTAGTTCGATCGGTCAACTGAGTTACGCTACGGCCACGAACGCGAATGGCTCGGCAACGATTACCGTCGTCCTCAAGGATAGTGGGGGCACGGCGAACGGCGGGGTTGACACCTCTGCATCGCAAACTTTCACTATTACGATTACGCCGTTGAACGACGCGCCGACGTTTACGAAAGGGGGCAATCAAACGGTAAACAACAACGCGGGCGCGCAGACAGTCAACAACTGGGCTACGGACATTTCGGCAGGCCCGGCTGATGAATCCGGTCAAATTGTTAACTTCCAGGTAACGGCCAACAGTAACCCCAGTCTGTTTACGGTTGTTCCGGCAATCAGCTCGACCGGCACGCTGACTTATCAGCCGGCTGCTAATGCCGGGGGCACGGCCACGATCACGATCAACCTGAAAGATAATGGTGGCACTGCCAACGGCGGCCAGGACACCTCGTTTCCTCAGTCATTCAGTATCACCATCACTCCAGTTGGGGGCTTTGTTAGTTTCAATGCAATTAACTTCAACACGACTGAGAGTTCGGGCTTTGTCACCATCACCGTGAGACGAACCGGTGACACGACGCGGGCAGCGACGGTTGATTACGCCACCAGCGGCGACACGGGCTTGCCGTGTGCGACGCCCACGGGCGCAGCATCACCCAAGTGTGACTTCACTTCCGCCATAGGTACCGTCAAGTTCGCAGCGGGTGATATCACCAAGCCCTTCACGGTCTTGATTAGTCAGGACTCGTTCGTGGAAGGATTCGAAACGTTTACGGTAGCGCTTTCAAACCCAACCGGTGGCGCGGCCTTAAGTACTCCGGCGACGGCCACGGTGACGATCGCTGATGGCGCGAACGAACCATCGGCGAACGCGATCGATGATGCGAGCAATTTCGTCCGTCAGAATTATCATGACTTTCTCAATCGTGAACCGGACGCGAGTGGTCTCGCCTTCTGGACCGACCAAATTACTTCCTGTGGTTCAGACCAGGCGTGCATTGAACTCAAGCGCATCAATGTCTCGGCCGCCTTCTTCCTTTCGATCGAGTTTCAGGGGACTGGCTATCTGGTCGAACGCCTGTACAAAGCGAGTTACGGCGATGTCCCCGGGGCATCAACGTTCGGCGGCGCGCATCAGTTGCAGGTGCCAATCGTGCGCTTCAATCAGTTTCTGGCCGATACGC
>JAWVEM010000334.1:0-8884 GCA_033856735.1 Blastocatellia bacterium
GCCGCACATTCTCGGCCGCGGTCATCGTGGTAATCAAATTGAAGTTTTGAAAAATCATGCCTACAGAGTCGCGGCGATAGCGGGCCATCTGTGTCTTCGTCAAGGGCCCAAGCGGCTTTGAATCGAAAACCACCTCACCGGTCGTGGGTCGATCCAGCCCGCCCAGCAAGTTCAGCAGAGTCGACTTACCCGATCCCGACGTTCCCTGAATCGCGACGAATTCGCCTTCGTTCAGGCTTACGTTGACGTGATCCAACGCGGTCACCAGATTTGTCCCCATCTGATAAACGCGCGTGACGTCCTGAGTTTCGATCAATGACATAGCTCGTACGTTTTAGTTTAGAAGGACGACTCGTCCTCCTTACCTCTGGTCTCCGTTTAGAAGGAGGACTTGTCGTGGAACAATCCTCGGCCTTTCTCCCTTTCCCTTTGGGACAAGGGTCGGGGTGAGAGCCTGAGGGCAGAAGCCCCGTTTGACCATACTCCGTCCTGGAACACGACCCATGATTAGTAAGCACCCTCTCCCTAAGCCCTCTCCCAAGGAACTAAGGGCGTTCGCACTTAACCTGACGACGATCTGATTCGTGTAACCCGCCAAAGCTCAAACTGCTCCGCGTCAAATCCTTTCAACGGAATTTCAAACCGCCTGGCCGAAAACCCGTTATTCGGATCGCTCAACAGATCGCGGACCTCGGGATCAGAATAAACCGCGGTTGAAATAACCACATCATCGCCGGTGGATTGTCCTTCCAGCCGCGCCGCCATGTTAACCGTCGAACCGAAGTAATCCAGCCGATCGTTCAGGGTCACTGCAATGCAGGGCCCCGTGTGCAGACCGGCCTTGAGGCTGAGCGGCGGCATTCCTTCCGGCGGATCAGCCAGACGCTGTTGCGCGTGGAGCATGGCACGCACGGCCCCCGCGGGGCAACGGAAAACGGCCATGACCGCGTCGCCGATAGTTTTTACCAACGCGCCGTCCTCATCGGCGATTACTTGTTTCAGAATGTCAAAGTGATTCATCACCCGTCCGAACGCCGTCGCATCCCCGATCTCGCGGTACATGCGGGTTGAATCTTTCAGATCCGTGAATAGTACACTCAAAGTGCCGACTGAAATCTGTTCGCCGGGCCGCAACGCTTCGCTCGCGAATAGATCGCGAAAGACTTGCAGCGCCGTCACCTCGGCCGCAGTCGCCGCTTCATCACTCCAGGCCGTGCGTTCGAGAATGAACAACTGCTCGTCCGCGGTGGCATTTTCAAATTGAATTTCCGCGTCCTGGGCGATCTCCAATTCCTCGCCGGCCCAGCCGTCATTCGTCGCCCGCAAGGTCACGGCGCGCGGGCCATTTTCCGTCGCCCGCAAATGTTGCCAGCCGGGAATGCTCATCGTGCGCAGACGATAACGGCCGGGATCGAGAGTCAAATCGATCCCGCGTTTCGAATGCGGCGCCAGCAGTTGTTGGACTGCGATGTGGGGCGTCACCTGCGGCCCTCCTACGCAAAACGTTTCGCCCTCCGTTTTACGAATCGACGGATTCGGTCGAAAGGTAAGTTCGATTGACTGTTCAAAGTTCGCCGTAAAATCGATATTGCATCCGGCACAATGAATATTTGACGAAATGTCCTCGAGCGAACCAGCGGCCGGCCCTCCGCGACACATCGGGCAGATCAAGTTCCACTGTAAATCCAGGATGCCCGCGCGGGTGGCGCAGAGGCAACCTTCCAGGACTTTGCGACGGGGCTCGCTCCATTGACGCGCAAGTTCGTACGGCCTGATCCGCCCCAGAGATAATTCGTCGGCGTTTTCCAGGTAATCAACGAGCATGGCGACCAACCCTTCGTCCGTTCCGGCCACCGCCATTTTTTCACTCAGTCCCAGCAGACGCGCCCGCCCGCCCGAAACAAATCTGATTGTCGTAGAGCTATTCGTCGCTGTCCGACCTTGTTTCGCCAGCCCGTCATAGCCGCGCACCGTGCGGGCAAAGCTGCGCGCACTAAGAATCCCAATCTGAATCGGAATAGCCAGTAGTCCGATCGCGTTTCGGGGCCGGGCCCAAACCTGATAGACCAGTTTCGTCCTCACGGTCTGATGGCGGTCCGCTGTCGGCGTCAGAGGCGTTAGTTCAACTACCACGCGGAGCTCGCTGATCGGACCTTTGCTGTACTGGCGCGTCACACCAAACCGCGTGGGTCTGATCCACTCAAACGGCTGCTCCTCCCATTCGACCGGAATGCCAAACGCCGACAGCCGTAACCGTCGGCGCGCGTTCTTCAGACCCTGGCCTTCACCCTGGACCATCTGAACCGCCGGCACTCCG
This sequence comes from Blastocatellia bacterium, assembly GCA_033856735.1. Taxonomy (GTDB): domain Bacteria; phylum Acidobacteriota; class Blastocatellia; order Pyrinomonadales; family Pyrinomonadaceae; genus UBA11740. Next base: position 2,318 of record JAWVEM010000334.1, read on the forward strand.
GTGTCGCGATTGAACCGATTAGTGTCGGCCAGCAGCGGCCAAAGTTGTTCGGGTGACGATTCGAGATCGAATTGCCAGCGGTAGTGAAATTCACGCATAAGCAGGCATTAGAGCTCCCTTAGGAGCGTAATCTTTATAGCACCGATTCTTTTCCCATAAAACAACTCCGCTCGAAGCGACATCGCGATGTCGCTTCGAGCGGAGCAGAGAACGGGAGTTACGCTGGAGCTATAAATATTTCGCTCCTATGGAGCGAAGCTCAGGACGCTGACCGCAAACTAGTATCTAGATGCTTTCTAGACTTCTTTCCACTCTGAATCCACATCCTCATCCGAAAATGCCACGCGATAATTTTTTGACTGTATCTGCTTGGTGATCAGCAGGTCGTCTTTGCGCTTCAGCAGATCGGCGCGGTTGTAAACCGACAACTCAAAGTTGTAGCCGTGGGTGATGGCGTCTTTCGGACAAGCTTCGACGCAATAACCGCAAAATATGCAGCGCCCATAGTCTATGTTGTAGATTTTGGCATAGCGTTCATCGACACCGATGCGTTCCTCGGCCGGACGCGGGTCGTCCGCGGCCTCGATGTAGATGCATTCAGACGGACAAGCAGCCGCGCAAAGAAAACAGGCCACACATTTCTCGCGGCCCAGTTCATCGACGTGCAGCAAATGCTGGCCGCGATAACGCGGCTGGACGGTGACAGGCTCCTCAGGATATTGAACGGTCTGCTTGCGCTTTGGCAGATAGGACAGGGTGACACTCATGCCCTGGATGATGGCTTTAGTGGATTCAATTACTTCGGTGATGATGGACATATTCTTAATTTCAAATTTCAGATCTCAAATTTCAAATCTCGGATTGAGTTGCCAGCTCTTGCCGCTTCCAATCGCAAGGTGCGCAAACGCAATAACTCTCAGCGCGAACTGCTTCGTTCTTTTTTCTAACTCGACCTTGTCCATACAAATTCGCAATTCGAATTTACCAATTCCAAATTATTTTACACGAGTGGTGTGCGATGCCGCAGCTTGCCAACGGTGATCGCGCCAAACGAACGTGTCGACAAAAGTGTAAGAGTCCGGCCCGTTAGTCGTTACTTCCCGCAAGGTACCGCTCAACGTCGCCCGATCGTCCGTCTGATCAACCGTCAAATCCTGAAACTCCCAAGACTTGATCGACGGATCGGGCTTCAGCGAATCGATGTACTGGCGTTTAGTGCGGTCGTCCGTGTTGCCAACATAGTCGTCAGCGAGGATTCGCTCGAGCGCTTGCTTGTCCCCTTCTACATTCGCTCGCGCCCACTCGTCTTCCAGCTTAGTGAGTTGGTGCAAAACTTCGTCCTCATCCTCCGGCACGTCGTCGGCTTGCAGAGAAGGCGAGGCTATGGGCGTCGGCGTGGTGGTCCACTCCGAACGAGTCGGCGTGGGCTGGGATCGATTGTCGTTGCGCGTGTCACGCAGCATCGGCGGAATGAATATCGCCGCGATCACTATTCCGCCAATGACGAAAAAGACAATCGCCAGGATAACTACAACCCAGAGCCATGTCCGGCGCGGCTTTTCCTGGGAAGTGAATGATGGACCAGGAGGTACGAACTGCGACGCGCTTATCGTTGCTTTGCCGGGCAACTGACCGTAGGTTTGCGTGGGAGGCAAATCATTGCCGCGCTCAATCGGCGATGCGAAGGGCGCAGGTGAAATCAGAGTCTCCTGGGAATCGGCCCGCCCGGCATCGCGGACCAACGGCGTGCCGTCTTCCAAACAGAAGCTTAGCGTGTCGTCGGCGAAGGAGCGGTTACATGTGGGACAGCGCTTCACGATAAGATTGGGTGCGACGGCGCCTACTTAATGCCTTGCGTAAAAATCGCCACGCCGTAAAGCAAGATGAAAAGCGCCAGACCGAGGAAGTAAACGGCGCCAGTGATAATTCCCGTGATCGCGAAAGGCTTGCCGGTGAATTTATCAGGATAGTTCTTGATCTGGTTGAGCGAATATATCCCCAGCCCAATCGCCACGGGACCGGTGATCACTCCGAGATAACAACACCAGCCAATCGTCACGGTAAAGATTCCCAGGATGAGAGCGGCTACCGCGGTACCCTGCTTTGGTCCGGCAGCGTAAGCCGGTGGCGGCGGCGGTTGCCAGCCCGCCTGAAGCGGTTGTGGCTGGGCAAATTGGCCCGCACCCAAACCGCCCGACGGTGGGTTCCAATTTGCCGGCGGAAGCGGATTCGAGATCGGCGGGGGCGCCGGCGCCATCATCGTCGCCGGCGGCTCATCCCTGGAGAACGAGTCCTCAACCAGAGTGGTGCCGTCCTGAGTACAAAAACTCAGCCAGCCTTCTGAGAATGTTTGGTTACAAGTGGGGCAGCGTTTCATCTGAGCCTCGAACTTATTCGTTTAGACGCCGGACTTGTCCGGCGCCGAGTTGGAGCGGCACAAGTGCCGCTGCTAAACATAAATCCTTCAAACAATTTCCAGGCGATTAAAGAAGTACGCAATCTCGATCGCGGCATTCTCGTCAGAGTCCGAGCCATGCGTGGCATTCTCACCGACCGAAGCGCCAAACTCTTTGCGAATGGTTCCGGCGTCGGCTTTGGCGGGATCGGTGGCGCCCATCAGATCGCGCCAGGCTTTTACTGCTCCATCGTGCTCGAGCACCATCACCACGCACGGCGCGCTCGACATGAATTCGGTCAAGCCTTCAAAGAATGGTTTGCCGTGGTGCACATCGTAGAAGCCTTCGGCCTGGGCGCGCGACTGTTGAATCATTTTCATGGCGCGGATACGAAACCCATGCGAAATAATTCGATCGATTATTTTTCCCGTGTAACCCGAGCGCACGGCGTCGGGCTTGATGATTGCGAATGTTAGGTTACCTGCTTGTTCTGCCATTGTTCCTCATAAAATTTTATTCAGCAATACCTTTGAGATTTCTGGTTTTTCGTAGTGATTGGGTCGCTACCGCCGGTACTGACCTCAATTCTTCACCGCTGCGATGCAGCACTCGTGCGAAACTCTTTGGGTGACAGCGGACAGCAAATAGCACATTCCAGGGTCGCTGGGATTGTACGCGCCGGGCCGGATCCATGCCAGGCCCTTGCAGTTCGCATTGCCGGCGCAGTCGGCCTTGCAGAGCGCGAAGCTCGCCCGCTGGTAGTAGGTAATTCGGGTTCCGTTAAGGCTGGTGTTGTTAAGCGTAGTGAACATCGGCTTAGGACGTTCTTTCATCGGAGTGGTGACAGGCGTTGGCGCCGGCGAGCGCGCGGGTGTCGCGGACGGCCTTTCATCAGGCGTAGGAGAACTTTTTGTTTCGGGCGTTGCCATCGGCGAAGGTGAAGCGACGATAATCGGTACTGGAGTCGGTACCGGATACTTGCCACTCACGTCGCCGCCGCCGCTGCGGGTCATGAACCACGCGATCAGAACACCGGAAGCGGCGAGCACCAGCACGATCGCAAACACCCAAGGCAGTACGCTCCTTCTTGATTCGCCGCTGGTGTCGTCTGACCTCGCCTGCTTTTGAAACTGTTCGGGTCGAGACGTGATGGTCGATTGCGCTGTTGGTTGAGTCGGACGTGGACTGGCTACGGTTGGACCGGGAGGTGGCAGATTCCATGTAGCATTGGGATCCGATGCGGCCGCTTCTCGCACCAGTCTCGAGCCATCGTCGAGACAAAATACGAGCGAGTCATCTTCGTAAGCTCTACGGCAAGAGGGACAGGTCTTCATTGGTGTTTTGAGCTGCTGCTTTAGTTTGCCTTACCGCTCTCATTTGCACCGACGCTTTAGCGCGGTGAATTTAGTGGCCGTTACAATCGGAAACCGTTTAAACGGCACTAATATACTTGACTCATTGCGGCAATGGCTCTGCCACTCTGATGCGCGGCAAGTCTGCGACTTGCCGGCGGCGAACCTTCTTTTTCATTCGGGTCTTCGACCCGTCACGGTCAGAGACCGTTCAGATTAATGGGCCATGTTTCGGCAAGTCCAAGACTTGCCGCGCATCAGATTGGCAGAACCATTGCAGCGGCCGCATCGAAGTTCGACAGAAGCCCGCGCGGAGTCAACTATGTCGCTGCCCTTTAAACGGTTTCCATTACGAACCCAACCACCAATCACCGGGCTCCACCCAGTCTTCATTAGTTGTTGGCCATCTCACGCCAGCGCTTCCTTCATGGCGGAGCCGATGTCAGCAGGTGATTTCACTACATGAATACCCGCACTTTGAAGCGCCGCCATCTTCTCTGCGGCCGTTCCCTTGCCACCGGCGATGATCGCTCCGGCGTGGCCCATGCGTCGTCCGGGCGGCGCAGTCTGTCCGGCGATGAAGGCGACGATTGGCTTAGTAATATTTTCCTTCGCGAACGCTGCCGCTTCCTCTTCAGCCGTCCCGCCAATCTCCCCAATCATTACGATGCCATCGGTTTCACTGTCTTCCTGAAATAACCTGAGCGCATCAACATGTGTTGTGCCGACAATCGGATCACCGCCGATTCCAATCGCTGATGACTGACCGAGGCCGAGCGCCGTCAACTGGCCAACCGCTTCATAAGTCAACGTTCCTGAACGCGACACCACGCCCACGCGACCCTCACGATGGATGTGGCCGGGCATGATCCCAATCTTGCATTTGCCGGGTGAGATAATCCCCGGACAGTTCGGTCCAATCAGGCGAGTCGATCTACCGGCGAGGTATTCCTTGACCTTCACCATGTCCAAAGACGGAATGCCTTCTGTGATGCAAACCACGACTGGAACCCCGGCATCGGCCGCTTCCATGATCGCGTCGGCGGCAAACGCCGGCGGCACGTAGATCACAGAGGCGTTCGCGCCGGCTTCTTTGACTGCGTCGGCGACGGTATTGAAAACGGGAATGCCTTCGTGCGTCGAGCCGCCCTTGCCGGGCGTTACTCCACCGACGACGTTGGTTCCATACTCAACCATCTGCTTCGTATGGAACGTACCTTCCTTACCGGTAATGCCCTGGACGACCAGGCGCGTGGATTTGTCGACGAGAATGCTCAATTGATCTTCCTTAGGATTGTGTACTGATTGAACGAATGGCGGAGTATAGCAATTGGTGAAGTAAGCGACAACAATGCTGGGAGCGCCAACAGCGCGAAATGTGAAGTACCGGGAGCGGTAGCGACCAGGTCGCGACGCTCCCAGACGAGCCGAGTCTCGATGACGAGACGACGCAGGCAGATTCCTGAGAAGCATCAAATAAGGCCTGTTCGACTTTCCACTGACGCCTTACTCGCTTATCATCCGATCCGAAAGGTCTCGGCACAAATCAATGAAAAAAATAAAACCCCGCTTCAATGTCCTTGTTGCCACGATGGCGGCAGTGCTCTACGCCGCAAGTGCACAGAGTTTGCCGCTGTTCCGTTCGCAAAAGCTTGCGAGCGCGCCGGCGAATCATGCGCGAACAACAAATACACTCGGCCAATACGACGATCCCTATTCGGATTTTCGTAACGCTCGTTATTCAAACGCAGGCTTGTTGAATGAGCGTGACGAGGTCAAGCTGGGCACGCAGCTTCATCGCGAAGTTACCAAGAAATACAACTTGACCGACGTGGGACTCGACCGGGTGGATCGAATCGGTCAACGTTGCGCGAAGGCCAGCCTGCGCCCAGCCATGCTCTACAAGTTCCACGTAATTCAGAGTCGCGAGATTAACGGCTTCTCGCTTCCCGGCGGTCACATCTACATCACCACGGCCCTGCTCAAGCTCGCCAACGACAACGAACTCGCGTCGGTGCTGGCTCATGAAGTGGGCCACGTGGCAGCGCGGCACAGCTTGAAGACGCTCAAGCAATCGCAGGAATACAACGATATTGCCAAGCAAATCGGCGAACTGACCGGCGTGGCGGGCGACGCGGCGCGAGATTTGGGAGTTGCCCTGGGACAAATCGGCGGGGGATGGATGTTAACATTTCACACCCGCGACGAAGAGCGCGAAGCGGATTTTCTCGGAGTGCGAACGATGCCGCGAGCGGGATTCGATCCGCAGGGCATGGTGACCATGTTTCAGAAGCTGCAGCGCATTGAGGAAGAAAATTCGAATTTGCTGGGTTCGCTCTTTTCCGATCATCCGGATGCCGAGGAACGAATTGCCAATACAAGGTATGAAATCGCGCGGATGAAGCGACGCTGAACATGGAAAGTATTAGCCACTAAGAGGCACACGAAGCAGCAGAAAGACTAACCAACTCGCACCTAAGCTGAAATTCCTTATGTGCCTTCTGTGCCTTTTTGCGGCTCTCTTTTCCGTCGCGCTCCGAAGAAGACGATCAAGGCGGGAACCAGCAGCACCAAATTTCGCAGCGCGGTTTTCAGCCCCAACTGGCTGCCGATAATTCCGCCAAAGCAGCCGCACTCCAACGGCTCGCCATGCAAAACATAAACGTAATAAAGAGCGAACCCACTAAAGCCGATTAGCATCAGCGCCGCCATCAATGCGCCCCATCGCACCGTCCGTGAAACAATCAGCAAGATCGCAGCGATTACCTCCGCGCCTATCACCCCAATCGTGACCGGCCAACGCCAGCGCTCGTAATTGA
>JAWVEM010000335.1:0-4145 GCA_033856735.1 Blastocatellia bacterium
TTGAATCAGATCAGCGAGACGGAAGCCGAGCGGCGCGCGGAATTGGTGGCCAGCCTGCGGAAGGTAGCCAAACCGGCCAAGGCTAGGCCCGAGCAGATTGACCCAAACAGACTCAGCAAGGCGATCCAATATCTAGCCAAAGATATTTGAAATTTTCAGCATCATCCCTTCTGAATTAGTTTGTGCGTTGGATAGCCGTGGATCGTGGCGAGCCGCCCGGTTTCTCGATCCATGTAGACGAATGCGTCTCCCTCGATGCGATAGCGCCCCTTCCAGTCAATCGTGAAGGTGGTCTCGTTTTCTTCGATGTGGAATGGCTCGGGGTCCCCATCGCGGGCCAGCCGTGCGGCGAGTTGATCGGAAGGTTCAATCAGCCACGCATCGCCCGTCTCGGTGGAAAACAGGATAATCTGACCGATCGTAATGACGCGCCCATCATGCTCGGCAGCTCGGCCCAGAATGTAGCGAACTTCGTCGGCGAGACGAAAGTTCTTGCCATCCACGATGCGCTGGCCCGCTCCAGGCTTGATCGGTCTTCGACCCTTACCGGTGTTTGCCATGGAAATATTCACCAAGCTGTTCGGCAACCTCCTCGCGTTTGTTTACCACTGCTTCGACCGCATTGTCATTCACGGTTACCTCAGCGCCCTGTCGCGGCCCGAGCAGGTGGTGCACTTCTTCCGTCAGGTGCTCGGCATTCCAGTGGTGAGCAAGGAAATCTTGAGCCAGCGCACCGCCGACTACCAGAACTGGGTGGAAGCCTTCGCGCGTAATCATCATACCCCGATCACGTGGGCCGAGAAGGGCGTGCGCAAGGAAGACCATGTCCTTCCCTGGCAACGTCGAATGTCAAAGAACAACGCCTACGGCGTCTATTACATCTTCAAGAGCATGGAGCAGGGGCCGACCTTCCGCATCAGCATGCCGAAATACCCCACCAAGGACCCGCACTACCGCATCCTTGCCCACCAGCGCAGTCGCTTCACGCACTACTACTTCTACATCCGCGATGAAGTTCTCGGCCCCATGGTGATGCGTGTGGCCTCCTTCTTCCCCTTCCAGACCACCTATTATCTTAACGGCCACAGCTTCATCGAGCAGGAACTCAACCGTGCACAGATAGGCTTCCGCAAAAACGACAATGCCTTCCTGGCCATCGACGACGTCGCCGCGCTGCAGGCCGCCGCCGACCGACTGAGCCCGGAAATCATCCGCAAACGCCTCGACTACTGGACCCTGATCCTGGGGCCGAAGTTCTCTGCCAAAGAGCGCAAACAGCTCAACCTGTCACGCTTCTATGCCATCAGCCAGATCGAGTATTGCCGTAACTTTATTTTTAAGCGCAACTTTCCCATCCACAAGCTGTTCGAGCGAAGTTGTGAACTCGGCCTGTGGCGGCTTACCGCCAACAAGATTGCCGAGATCTTCGGCACCCGCCTGCACCGCAGGCACCGCGGCAAGCTCGCTACCGTCATCGATCAGATCGAGCATGGCCATCATGTCTTCCGCGCCTATTTCAAGAGCGCCTTCCTCAAGCAGTATGAAAAGTTCTCGACTTTCCTCCGTAACGAACTCTGCTCCAACAACCTCACCGACTTCGGTCTCAAGAAAGGGTTGGACCATCTCGATGCGGTCCGTCAGACGTTCCAAGCCATCACTGACCGTTTCGCCGGCTTCCAAGCGCAATGGCTCAACGTCCACGTCGACTTTCCTCTCCTGCAGCGGATTGCTCTGCCCATCACCATCGGCTCGGTCCGCTATCCTGGCATCAAAATCCACGATACGCGCGTCATCCGCCTATGCGAGGTTCTCCTGCATGGCGGCACTCACGTCGGCGGATGGACAGCCAAGCAGATCCATCAGGCCGTCCTGACCACCTTCCATCTCTCCGATAAAGGTTACGGTCTCAATCAACTTCGCTACGACCTGCGCAAACTCAAGGGTCATGGACTTATCGAGCGTGACGGAACCCGCTACGCCTACCGCCTCACCCCGAAGGGTGTCCAGGTCGCGTTGCTGTTTCTATTCTTCCACAAACGTCTGTGCGGACCACTCGCCAACAGCCACTTCCATCACCAGCCCGACGCAAAACATCGTCCACACAGCCAGCTCGAAGCCGCCTACCACCGCGCCGACAAAGCCATCAATCAAATTGTCGAATTGCTGGCAGCCGCCTGAGCGCCTCTCTGCCGATATCAATGTTAAAGTCATTCTGTCAAAGAATCGCGCGGTAAGAATCTACGCCCTTTCCCAGACTTCGCTGGGAACGGGAGGTTCGCCTTTGGCGAACAGCTCACGTTGCGCCCGTTACATTCGCGCGTAACCTGAGGAGGACGAGTGGGGGGCCTTGGTATGATCGCGTCCGAGGAGTTTTCCCAGTACTACGCCGAGCTATTGCAGGGGACCTACGACTGCGTGGACCGTATCGTGCTGAACGCTTTCTATCCACTGGGACAAACTGGAGGCGGCGTGCGCTCGTGGTGGCGACGCTTGTACGGCGACGATTCGAATCTCGACGATGAACATCTGCGCGAAATGGCGGGGACCTTTTCGCGCCGCCTCCATGCGTTCTGCGCCAAGCAGGGTATTCCCATCATCGAGGCGCAGGCACGCGACCGCAAGCACGAATTGGCGCAGCCGTACGAGCCCAACGATCCGAAATTTTGCGGCCTGTTTTGCGTGATCAAGAGCAACGCTCCGGCTCCGGTATGGGAAGTCAAGCGCAATGGAGAGGGCCGGATCACCGAGATACGGCATCGAAAAAGCTGGCCGTATGTCAGGCATTTCTACTTTCATCTGATAGATCAGGAGTGGGGTCATGTAACGATCAGGATGTGCGGCTATCCACCGTTTGGCGCGCAGGTGATCTTGAACGGTCACGAGTGGGTGGAGCGCCTCGCCCGGCGAAAGCGGGTCGTGGCGGTTAAGAACGGCAACTGCTTCATAGAAGGCAGCGATTTTTCCGAGATCAGTCGTCTGGCGGCTGAGTTGAACCGAGTTGAAACCATCGCACGTCTACGCAAGCTCTGCGAGCGGTGGATCTACTCTACCTGCCTGTGCTTTGCGCTCCCCAACGAGGACCGCGAGCGCAGCGGCTTTGCCTATCAGTATTCTGTCTTCCAGCTTGAATTGAGTCGCAACCTGTTGTTCTGGCGCGGCACGACGATGGACGAGGTATATCAAAAGCTCATCGACCGCACTCGAGCGCCGTTGGAGCTCAAGCAAGTGAAAACTATCTTTGGTTTTTCGCATCGCCCGCATCACACAGCAAAGCGGGGACGCGAGCGAACAGAGGTGTTCAAAGCGGTGCAGGCGGCCAGCTACGATCTGACGGTCTTTAAGATCAAATGGGGTAATCTGACACTGAAAATCTACGACAAGGGCGGCCGCGTCCTACGCATCGAAGTGGTCGTCCACAATGCCAAGGAACTGCGTTGCGGCAAGATGCTGGAAAAGTTGCCAGCGTTGCTCGAGCGCATGCGGGACATGCTGGTGCGATTTCTCGGTACCGTCCAGGCTGCGCACGTCAGCTTCCTGGATGAAGGGGCCTTTGAGGGTTTAAGCGAGCCCACGACACGTGGGACCCGGCGATTGGCGGGCATCGATCTCAATAAAGCCCGCAACCGTCACGTGGTCGACGCCGTCGTTGCGCTTTCCACAAGGCCCAACGGCTTCACAGTGGCGCAGTTGGCAGAAGCCGTACGGCAGCGCTCAGGTCAGGATCCCAACATGTATTCGGCACGCAACGCGGCCTACGACGTGGCAAAACTGGTCGGCAAGACGCTGGTCCGTCGGATCGAGCGATCGCGCCGCTACGCTGTCGATCCTCCCGGAGTGCGGACTCTGTGTGCCTACCTCCTCCTACGCGAGAAAGTCATCAAGCCCCTATTGGCCGGCGTCGTCCGTCCTTGTCGCAGGCCGCCCAAAGTCAGCGCCCCCTTGGATCATCACTACGTCGCGCTGCGCCAAGAACTCCATCGAACCTTTGAAACCATCGGCCTGGCAGCCGCCTGAACAAAGGCCACACATGACAACATGTTGTCGTTCGTACTTCGATTAGAGGCCTAACGGTTTCGATAGTTAAATAATGTGCCGAATGAATCGCCTTGGTGCGCAGATTTGGTGCCCAGACAGGTCACACTGGC
>JAWVEM010000336.1:0-3149 GCA_033856735.1 Blastocatellia bacterium
TGCAGCCCTATGTGAAGAAGATGGATGTCGCCAAAGACGATCAGTCGTGTTTCATGCTGAACACGCGGCACATCATGAAGAACAAACAGCCGCTTTGCTTTGGCGGCGTGCGCCTGGGCAAAGCGTATGTCAGCTTCTACCTGATGTCGGTCTATGCCAGCCCGGATCTGTTGAAGGGCATGTCACCCGAATTGAAGAAACGGATGCAGGGCAAGTCATGCTTTAACTTCAAAGAGGTGGATGAGAAGTTGTTCAAGGAGTTAGCCCGGCTGACTAAAGCCGGCGCCGTAAAATTCAGCGAGGAAACATTTATTGACAGCCTGCGAAGCGCCCAAACCTCAGCGCGACGACGGCGGGAGGAATGAGAGGATCAGGTGGGATTCAAAATTCCAGATTTCAAATTGAAATTAGAGTCGTTAGACATCTCTAGAGCCCCAAGTATTGCTGACGAATCACGGTAGGAAACTAGTCAGTTCAGATCAAATGACAATGAATTATCTTTTACTCTTTCAACGGCAACTCCACCGAAAAAGCACTTCCATGTCCCAGCGCACTCTCAACTGAAAGCGATCCACCGTGACCCTCGACGATCCACCGGGCGATTGAGAGACCCAGACCCGCGCCGCCCAAAGCGCGAGAGCGCGCCTTGTCGACTCGATAAAAACGATCGAAGATGCGCGGCTGATCCGCCGTCGGGATGCCGATGCCGGTATCGGTAACGACTATGTGGGCATCGCCGTTCCGCGATCCCAACGCGATGCTGATGCAGCCGCCGGGCGGCGTGTACTTCACCGCATTGTCCAAGAGGTTGAGCAGCATTCGCTTCAACATCTCATCATCGCCGTTTAGAGTTATCGCCGACATGCTGCCATCGATCTTTAGCTGTAATCCTTTTTGTGTTGCCAGGACCTGCCCCGCCCGGGCGCAGTCAGCGACGAGTTCATCCAGCCGCAACGGCTCTCGGATCATCGAATGCGCGTCGACAGGCTCGCGCGCCAACAGGAAAAGATTTTCAACGATCCGCGACAGGCGCTCAGCTTCCTCCTTGATCAGCGCCAAAGATTCCTGATATTCGTCCGGAGCGCGCTCCCTTTCCAAGGCGACTTCAGTTTCGCCACGCAGTACGGCAAGCGGCGTCCTCAACTCGTGCGAAGCATCAGCGATAAAACGTTTTTGCTCCTGGAAAGCCGCACTCAGTCGCGCCAGCAGCGCGTTGACCGTCAGGCCCAACTGCCCTACCTCATCCCGCGGGTTCGCCACATCAAGCTGCGCCGAAAGATTTTCCGCCGTGATCCGCTGGGTCTGTTGATTCATCCGGGCAATTGGCGAAAGACTCTTGCGCGCCAGAAAATATCCGGCCAGTGAAGCAAACAGCAGAATCAGCGGAACGCCGAAAAGAAAATCGCGGCGCAAACGCCGCAGGCCCTCCTCGATAACGCTCAAAGGTTCAGCCACGATCGCGAAGCCGAGTTGCTTATTGCTATCCCGTGATAAGGGCACGACCGCGACGCGCAAGCCATTCAAAACTACAAAGCTGCCGCCGCGCTGGCGCGCTTCGCCGAGCGCCGGTCCGGGAATCGTCAACTGGTGACCGACAAGGTTGCTCGACCAAGCGGCTACGCGGCCATCGGCGCCGACAACTTCCACGTAACGATTTGGAAAGACCATCTGGGCCAGGACGACCTCGTTGGCTTTCGCCACGGATTGTTCTTCTTCCAATTCCTGCACGTATGCGCTCGCCACTGTTTCAGCCGTGGAGCGCAACGACTCGTCCTGGCGTGCGTAAAAAATCCCCGCGGCCGCATAATAAACGAGCACCGCGAAAGCGATCAGCGATAGCGCCAGCACGCCGGCGTACCAAAGCGTCAATCGTGTGCGAACCGAATCAAACATATTTCAGTATCACACGCTGCCAGCCTGTGGGTTCTCTATCAACGGACTTCTTTCCAATATCAGCAAGCTGGCGGCTACTTGTGCGCCGCGTCGCCACGGGAAGCGCCTCCCAAAACTTTCCGGCTTGCCGCTTGATGTGCGGAAGGCCTCTGGCTTTCCGATAGCGCGAGTGAAATGAACTCAAGGCTATGCCTCCGTTTCGAGGCATAGCCTCGAAGAGATTGAAAAATCCCATCGGAAAGCCGAAGCCCTTCCGCACCTCAGGCGGCCAGCCCCAAGCCATTCCAGCTTGAGTTGTTAAAAGCTCCACGCGAGAGCGACACCGTACTCGTGCGCATGGCGCTCGTATTCAGGAGCAATCAGCGGCCACGCCCGCGAGCGTCCGCTCGACTCCTCTTCACCGCCCGAGCCTGAGCCTGACACAGACTCTTTGCGGTGATGCACGTGATAGACATACCGCCCAATGCCATAACCCAACGCGCTCCCAACCAGCACGTCAGAAAGATAATGGTTGCGCCCCGTGAACCGAGCGATACTAACGGCGCTGGCAATTCCATAAGCGGCCACTTGCACCAGACGACGGTCGTGATATTCATTGGCGACAACGGTCGCGAGTGACCATGCCTCGACGCTGTGTCCTGAAGGAAAGGAAGATCCTCCGTCAAAGAAATCGCCGCGTCCCTTGACGGCAGTCGGGCGACGACGTTGTGTGATTTCTTTCAGCGCGGTCACGACGATCGCGCTATCGATCAATGCTTCTGCGCCGAGAATGCCCGTCTCTCGAGCTCGCCGGTTATTCGTGGCTCGTCCCAACAAATAAAACGTCGCGGCAACTCCGCCCGCGCCATAACCTGAGCCTGCGTAACTCACAATGCGGCTGATATTCAATTGTTTGGTTGACGTGCCAACCGCGTCGCCCGTGCGCCGATCGGTGGCGATCAAGGCCGCAGTCCCCAACCCCAGCGGCGCCAGCCATCGCGCGTCGCTGGCGTGCAGATGAAATGGTGAGGTCCAGATCGCTTTCTGGTCACTTAGGACGTTTTTGAAAAATTGCCTCTCCAACGTCGGCGTCGCCGAAGGTTGCGGCGACGGTGAAGGACTTGGTGTTTGTGCCTGGCTGTTGAGTGAGGCGGAAAAAAGAATTGCGGAAAAGACCATGCCGAAGAGGCACTTCGATATTCTGTTACTCCCCATGTTAAGACTCCCCTTGGTTTGCGGTTACGATGGCGTACGTCTCAGCAGAGTGTAGACGGTCG